>DATNHZ010000256.1:0-12832 GCA_035604655.1 Steroidobacteraceae bacterium | reverse complement strand
GACGGGTGTCGCGCTGCTCGTCGTCGCCTGCGGTGGCGTCTGCATCCCGCCGGCGGCGCGCGCGGCCGATCCATCGGCTCCGTTCCGCGACTGTCCGGAGTGCCCGGAGATGGTGCGCGTGCCGGCGGGCACGTTCGTCATGGGAACTCCGACCGCGGATCCGCGCGTCCCGGCGACGCGCGCCGAGTCGCAGGCCGTCATCGTCAGGATCGCCAAGCCATTCGCACTCGGCCGCGTCGAACTCATGCGCCGGGAATACCGTGCATACATCGCCGACTCGGGCTACGACGTGCGCGGGCCGTGCCGGACCTGGGACGAAAACCTTGCGCGCTTCAGCGACGACCGCGGCCGCGGCTGGGAAAATCCTGGCCGGCCGCGCGAGATTCGCGACGATCACCCGGTGTCATGCGTCAGCTGGAATGACGCCAAGGCCTACGTGCAGTGGCTGGCGCGGCGGACCGGCAAGCCGTACCGGCTGCCGTCCGAGGCCGAGTGGGAATACGCCGCCCGTGCCGGCAGCAGCACGCTGCGGCCGTGGGGCGATGCGGCGGCCGACGGCTGCGACTTCGCCAACGTCCACGATCTCGACAGCCACGAGGTCTACGCTTTCGGCTGGGAACCCGCTCGCTGCCGGGACGGCTACATCGACGTGGCCCCGGCTGGCGCGCTCCGGGCGAACGCCTTCGGGCTGTATGACATGATCGGCAACGTGGCGGAGTGGGTTGAAGACTGCGCGACCGACAGTTATGTCGGTCGGCCGCGTGATGGACGTGCCTGGGTCTGGACGGGCGGGTGCGAGCGCCGCGTGCAGCGCGGCGGCAGTTGGGTGTCGCCCGCCGACCGCGCGCGCAGTGCTTACCGCGAATCGGGAGAGGCGAGCGAGCGTGCTGATTACGTCGGCTTTCGGGTCGCGCTCGACCTCGATGGTCGGGCGGAGCCGCGCTGACATGTGCCGCGCGTGGCTGCTGCTGTGCCTCGTGTCCACGGCTGTGCTGGCCGAGCCGCCGGCGACCCCGGCTACCCAGTCGGCGACGACCGGCGCGGCAGTCGGGGCATTTCGTGACTGCCCCACCTGCCCGGAGATGATCGTCGTGCCGGCCGGACAGTTCCTGCTCGGCACCAGCGCGGACGCGGCCGAGGTCGACCGGGATCACGGCGAGTCGCCGCCGCTCGCGGTGACGATGGCGCGTCCGTACGCGATCGGCAGATACGAGGTCACGGTCGCCGAGTTCCGCGCCTTCGCCGGCGCCACCCAGTACCCCACGCAGGGTGACTGCCGGGTCGCGCGCAGTGGAGCCTGGCTGCGCCTGTCCGACCGCAGCTGGCGCAATCCCGGCTTCGCGGCTGAGCAGGCCGAGAACGAACCGGTCGTCTGCGTCAGCTGGGACGACGCCAAGGCCTATGTCGACTGGCTCGTGAAGACCACCGGCAAGAGCTACCGGCTGCCGTCGGAGACCGAGTGGGAGTACGCGGCGCGTGGCGGCACGACGGGACCGCGCTACTTCGGCGCGCGGGACTCGGACGAGGACTCGGTGATGTCACTCGCCTGCGACTACGCCAACGTCTACGACGCCGCGTCGGTCGTGGAGCTCGCGTTCCCGTACCCGAACGCGCGCTGCAGCGACGGCCACGCGTACACGGCCCCCGTCGGCAGCTTCAAGCCGAATGCGTTTGATCTGTACGACATGCTCGGCAATGTCCGCGAGTGGGTGCAGGACTGCTACACCGCGAGCTACCGCGGCCGCCCGCCCGATGCGCGCGCCTGGCAATGGGCCGGCGGCTGCGAGCTGCGCGGCGTACGCGGCGGATCCTGGGCCAGCCGGCCCGCCGACGTGCGTGCGGCGGCGCGCGGCGCCGAGCTCCAGGGCCTGCGGCAGGCGGACCTCGGTTTTCGCGTCGTGCGTGATCTGTAGGCGCGGACCGCCGCGGCGCACCCCCGGACGCGGCTCGCTCCCGGCCCGGAGGCCGGCGTCCGGCTGCACAGGGCAGCCCCGTCAGCGTGGTGGCAGACGGATCCGGCGCCAGGCGCCCGACGCCCAGCGGAGCCAGAGCCCGACGCCGAGCGCCACGACGTAGCCGACCGACACCGCCCAGCCGCCCACCGCCCCGTAGCCGAACTGCGGCAGAAACTTCACCCACCCGTCACCGGGTGCAAACGTGAGCATGTGTGTGAGCGGCACCCACAGGCCCCACGACAGCACCGCGACGATCAGGGCCGGTACCCGCACATCGCCCGCCCCGCGCAGGCTGAAGCTGCTTCCGAGGTTGAGGCCGTCGAACACCTGGTAACACGCTGCCATCCAGATCAGCGTGCGGCCGAGCGACAGCACCGCAGGCGCCAACGGATCGCGGGCGTTGACGAACAGCGGCAGCAGCCAGGGGCTGGCGAGGGCGAGCAGGATCCCGACCACGCCCATGAATCCCATCGCCAGCCGGATGCACGCATTCCCGACGCGCGCGGCCCAGCTGACGTCGCCGGCCCCGATCGACTGACCGACCAGCGTCGTGCCGGCCAGCGCGATGCCGATCCCGGGCATATAGGCCACCGAGGTCATCATCATCACGATCTGGGTGGCGGCCCCGGCGACGGTGCTGAGCGAGACGAGCATCAGCTGGAATAGGGCCAGGCCCAGCAGGTCGGCCGTCGTGCTGAGGCCCATCGGCAGGCCGACCGCGAACTGGCGCGCGATCGCAAGTCGCCGCCACGTCAGGTGCGAGCGGTGCTTGCGGCGCACGGACGGCGCGAGGAAGAGTGCGAGCGCGAGCACGAGGCCGAGCACCTCGGCGGCCGCCGTACCCCATGCGGATCCCGCGATGCCGAGGCCAAGATTGAAAATAAACAGCTGATTGAACGGCACGTTCGCCACGCCCATCACGATCGTCACGAGCAGCGTCAGGCGCGAGCGGCCGATGCCGTTGAAGAACCCCGTCAGCGTCCACACGAACAGGCCGAGGGGCCCTGCGACCGCAAGCCGCGGCCACCAGTACTGGAGCGCCAGCCGTCGCACCTCAGGATCGACGTGCAGGACCGCAAGCAGCGGGCCGCCCAGGAAGCCGATCGCGACGAACAGCGGAATTGCGGCCAGCGAGGCAACGAGGCCCGACCACGCCGCCTGCGCGGCCCGCGCGTGGCGGCCGGCGCCGAAAGCCTGCGCCGCGAAGGTCTGGGTCGCCATGCCAATGCCGCCGAGCAGGATGATCACGCACAGCACTACCCAATAAATCGCCGCCATCGCGGCGGTCGCGGTCGTCGACAGCCGGCTGATGAACCAGGTGTCCGTCAGGTTCAGCGTTGCCTGCACGGCGCTGTTTGCCATCAGCGGCCCCGCGAGCAGCCAGACCGCGCGGTAATCGACGTGCGGTCGACCGGCGGCATCGACGCGCCGGGCCGGCAGGGCGGACTGGTACGTCACGGCCGCAGGGAGCGGGAGACGAGGGTGACGCCGGCATCTGCCGGGTCGCTGTGCAGCGCAAATTTGAGCCGCTGGGCGACTTTCAGCATCTTGGCGTTGATGGTGAGGACGCTGCCCTCGATCCGGCGATAGCCGAGCTGGCGCGCAAGACGCACGACTTCCCGGAGCACTACAGTGCCGACGCCGCGGCCTTGCCAGTCATCGACGATCGTCAGCGCGAACTCGCAGGTGCCGCGCCGCTTGACCGGCACCAGGCGGCCGCCGCCGACCAGCTCCTGCTCGTGGCCGTGCTCCACCACCGCGACGACGACCGCGGCCCGCGCCTGGTGCAGCGCGTCGACGAACTGCGCGAGCGTCTCCTCGGTCAGCGCCGGTGTCGGCGTCATGAAGCGGAAGTACTTGGTCTGGTCCGACAGGCGCGCGAAAAACTCATTGGCGTGCGACAGGTCTGCATCGCGCACCGGCCGCAGAAACACGCGCGTACCGTCTGGCAATCGAGCCGAACGCCCGTGATCGCGAATCCTCTGCGACAGGTTCACGACGTCAGCCGGGGCCGCGTGTAGGGGCCGCCACTGTGGCCGGCCGCGAACGCATGGATCTCGGCGGCGATCGCGAGCGCGATGGCCTCGGGCGTCACCGCCCCAATGTCGAGCCCGACCGGCCCTCGGAGCCGCGGCGCAAGCGCGCCCCCGGCGGCTCCCAGTTCGCCGAGCAGCCGCTCACGGCGCGGCCGCGGGCCCAGCAGGCCCACGTAGCAGATCGGGCTCGCGGCGAGCGCCCGCAGGTAATGCGCGTCGGAGGCGAGGTGGTGGCTCATGACCACGGCGGCTACAAAGCCGCGCAGGTCGACATCGCGGGCCAGCGCAGCGGCGGGCCCGAGCACGACGCTGGCGCGCGGAAAGCGCGCCTGACTTGCATACGCAGGACGGTGGTCCACCACCGTGACCGGAAAGCCGAGCGTACCGAGCAGCGTCACCAACGGCTCGGCATCGGGACCCGCGCCGCACACCAGCACCCGCGGCGGCGGTGCGAGGTACTGGATCCAGGCCTCGATCGGGCCGTGTTCGTCCTGGAAGCGCAGGCTCTGCGAGGTCTCGGTCGCGACCACCTCCGCGCAGCAACTCTCGAGCGCGGGCTCGAGCGGGACCGCGCCGGGGGCCGGCCAGACGCGGGTGCCGAGCATGGTCACCGGGCCCTCGTGCACGACCGCGAGTGCCGCCCCATGGCCGCTGCGGGTCAGCAGGCTCGCGTGCTCGAGCGCGGTCGCGGCTGCGCCACCGCGCGGGGCGGGCTCGACCAGGATGCGCATCGCGCCTTCGCAGCCTGCGCCGATGCCGAAGATCACATCGTCGATGCTGCGCATGTCGTACTCGACGACCGCCGCGAGCTGCGTGTCGAGCACCACGCGCGTCCGCTCGCGCAGATCCTGTTCGAGACACCCGCCGCTCAGCAGTCCCGTGATCCGGCCGTCCGCCTCGATCAGCATGCGCGCGCCGGCCTTGCGATACGTGGATCCGGCCGTTGCAACGATCGTGGCCAGCGCGCACGGAGCGGCGAGCAGCCGGTGCCGCTCGACGAGCGCTTCGAGGCCGGTGTCCACGCGCACTGTCGGCATGGTTCAGAATGCTAACATTCCGGCGTGTACCCCCGCGGCCGTTCACCGCGCCGGACGTGTACAATTTGCACGCGTCGCGCGCCGCGAAACCGCGCCCAGTGGAGATTCCAGCCGTGTCAGACCGAGCCACGGGCGCCGCGGGCGCGCCTATCGTCACCGAGGTTGTGATCGTCGGTGCCGGTCCTTGCGGATTGTTTCAGGTGTTCGAGCTGGGCCTGCTCGGCATTAAGGCGCACATCGTCGATACGCTGAAGGCTCCGGGCGGACAGTGCACGGAGCTGTATCCGGACAAGCCGATCTACGACATCCCCGCGCTGCCGTACTGCGGCGCGCAGGAACTGGTCGATCGCCTGCTGCAGCAGATTAAACCCTTCGGCGCCGAATTCCACCTCGGCGAGGAGGTTCGCGAGCTCAGGCGGGCGCCGGACGGCAGGCGCTTTCGCGTGCGCACCGCCGCCGGCACCGAGTTCGATGCCGGCGCGGTCGTGATTGCCGGCGGCGTTGGCTCGTTCCAGCCGCGGCGCCTGGTCGTCGAGGGCGCCGAGCCGCTCGAGGGCACGGTGGTGCACTACAAGGTGCGGCGGGCCGAGGATCTCCACGGCCAGGAACTGCTGATCCTCGGCGGCGGTGATTCCGCGCTCGACTGGACGCTGGCGCTGGCCGGCAAGGCCAGCAAGCTCACGCTCGTGCACCGGCGCCCCGAATTCAAGGCGGCGCCGGCCTCGGTCGCGCGCATGCGCGAGCTCGCGGCGCACGGTGAGCTCGAGTTCCACGAGGGTGTCGTGCAGCGACTCGAGGTTCCGGGCGGCGCACTGGCGGCCGCCGAGGTGAAGCTCCCCGACGGGTCGCTACGGCGGATCGCATGCCGCCAGGTGCTCGCATTCTTCGGCCTGCACCCGAAGCTCGGGCCGATCGCCGACTGGGGCCTCGCGCTCGACAAGAAGGCCATTCGCGTCGATACGGAGAAGTTCGAGTCGAGCGAGCGCGGCGTGTTCGCGGTCGGAGACATCAATACCTATCCCGGCAAGAAGAAGCTGATCCTGTCGGGCTTTCACGAGGCGGCGCTCACGGCGTTCGGCGTGCAGGCTTGGCTGTACCCGGACAAGAAGCAGTTTCTGCAGTACACGACCACGAGCCCGATCATGCAGAAGCGGCTCGGCGTCGCCTGAGCCCGCCGGTTTCGATCACGGTACCATCCGGCTCCATGGACCAGCGGCTGACTGATGTCTTGGCACTGCTCGAGCTCGAGCCGCTCGAGGTCAACCTGTTCCGCGGCGACAGCCGCGACATCGGCAGTCCGCAGGTGTTCGGCGGGCAGGTGCTGGGGCAGGCGCTGGTGGCCGCGTACCGCACGGTGGACGATCGCGCCTGCCACTCGCTGCACGCGTATTTCCTGCGCCGCGGCGATTTCACTGCGCCGATCGTCTATCAGGTCGACCGCAGCCGCGACGGCCACAGCTTCAGCAATCGACGGGTCGTCGCGATCCAGCACGGCGAGCAGATCTTCCACATGTCCTGCTCGTTTCAGCTCAGCGAGCCGGGCATGGATCACTCGGCCCGCATGCCCGACGTGCCGCCGCCGGAGCAGCTCCGCGACTTTCGGAGCTATCACGAGGAAATTCTCGCGGAGCTCCCGGAGAAGGTCCGGCGAATCTTCGAACATCACCGGCCCTTCGAGTTCCGCCCGGTGCGGATGCCAAACTACATCGATCCCGAACCGCTGCCGCCGGCCAAGCAGGTGTGGTTCCGCGCGGTCGACCGCATCGCCTCCGAAGCCGACTGGCTGCACCGCTGCCTGCTCGCCTATGTCTCCGACTACAACTTGCTGGATACCGCGACACTGCCGCACCCTGCGTCGGTTGCGCACCTGCAGATGGCGAGCATCGACCACGCGATGTGGTTCCACCGGCCGTTTCGCGCCGACGAGTGGCTGCTGTACGCGGTCGACAGCCCGAGCGCATCGGGCGCCCGCGGCTTCGCGCGCGGCAGCATCTTTGCGCGTGACGGGCGGCTGGTGGCGAGCACGGCCCAGGAAGGTCTTATCCGGCAGCGCGAGACGGGGCGGCCCGACCCCGCTTGAGCTCAGTGCAGCGCGAGCTGCATGCGCACCGGTCCCGCGGCTGCAAGCGGCGGGGCGGTGATCACGAACACCCGTGCCGGGTCGATGCCGGTGCCGTCGAGCAGCGTCGCCTGCACGGCGCTTGCGCGGTCCTTGGCGAGTGCATCGAGTTCCGCCGGCGTGACGCTGATCCGGCCCTTGAGCGCCGTCTCGAGCCAGGCGATCGCCTGCGCCTGCGGATCCGCGGGCGGCGTCGGGGCCGGCGGCTGGGTCGGGACCTCGGGCTTCGGAATCTCGGCACGCTTGCCGAATGATTCGCGGTAGGCGTCCTCGAGCAGCGCCCGGTAATCCTTGGGTGTCGCAATCAGGCGATCGATCGCACCGGGGTCGGTCGCGCGGGCGCCGAGCCGGTGGGTGGCGCGGGTGGTGAGATCGTCGTGCCAGCGCAGCGCGGCCACTGCCGCCCGATCGGCGTCGGGCTCGACGGTCATCGGCACGTCGACGCTGAGCGAGGGGCGCGAGTCGAGCGCCTTGGCGAGCGTCTGCAGCTTGGCTTTCGCTGCCGCATCGACCGTCGCCGATCCGGGCGCAAAGTCCACGTAGGAGATCTCCTCGCCGCCGCCGAACAGCGAGCCGAGCAGCTTGAACGGCGAGGTGGCGATCTTCGTGATCAGGTTGACGACCACCTTCCAGATGAGCGGACCCAGCCGGAATTGCGGATCATCGAGGCTGCCGGTCACCGGCAGGTCGAGATCGATGACGCCGTTGCGATCCTTGAGGAGCGCGATCGCAAGCTTGACCGGCAGGCCCGTTGCTTCCGAACTCTCGACTCGCTCGCCGAGCTGCAGCTGGTCGATGACGATCTTGTGCTGCGCGTCCAGCTTGCGATTCTCGACAAGGTAGCTGAAGTCGGCTGACAGCTTGCCCTTCTCTATTCGGTACCCCGCAAACTTGCCCGAGTACGGCGACAGGCTCGTGAGCTCGAGGTTCTTGAAGCTCACGTGCAGGTTGGTATAACTGACGGCCGCAAAGTAGTTGACCGTGCCGGTGATCGCCACCGGTGCGTAGCGGTCAACCGTTCCGTCGAGCTTGACCTCGGCGCGGGCGTTCGGCCGCGCCGACAGGCCCGTGACCGTGCCGGCGAGCTCCTGGATGCCGGTCACGAAGTTCGGCGTGACGGAGAAATCGGCAAAGTTCACCGAGCCGCGCATCACCCGTACGATGCCGATCTCGACCGGCAGCGGAGCGCTCGCTGACGGAGCCGCCGGCGCGGGCGTCGCGGACGTCGTGGCCGCTGGCGGCCCGGTGGCGGGCGCTGCGGCGGCCTCGGCGGTCGTCGCGTGCGGTGCGAGCACGACCTTGAGGTTGGTGACGCCGTTTGAGCCGATGATCACCCGCGCATAGGGCTCGGTCGCCACGATCTCGCGGATTCTGACCGAGAGCGGCGCCGTCCGGACGCGCAAGCCCGCGAGCTTGAGGCCGCGCCACTTGATGAAGTCTTCTTCGAGCGCCTTGTCGATCGTTCGCAGTCCGTCGACGCTTGCCTCGCCGTCGAAGTCGATCGCGCCGCCGGCGCCGAGGTTTACCGCACCCTTCAGGCTCGCGGTGCCGCTCTTGATGATCATCCCGGTGGCGTCGTCGAGGTACGGCTGAAGTGCGGGGAGCGCCAGCGCGACGGCCGCGACGGTGAAGTGTCCGGCAAGCGGGCTTGGCGTCAGATCGCCTTTCACGGCAACCTGCCCGCTGCCATTCACGGCCGCCTGCAGATCAACGGCCAGCGCGCCGCGCGCCGGGCTCGCGAAGCCTCGGACCGTCAGTTCGAGCGGCGCCACGTGGATTGTCACCGCGCTCGTCGGGCCGCGGTCTTCGACGCTGACGTCTGCCGCGGCGATCTTGATGTCGGGCACCGCGATGGTCCACGGAGTCGCGCCACCGGTGGCGGGCGCACCGGCTGGTCCGCCCGGTGCGGTGGCAGGTGTACCAGGCGTACCGCCGCTCGGGACGAGGCGCATCAGACTGAGCTGCCCGTCCTTGGTGCGCACTGCCGTCACGCGCGGTTGCTCGACCGTGACCTGCCCGACGGCGATCGCCTGCGCGCCGAGGTCAATTGTCGTGTCGGTCACCGTCAGGCGCGGGATCGCGATCGCGTCGGCGGTGTCGCCCCGCGCCCGAATTCCCAGCGCCGTCAGCACCAGTTCCGCGACCTTGGCATTGAGAGCGAGCGACTGGCCGTGCTCCGCGAGTTCGTAGCTGCCCTTGACATCGAGTTTGCCACCGGACAACTCGAACGGAATCTGCCCCGCGGCAATGTCGGTCAGCGTCTGCGCCGTGACGTGCGACACTGCGAAGGTTCCTTGCGAGGCGATCGGCGCGAGGCCGAACGTGCCGCGCCAGTCGAGGCCCTCGCCGCGCGTCGACAGGGCCGACAGTGCGTAGGCATTGCCCTCGCTGCGCGTGCTGAAGTTACGCAGCGTAAACGCGATCGGCTTGAGCGCCATCGTCAGCGGAGTGTCGCGCTTGAGGTCGACGACGGTCGCCTCGCCGCCGCGGACCGCGAGTTCCGTGATCCATAGCCGCGGGGGCGGCGCGTCCGGGTTGGGCTTGGGCTCGGAAGCGGGTCCCGGGGGCAGGGCGAGGTCGAGGACGTTGACGCGCCCGTCAGGGCGGCGAACGAGCCTGATGCGCGGTCCAGTCAGGTCGATGGCCTGGAAGTCCAGGCCGCCGCGAACTATGGAGACAAAGCCCAGCTTGACGTACAGGCGCTCGAAAGACACGAGCGGCCCGCCATCCGCGTCCGGAATCGCAAAGCTGCGGGCCTCGAGCTCGAGCGTGAACGGGTTGAAGGTAACCGCACCGAGATGAGCCTCCCGATGGTAGTGGCTGGCGACGAACTCGTGCAGCTCACTCGAGATCAGCCGCGGCACCACCCAGAAACCGACGGCCGCGTATCCAGCGACGAGCAGCACAGCCACGGCCCACGGCCACGGGCGGCGAATGAAAGCGGGCAGCGACGGCATCGGATCTCCTCACCAGCCAGCCGATGATCGGAGATGGAGGTGTTATCCGCAAGACGGGTTGCGCGCTTTCCACGTGGCGCGATCCACGATGTAGCGGTGACAGTCCCACCACCGTCCGGCGAAACGCGCGTGCCGGCGCATCAGGCCGTCCCACCGCAACCCGGCCTTGTCGAGCACGCGCCGCGACCGGTCGTTCTCGATCGCGACCACGGCCGTCAACTCCTTAAGGCCCAGCACCGTGAAAGCGAAGTCCACGAGTCCGCTGACGACCTCGGTGCCGTAACCGAAACCCCAGTGGCGCGGCGCCAGCAAGTAGCCGATGTCTCCCCGGCCGGGTCCGGTCAGCGCGAGGTCGCAGGCACCGATCAGCTTACCGCCGCGCCGCAGCACGACGGCAAACTCGAACGAGCGTCGGCGCCGCGGGAGCCTCGCGGGCCCCTTAGACGCCAGCCCTTGCACCGTCGCGACGGCACGGCTCGGGCTCGGCGCGTGCTCGCGGGCGCGCCGGTCGCCGGCCAGCCGCTCGAGGTCGGCAAGGTCGCCGGGCACGAATTCGCGCAGCACGAGCCGCGCCGTCAAGATGGGCAAGTCATCGGACCTGAGGCTGCGCACCGCCAATAGCCTCGCCGTATCGAATTGCAAGCCCGAACCCATCGCCATGCCTCGCCCGGTCGTCAGCCCCGCAGTACCTTGCCTGGGTTCATGATGCCACGCGGATCGAGCGCCGCCTTGATGCTGCGCATAACTGCGAGCGCCGCGGGATCCTCGTAGCGCTCCAGTTCGCCGACCTTGAGCCGGCCGATGCCGTGCTCGGCGGTGAAGCTGCCGCCGAGCTCGGCCACCAGATCGTGGATCGCGCGGTTGACTGCCGGGGCCAGCGCCAGAAAGGCCGCCTGCTCGGCGGAGTTGCCTGCGACGCCGGCCGGCGGGCTCAGGTTGAAGTGCAGATTGCCGTCGCCGACGTGCCCGTAGCCGACGATGCGGGCTCCCGGAGCGAGCGCCGCGACCCGCCGTTCGGCCGCGGCGACGAACTCGGCGAGCCTTGCGACCGGCAATGCGACGTCATGCTTGATGGATGCGCCTTCGCGGGTTTGGGCCTCCGGGATGTGCTCGCGCATGAACCACAAAGCATCGCGTTGCGCGCCGGATTTCGCGACGACCGCATCGCGGGCGCGCTGCGCGTCAATCTCGCCCGCCAGGAACTCCTCGAAGCGTGCCACGAGTTCGGGGAGCGCTCTTGGCGCCACCAGCTCGACCAGCGCGAAGGCAGGGTGCGGGTCCGTGAACGGGGTTACGACGCCAGGCACATGGGCGAGCGCGAGCTCGTGCGCGATTCGCGGCACGTACTCGAAGCCCTCGATCGAGTCGCCGAACGCATCCCGAATCCGGCCGAGCAGGGCCACTGCCGCGTCGATGCCGTCGACGGCGACGAGCGCCGTCAGGTAATCGTCCGGCAGGGCAAAGAGCTTGAGGCATGCGGCGGTAATTACGCCGAGCGTGCCCTCGGCGCCGATGAACAGCTGTTTGACGTCGTACCCGGAATTATCCTTCCTGAGGCTGCGCAGCTGGTCGAGCACCCGCCCGTCCGGCAGCACGACCTCCAGGCCGAGCACCAGCTCGCGCATCATGCCGTAACGGAGCACGGCGGTACCGCCGGCGTTGGTCGACAGGTTGCCGCCGATCTGACAGGTGCCCTCGGACCCCAGCGACAGTGGAAAACGGCGCGCCGCAGCGATCGCCGCCGCCTGCGCCGCGGCGAGCGTGCAGCCGGCGTCCACTGTCATCGCATAGCCCGCCGCGTCCACCGCGCGGATCCGGTTGAGGCGGGCGAGGCTGAGCACGATCTCCGCGCCGCCCTCGCGCGGAGTGGCGCCGCCGCAGTAGCTGGTGTTGCCACCGTGCGGCACGATCCCGATGCCCCGGGCCGCGCACAGCCGCACGACGGCCGCGACCTTCATGACGGTGTCGGGCCGGGCCACCAGCGATGTAGCGCCGTGGAAGAGGCCGCGGAAATCCGTCAGGTAGGGGGCAACGTCGCCCGGCGCCTCGAGCCAGCCACCGGGTCCAAGCGCCGCCTTGATCGCGGCGAGCGCCGTCGCCGATATCATGCGGCGAGCGGGGCTCGCCGGCAGCCGGGCTTCGTCAACAGCATATGCACGTCCCCGAGTTGGCGCTCGATGAAGCCGCCTTCGCAGTAGCTGAGATAATAATCCCACAAGCGCAGGAACGCCTCCGGATAGCCGAGCGCGCGCACCTCGCGCTGGTGGGCGTGGAAGTTGCGTCGCCAGTCGCGCAGCGTCGTGGCGTAGTGCGGCCCGATGTCGGCAAGATGAAACAGTTTCATATCGCTCGAGCTTCGCACCGCTTCCAGCATCGCGCCGACCGACGGGATGAACGAGCCTGGAAACACGAACCGCTGGATGAAATCGACCGACCTGAGTGCCGCGGCGTAGAACTGGTCCTGCATGGTGATCGCCTGCAGCAGCATCGCGCCGTGCGGTGCAAGCAGCCGGCTGCAGGTCGCGAAGTATTCGCCCAGCAATCGGTGGCCGACGGCCTCGATCATCTCGACCGACACCAGCTTGTCGTAGGTGCCAGTGAGGTCCCGGTAGTCGGTACACAGCAACGTGATCGAGGTCTCGAGCCCCGCATCGCGAATCGCCGCGGCGGCGTGGTCGTGCTGGTTGCGCGAAATCGTGGTCGTCGTCACGTGGCAGCCATAGTGGCG
>DATNHZ010000255.1:0-9943 GCA_035604655.1 Steroidobacteraceae bacterium | reverse complement strand
CGCACCGCCTCCGCCTGACCACCCCACGCCTCCGCCAAATCGACCGCCTCGCGCCACGACCGCCGCGTAATCAGATGAGTACCGACCGGCGTGGATGCGTCGGTCGTTCGCGCCCGGCTCGATCAGGCGCCACGGCGTCGGCCGGATGTGCCCGTTGGGCGCGATCGCCCGTTGAGACCCCGGATCCCCGACCCGTACGTCAACCGGGCGCGCCTTGACCACGGGCCGCGATCGGCCGCCCCGGCGGGCGCACGCCCGGGATTGTTTCCCAGGACCGTGCGGCGGCACAGCGCATCGCGATGAGCGGGCCGGGAACGCTATGATGCGCTGCGGCGGCTGCTTCGATCGACGGCGGTGGCGGCGCCGACCCGCGGGGAAACGCCCATGTCCATCGCACACTCCGCACCCGGGCGTATCCGGCGCCTGCTGATTGCCAATCGCGGCGAAATCGCGATTCGCGTGATGCGGGCCGCGAACGAACTCGGCATCAGCACCGTTGCGGTCTATTCGCGCGAGGACCGCTTCTCCCTCCATCGCACCAAAGCCGATGAAAGCTATCTGGTCGGAGAGGGCAAGGGTCCGGTCGAGGCCTACCTCGACGTCCCCGACATCGTGCGCATTGCCCACGAGGCCGGCTGCGATGCGATCCATCCGGGCTACGGCTTCCTGTCCGAGAACCCCGAATTCGCAGTCGCTTGCCAGGCGGCCGGGCTCGCATTCATAGGACCGGCGCCCGAGACGATGCGCACACTCGGCAACAAGGTCGCGGCCCGCAACCTCGCCATCGCTGCCGGCGTACCCGTCATGCCCGCGACCGCAGCGCTGCCGACGGACCTTGCGACGGTTGCGCGGCTTGCGGCCGGGGTCGGCTACCCCGTCATGCTGAAGGCCAGCTGGGGCGGGGGTGGCCGCGGTGTGCGCGTCGTAGAGGGCGCGCACGAGCTGCCTGAGCTCGTCGCGGCGGCGCGCCGCGAGGCCAAGGCAGCCTTCGGCAATGACGAGGTCTATCTCGAGAAGCTGCTGGTGCGAGCGCGCCACGTCGAAGTACAGCTGCTCGGCGACGCGCACGGGAACCTGGTGCACCTGTGGGAGCGCGACTGCACCGTGCAGCGTCGCAACCAGAAGGTCGTCGAACGGGCGCCGGCGGTGTTCATGAATCTCGCGGCGCGCGCGGCCGTGTGCGAACTCGCGCTCAAAATCGGCCGGGCGGTCCGCTACTGTGGCGCCGGTACGGTCGAGTTCCTGCAGGACGCCGATACCGGGCAGCTCTTCTTCATCGAGGTCAACCCGCGCATCCAGGTCGAGCACACGGTGACCGAGGTCGTCACCGGCATCGACATCGTCAAGGCGCAGATCCGCATCGCCGAGGGCGCCGTCATCGGCGAGGCTGCGTCGGGCGTCCCGCCCCAAGCCGACATCCGCGTCGCGGGCCACGCGATGCAGTGCCGGATCACGACCGAGGATCCCGAGAACAATTTCATTCCGGACTACGGCACGATCACCGCCTACCGGAGCCCGGCGGGATTCGGCATCCGGCTCGATGCGGGGACGGCCTACTCGGGCGCGTTCATCGGCCGCTGCTATGACTCGCTGCTCGTCAAGGTGACCGCCTGGGCGCCGACGGCCGAGGAGACGATCCGGCGCATGCACCGCGCGCTGTGGGAGTTCCGGATCCGCGGCGTGGTCACGAACCTGCGCTTTCTCGACCAGGTCATCAACCACCCGCGGTTCGTCACCGCCGACTACACGACGAAGTTCCTCGACTCGACGCCCGAGCTGTTCGACATCCCCAAGCGCCGCGACCGCGCGACGCGCCTGCTCGGCTTCGTCGGCGACCTGATCGTCAACGGGAACCCGGAAGTCAGCAAGCGGCCGCGCCCGATGCGGCTCGCCGCGCCACGCGTCCCGAAAATCGACCTGCCGCCCCCCCCGAGTGGCACCAAGCAGCTGTTCGACACCAAGGGCCCGCGCGGGCTCGCCGACTGGATGCTGAACAGCGAGCGCGTGCTGATCACCGACACCACGATGCGCGATGCGCACCAGTCGCTGCTCGCGACGCGCTTCCGGACGCACGACCTATCCTTGATCGCGCCGTTCTACGCGAGCCTGCTGCCGCAACTGTTCTCGGTAGAGTGCTGGGGCGGGGCGACCTTCGACGTGGCGATGCGGTTCCTGCGCGAGGACCCGTGGGAGCGCCTGGCCGCGTTCCGCCAGGCGATGCCGAATCTGCTGCTGCAGATGTTGCTGCGGTCCGCGAATGCGGTCGGCTACACCAACTATCCCGACAACGTCGTTCGCTACTTCGTCGGCCAGGCCGCCGCGGCGGGTGTGGACGTGTTCCGGATCTTCGACTCCCTCAACTGGGTTGACAACATGCGGGTCGCGATCGACGCCGTTGGCGCCGCCGGCAAGGTGGTCGAGGCGGCGATCTGCTACACCGGGAACCTTGCCGATCCGGCCGAACGCAAGTACGACCTCAATTACTACGTGCGCATGGCCAAGGAGCTCGAGAAGGCCGGGGCCCACGTGCTCGGCATCAAGGACATGGCCGGGCTGTGCCGGCCGCGGGCCGCCGCGGCGCTCGTCCGGGCGCTCAAGGACGAGCTGACGATCCCGGTCCATTTTCACACCCACGACACCAGCGGCATCGCCGCGGCGAGCGTGCTCGCCGCAGTCGAGGCCGGGTGCGACGCAGTGGATGCGGCGGTCGATGCGATGAGCGGGCTCACCTCGCAGCCGAATCTCGGCTCGCTTGCCGAGGCGCTCAAGCACTCGTCGCGCGATCCGGGGCTCGACCTCGAAAGCCTGCGACTCGTGTCGGCGTACTGGGAACAGGTGCGGCGCTGCTACGGCGCTTTCGAGAGCGATGTCCGCGCCGGCGGCTCGGAGGTGTACCTGCACGGGATGCCGGGCGGCCAGTACACCAACCTCCGCGAGCAGGCTCGCTCGCTCGGCATCGACGAGCACCGCTGGCCCGAGGTCGCGCGCGCCTATGCCGAGGTCAACGCCATGTTCGGCGACATCGTCAAGGTGACGCCGAGTTCGAAGGTCGTCGGCGACATGGCGATCCTGATGGTGACCGGCGCACTGTCGCGGGCCGAGGTCGAGGACCCCGCGCACGAGGTCGCATTCCCCGAGTCCGTCGTACAGCTGTTCCGCGGCGACATCGGCCGCCCGGCCGGCGGCTTTCCCGAGGCGCTGCAGCGCAAGGTGCTGAAGGGCGCCGAGCCGCTGCGCGTGCGGCCGGGCGAGGTGCTGGCGGACACGGACCTCGCGGTAGCGCGCGCCGCGGCCGCGAAGCAGATCGGACGCGCCATCAGCGACCGCGAGCTCGCCTCGTACCTGATGTACCCGAAGCTGTTCATCGAGTACGCGAACGATCGTAGCCGCTACGGCGACGTATCGGTGCTGCCGACCCCGACGTTCTTTTACGGCATGGAGGTCGGTGAGGAGCTGTCGGTCGACCTCGAGCGCGGCAAGACGCTGATCGTGCGCCTGGTCGCGACCAGCGAAGCCCACGACGATGCCACCCGCACCGTATTCTTCGAGCTGAACGGTCAGCCGCGCTCGGTCCGCGTGCCGGACCGCAGCACGGTCGCCAAGCGCCCGCCGACGCGCAAGGCCGAGATCGGCGATCCCAACCAGGTCGGCGCGCCGATGCCGGGCAGCGTCGTGACGGTCAGCGTGCGCAGCGGCCAGAAGGTGGCACGGGGCGAGGCGCTGGTCACCCTCGAGGCAATGAAGATGGAAGCCGCGGTGCGCGCCGAGCGCGACGCCGAGGTCGCCGAGGTCCTGGTCCGGCCGGGCCAGCACGTCGAGGCGAAGGACCTGCTGCTCACGCTGCGCTAGCACGCGCGTGGCATGCCCGTCGTCGGCGACCACCGGCGACGGCCCGGCGGGCAGCATTTGTCACGAGGCGCCGCGGCAGGCATTGTCTCGCGCGGCACCTCCCGTTCGCTGAGCCCCGGAGATCACGATGATACCCATTCGAGCCGTCCGGATGGTCGCGCTGGCGCTGGTTCTCGGTCTCGGTGCACCCCTCGCCGCACGCGCTGACGCCGCGCCCAGCGCGCGCACGACGCCACGGTCGCCCGCGGAATACGAGCACCTCGCCCACGACATCTTCGCCGAGCTCGTCGGCATGAACACCACGCACGCGGTCGGATCGACGCAGGCGGCCCGGGCACTCGCGGCACGGCTGGTGGCGGCAGGCATCCCGGCGAGCGATGTCTACGTCGGCGGGCCGAGGCCCGACAAGATGAACGTCGTCGTGCGTCTGCGCGGGCGCGGCAAGGGCAAGCCGGTGCTGTACAACGGGCATCTGGACGTCGTCGAGGCAAGGCGCGAGGCCTGGACTGTCGATCCGTTCCAGCTGACCGAGAAGGATGGCTACTACTACGGGCGCGGCACGGTCGACATGAAGAACGAGGTTGCGGTGATGGTCACAAACCTCATCCGGCTGCAACGGGAAGGCTATCGGCCCGACCGCGACCTCATCCTCGCGCTGACCACCGACGAGGAAGCGGGCGGGGACGCCAACGGAGCCGAATGGCTGCTGCGCGAGCAGCGCGAGCTCGTCGATGCGGGCCTCGTGATCAACACCGATGGCGGCGTCGGCGGCGGGCAGAGCCTGAACGGCGAGCAGTTGTGGATCGCGATACAGACCGCCGAAAAGCAGTACGTCACCTACACGCTGACGACCCACGGCGCCGGCGGTCACAGTTCGCTACCCACCCGGGACAACGCGATTGCGAGACTTGCGCGCGCGCTGGTCCGGCTCGCCGCATACCAGTTCCCGGTGCGTCTCAGCGCGACCACGCGCGCGTATCTCGAGGCGCTGAAGCCGCGGCTCGACGCCGCGCAGTCCGCGGCCATCGCCGGCGCGCTCGCCGATCCGCCGGACCCGCAGGCAGTGGACGCGCTGCGTGACACGCCGGCGCTGAATGCCCAGATCCACAGCACGTGCCCGGCGACGGTCGTTGAGGCCGGCCAGAGCGAGAGCGCGCTGCCGGTCCAGGCGCGCGCGACGATCCAGTGCCGGCTGCTGCCGGACGAGAACCCGGACGAGGTCGTCGCAACGCTCAAGCGCGTGATCGATGACCCGCAGGTCGAGGTCGGTGTCGGCTACGCGGCGATCCCGAGTCCGGCGACGCCGCTCGACGAGACGCTGCGGGCGACCGTCGCGCGCATCACGCAGGCGATGTGGCCGGGCCTCGGCGTGGTGCCGGTCATGTCTGCGGTGGCCTCCGACAACGTGTACTGGCGGGGTGCGGGGTTGCCGACCTTCGGCGTGTCGGGCTCGTTCATGGACCAGGCCGACGTGCGCATGCACGGCGTCGACGAGCGGATCGGGGTCACGACGTTCTACAAGTCGCTCGAGTTCGGCTATCGCCTGATGAAGGCGCTGACCGGCGGCCGCTGAGCCGCCCGCGGCGGCCTCACTTCGCCAGCACGTACTGGCCGGGTGCGTCCTCGAGGATCGCGTAGCCCGCGGGCGGCGCACCGAGTGGCGGCGGCGGCTGGCGCGCGCCCGAATGTACGGCCAGCCATTTTTCCCAGGTCGGCCACCACGAGCCCGGCTGCGGCGCGGTGGTCGTGAACCACTCCTCGGGCGACAGGTGCCGGTCGTGCAGCCTGCGCGTGCGCACGCGGTGCTTGCGCTTGGGGTGCACGGGCCCGCTGATGATGCCGGCATTGTGTCCGCCGCTCGTCAGCAGGAACGTGAAGTCGTCCGACTGCACCAGGTTGTCCACCTCGTAGACGCTCTTCCACGGTGCGACGTGATCGGTCTCGGTGCCGACGACGAATACCGGGATCCTGACGTCCGACAGCCGGATCGGCTCGCCGTTCACGGGAAAGCGGCCGCTCGACAGCTCATTGTCGAGGTACAGCCGGTACAGGTACTCGGTATGCATCCTGTACGGCATGCGCGTGCCGTCGGCATTCCACGCCATCAGGTCGATCATCGGGTCGCGAGCGCCCTTGACGTAGCTGTTCAGCATCGGCTGCCAGATCAGATCGCGGGGTCGCAGCATCTGGAATGCTGCGCCCATCTGGCGGCTGTCGAGCACGCCTTGCTCGGACATCTGCGCCTCGAGCATCCCGAGCTGGCTGCGGTTGATGAAGATCGCGAGTTCACCGGGCTGCGAGAAATCGGTCAGCGCGGCGAACAGCGTCATGCTGGCGAGCCGGGCGTCTTCCTCGCGCGCCAGCGTCGCCGCACCGATCGCCAGCAGCGTGCCGCCGATGCAGTAGCCGGTTGCATGGATCTTGCGGCCGGGGACGATGCTGCTCACCGCATCGACCGCGGCGCGAAAGCCGAGGCGAACGTAGTCGTCCATCCCGAAGTCCCGGTCTCCCGCGTCCGGGTTCTTCCAGGAGACGATGAACACCGTGTGACCCTGCTCGACGAGGTACTTGACCATCGAGTTCTTCGGGGAGAGGTCGAGGATGTAGTACTTCATGATCCACGCCGGCACGATCAGCACGGGTTCGCCATAGACGTCCGCGGTCGCCGGCGAGTACTGGATCAGATCGATCAGCGCGTTGCGGTAGACGACTTTGCCCTCGCAGAGCGCCACGCCCTTGCCTGGCTCGAACGCCTCGGTGCCCACCGGTCCCCGCTTGCCCACCAGGCGCACGAGGTCCTCGACGAGATTCTGTGCACCGCGCAGCAGGTTCTGGCCGCCCTCGGCGCGGGTCAGCTCCTGGAGTTCTGGATTGGTCGGCAGGTAATTGCTCGGCGCCAGCGCGTCGAGCCACTGCCGGACGGTGAAGTCGACAAGCTCGGCATAGTCGTGACGCAGGCCGGGTACATCCCTCGGCAGCTGCTGCAGCCACGCGGCGCCGTTCTGGAAACTGCGCGCCCACACGTTGAATGGAAACTGCTGCCAGGCATCGCCCTCGAAGCGCGCATCGGCCTCGCCGTCGAGCCCCTGCACCGGCGACAGCTTCTCGCCGGTCGCAGCGCGGGCGCTGAAGCCCAGGGTGTCGACCGCGCGCTTGAGCGCGTCTTGCTGCAGCTCCCACTGACGCCCCGGGGAGGCGGCGAGCTGCATGGCCCAGTCGGCCCAGGCGGTCGCGAACGGAGTGGGAGAGAGGCCACCCGTCAGCTTGCCAAGCGCGGCGCGAAATGCGAGGTCGATCGCCTCGGTCGAGGGTGCCCGTGCCGGTGGTGTGGCACCCGGGATGGACCGCTCGAGGCCGCTGGCGGGCGTCGGGGGAGTGGGGGCGGTCGGGTCGGCCATCGGGGTCTCCAGCCTGTCACTCAAGTGAGCCAGTATAGCCTTTATCTTGCAGTGCAGCAAAGCCGGTCATCCCGGGACCGCCGCTTCAAATCACGGTGTCCTTGAGCGCAATTGCGCTGTCCGCGAGCCGCAGCGGGTCGCACCGATGCCGCTCGGCAATCACCTTCTTTGCGGCGATGTAGTCCTTCGGGTTGTTGATGCAGTCGACCGCCAGCAACTCGCCGCCGCGCAGATAGCAGCAGGCGAAGCTGCGCGCCTCCGGCCGGCCGCGCAGCACGACCTGGTCGTAGTCGAAGTTCAGGCCGACGATCAGGAGCTTCAAGTCGAACTGATCGGACCAGAACCAGGGCACGCGATCGTGGACCACCGAGCCGCCCACCATGTTGGCGGCGGCGGTCTTGGCCTGTTCGAATGCATTGTCGACCGATTCGAGGCGGACCCGGCGCCCATAGCGGGGGCTCGGGTGGCTGCAACAGTCGCCGGCCGCGTAGACCGACGGGTCGCTCGTCCGGCAGTGCTCGTCGACGGCGATTCCATCTTCACAGGCGAGCCCTGCGGCGGCGGCGAGCCCGGTGACCGGCACGACTCCGATGCCGATGATCACGAGGTCCGCCGGGAATTCGCGGCCATCGAGCGTCTCGACGGCGGCCACGCGGCCGGGGTCGCGGGTGCTGGCCCGAAAGCCGCTGACTAGCGTCTGCGTATGGATACGCACGCCCGCGCGCGCGTGCTCGGTGGTGAAAAAGGCCGATACCTCCGGCGCGACGACCCGGTTCATGACGCGGTCGGCCATCTCGACGACGTCCACTTCGCTGCCGAGGCCCCGGCAGGTGGCGGCGGCCTCGAGCCCGATGTAGCCGCCGCCGACGATGACCACCTCGCGCGCGGACGCGAGCTCGGCGCGGATCCGCCCGACGTCGGCCACGGTCCGCAGGTAATGAATACCGGCGAGTTCACCGCCGGGCACGCTGACCTTGCGCGGCACCGTGCCCGTCGCGAAGAGCAAGCGCTCGTAGCAGAGGCGCTCGCCGTCCGACAGGCTCACTTCCCGGCGAGCGAGGTCGAGCCCCTCGACCCGCACCCCGAGCCGAAGGTCGACGCGCGCCGTTTCATAAAAGCTCAGCGGCTTGAGCGTCAGACGCTCGACCGGCAGCTCCCCGGCGAGAAACTTCTTCGACAGCGGCGGGCGCTGGTAGGGCAGGCACGGCTCCTCGCCCACGACGACCAGTCGCCCGTCAAAGCCGGCGCGCCGCAGGCTGTCGACCGCCTGCGCGGCGGTCTGGCCCGCGCCCGCAATCACGAAAGTGTCCTGCATGGTGTTCCCCGAAACCGCCCGTCACTCTAGCCAGCCCCCGGACCGATGCAAGCCGGATTGCCGGCGCGCACCACCAGCCGCTGCCGCACCAAAGGCGCGCATCGCGCGCTCCCGCCGCGCTACCGTGGTGCGGGCCGCCGCGGCCCGTGGGCGCTAAGTGCATGATTCGAGGGCGACCTTAGAGGCGGCACGGAAGCTGCAATCGCGACGGGTGAACACAATTTTCGTTAGAGTAGACGGGCGACAGGAGCCTGCCGACATGAAAATGATTACCGCGATCATCAAGCCATTCAAGCTCGACGACGTCCGCGCGGCGCTGTCGGAGATCGGAATTTCCGGCATGACGGTCACCGAGGTCAAAGGCTTTGGCCGCCAGCGAGGGCACACGGAGCTCTACCGCGGCGCCGAGTACGTCGTCGACTTCGTGCCGAAGACACGCGTCGAGGTCGCGGTGAAGGACGAACTGCTCGATCAGGTCGTAGAGGCCATCGTCACGGCGGCACGAACTGGCAAGGTCGGTGACGGCAAGATCTTCGTCTCCGACATCGATCGCGTACTGCGGATCCGCACCGGCGAATCGGACGAACAGGCGCTCTGACGCTGCGCCGCGGTGCCGGTCGCTGCGATAGACTCGCGGCGATGAGCACTGCCGGGGACGAACTCGCGACCACCCTCGCCTCGCGCCAGCTCGCGAGCGCGAGCCGCCACGTGTTCCTGTGCGTCGGCGGCGGCCGGTGCGCCAGCGTCGAGGCGAGCGAGGCGTCGTGGGCGTTTCTGAAGCAGCGGCTGCGGGAGCTGGGGCTCGTCGATGCGGCCGGCGGCATTCTCAGGACCAAGGCCGTCTGCCTGAGGATCTGCCACGGCGGCCCGGTCGCTGTCGTCTATCCGGAAGGCACCTGGTATCGCGACTGCACGCCCGCGAACCTCGAGCGGATCATCGCCGAGCACCTGATCGGCGGCCGACCGGTGGCGGAGCTTGCGATCGCGGCCAGCCCGCTCGCGCGCTCTTGAGGTCCCGGCTGGACTGTTAGACTGCTCGCGACTCCCGTCGGGAGGTGAGGCATGACACGAGGCGTTCTGATCCGCGCGACGGGAGGGCCCGAAGCGCTCGAGTGGACCGAGATCACGCTGCCGCGGCTGAAGCGCAACGAGGCGCGCGTGCGGCACACCGCGATCGGCGTCAACTACATCGATGTCTACGACCGCAACGGCCTGTACCCGGGGCAGATGCCCATGGGGATCGGGCGCGAGGCCGCGGGCGTCGTCGAGGAGGTCGGGCGGGGTGTCAAGAGCGTCGCCGTCGGCGATCGCGTCGCGTACGTGCTGTCGAGCCCTGGCTCGTACGCGCAGGAGCGCCACGTGCCCGCCGATCGGCTGGTGA
>DATNHZ010000254.1:0-11212 GCA_035604655.1 Steroidobacteraceae bacterium | reverse complement strand
GACCTGAGGCCGATCTGCGTCATGCCGGCGATCCAGGGCTTCTCGCTCGCCCATCGCAACGGGCTCGAGTAGCCGCGCCTGACGCCGCAGACCTCCTCCCGCCAGTCGAGGTGCGCATCGATGTGCACCACGTGGATCGCTGTCCCGAGCACTTCCAGCGCGTCGAGAACCGGGATCGTCACTCCGTGGTCGCCGCCGAGCACGATCAGCTGCGTGCCGGCGCCGAGGAGCGCGGCCGCGTAGCCCCGCACGCGGGCGAGGTAAGTGTCGTAGTCCTCGGCGCCGCGCACCGCATTGCCGCAGTCGAGGCACCGACCCGGCAGGATGGAATCGAGGTCGGAACCGACGTCGAAATCCCAGTGCGCCCCCGCGCCGAAACTAAATTGCGCCGATTGGCGGCGCACCGCATCGGGGGCGCGCGTCTGGTCGTTCGGCTGCTCGTCGCCGGGATACGGCTCGCTGTGGGTGATCCCGAGCAGCGCGACGTCGGCCTGCCAGGCTGCCGGATCCAGCACGACGGGCCAGTCGATGAACGGCCACTCGGGGCGCGAGGTCGGCTGCATCGGATGGACTCCGAAAGACAGCTCACATCATACCGCCCTGCCCGCCCGCGGGCGGACACTGCGTGGGGTAAAATCGGCACTCCCCAGTCTTTGGCCGCACGATGTCGCAACCCGTCCGCCGCCACTCTGTCCCGGTCCGCGTCGGCCACGTCGCGGTCGGCGGCACCTTTCCGATCGTCGTGCAGTCAATGACCAACACCGACACCGCCGACGTGGTTGCGACGGTCCGGCAGGTCGCGGACCTCGTCCGCGCGGGCTCCGAGATCGTGCGCGTGACGGTCAACGAGAAGGACGCAGCAGCCGCGGTGCCCAGGATCCGCGATGGGCTCGACGCCCTCGGCCTCGAGGTGCCGCTGGTCGGTGACTTTCACTTCAACGGCCACCGGCTGCTGACGGAGGAGCCGGCCTGCGCGGCCGCGCTCGCGAAACTGCGGATCAACCCGGGCAACGTCGGCCGGGGCAGCAAGCGCGATCCGCAGTTCGCCGCGATGATCGAGATCGCCTGCCGGCATCAGAAGCCCGTCCGCATCGGCGTCAACTGGGGGAGCCTCGACCAGGACCTGCTGACGCGCCTGATGGACGAGAACTCGCGCCGTGCGGAGCCGTGGGAGGCGATGGACGTGGTCCGCGAGGCGATCGTGGTCTCGGCGCTCGAGAGCGCCGGACGGGCCGAGGAGCTGGGCCTGCCGCACGATGCGATCATCATCTCGGCCAAGGTCAGCGGCGTGCAGGACCTGATCTCGATCTATCGAAGCCTCGCCGCGCGCTGCGACTACCCGCTGCACCTTGGACTCACCGAAGCCGGGATGGGTTCGAAGGGAATCGTCGGTTCAAGCGCCGCGCTCGCGGTGCTGCTGCAGGAAGGAATCGGTGACACGATCCGGATCTCGCTGACACCGGAACCGGGGGGCGACCGCACGCGCGAGGTGATCGTCGCGCAGGAGCTGCTGCAGACCATGGGGCTGCGGGCGTTCACGCCGATGGTGGTCGCGTGCCCCGGCTGCGGACGCACCACCAGCACGTACTTCCAGGAACTCGCCCAGCGGATCGAGTCGCACATCCGTGCCCGGATGCCCGAATGGGGGCGCGAGTATGCCGGGGTCGAGGACATGACGGTGGCGGTCATGGGCTGCGTCGTCAATGGCCCGGGCGAGAGCAAGCATGCCGACATCGGCATCAGCCTGCCGGGCACCGGGGAGCGGCCCGTCGCGCCGGTCTATGAGGACGGCAGGAAGACCGTGACGCTGAAGGGCGAGCGGATCGCCGAGGAGTTCCAGCAGCTGGTCGAGACGTACGTGGCGCGCCGCTACGCGCGCCGGGAGGCGGAGCGATGACCGAGGACGAACTGCGCCTGGCCGACAGGCAGTGCGTGCCCTGTGAGGGCGGAGTGAAGCCGTATTCGGCGAGCGAGGCACGCTCACAGCTCGCGCGGCTCGACCCGGCCTGGCACCTCGATGACGCTGCGAGCGAGCTCAAGCGCGAATTCCGCTTCAAGGATTTCTACCGCGTGATGAGCTTCGTCAACGCAGTCGCACACATCGCCAATGCCGAGGACCACCACCCCGACCTCGAGCTCGGCTACAACTACTGCCGGGTACGCTACTCGACCCACGCGATCCGGGGGCTGTCGGAGAACGATTTCATCTGCGCGGCGAAGATCGATCGCCTTTAGCGCTAATACGGGGTCCTGTCAGACCTGCCCGCGCCGGCGGCGGCTGCAGCCGGCTCGCGACGTGGACGCGCCATGCCCCGTATGCCCCGAGCAGCAGGCCGAAGAACAAGAGCGTCGCGGCGGTCGAAACCGACTGGAACAGGGGGTCGAGGTACTGGGCCTTGTGGGCCGCAAGGCTCGCGAGCTCGCGCGCGCCGCGCGGCGCGCCGCTCATCGAGCCTGCGGCCGCGCGCTGCTGGGCCGCGAAGCGAATTGCGAGCAGTGTCGGTCGCAGCACGGCGAACAGCAGGTAGGCCGCGAGTCCGGTGATGACGCTGACGGTCACTGCAACGACCGTTGCGCACTGCATGCGCTCCCGGAAAGCGGCGGCCGGCCGCGCGCTGGCCCCGAGTCCCAGCTGCACGGCGAGCAGTCCTGCAGCGAGCGCGCCGTAGTCGGCGAGCCGGCTTGCGGGCGCAGCGCCCGCGAGGTGGGGCACGATCAGCACGAGGCTCGCGACGATCCCGCCGCCGAGGCCCCAGGCGAGCGCGATTGTCGCCGGCCGCCCGGCGCTCACGCGCCGAGCGCGCGCGCGATGAACAAACGCTTCAGCGGCGCCACCCGGTTCACGAGCCCGAGCCCCGTGCGGCGCGCGCGGCGCACCGCGGCGTGCTGGTCGGCAAACAGGTGCCACAGGCCGTCGAGCGCCGCACCCATCAGCACATTGTCGGCGCGGCGCGCCCGCCCGTAGCGCCCGAGCGTGCGCGGATCACCGAAGTCCTCGCCGCGGGCGAGCGCGACGCCGATTTCGCCTACGAGCGCCGCGGCATCGCCAAACCCCTGATTGACGCCCTGCCCTGCCAGCGGGTGCACCAGATGTGCCGCATCGCCGACCAGCGCGAGCCGGGTCGCGACGTAGCGATCCGCCTGGAACCGCCGCAGCGGAAAACGTGCGCGCGGGCTCATCGCCTGCAGGTCCCCCAACACCCCGTCGCTGGCGCGCGTCACAGCAGCGCCGAACGCGTCCTCGCCCATCGCGACGAGTTCGGCGGCCTGCTCTGGCGTAGTCGACCAGACGAGCGACACGCGGCCGTCCGCGAGCGGCAGCAGCGCGATCGGGCCGCTCGGCAGGAACCGCTGGCGCGCCGCACGTCCGTGACTGTGTGCCGCCGCCAGGTGCCCGACGACCGCCTCCTGCGGGTACGCCGTGCCGTGGCCCTCGACAGCGGCCAAGCCGCGGAGCTTCGAGTCGGCACCGTCGGATGCGACGACGAGGCCGGCAGCAAGCCTGCGCTCGTCGAGCGTCACCCAGGCAGCATCCTCGGCGAGCTCGAGTCCGTTCACCGGGCTCGAGAGCAGCACGACGCCCGCCGCGACCGCACGCTCGATCAGCGCTGCAGCGACCGCGCGGTTCTCTGCGATATGGCCGAGGTCGGGCTCTCCGGCGTCGGCGGCGTCGAATACCAGCGTATCCGGACCGTCCACCGGGGCGGCGCCATCCCAGACGATCATGCGCTCGTAGGCGCACGGCTGCCGCTCGAGCACGCGCGGCCAGGCGCCGACCGCCGTCAGCAAGTTCTGCGCGGCGCGCGACAGCGCCGAGACGCGAAGGTCGAGTGGCTCTTCGGGCCGCGGCGGCAGCGCCGGTCTCGGCTCGATCAGCGCGACCTTCAGCGACGCCGTCGCAGGCCCGGTCACGAGCAGCGCCGCGACCGCGGCCCCGACCATGCCGCCGCCGGCAATCACGACGTCGAAGTCGCGGCGCGCGGTCACGGGGTCCGCGCCTCTTCGGCCCGGGTCCGCTCGGCCAGCGGCAGGCCGCGCGCGAGGCGCGGCAGGCGGCCTGCGAATCCGAGCGACAGGCGCGACAGCGCCGTTTTGGCCGCGGGACTGAGGTCGAACAGCAGCAACCCGAGCCCGCGCACCGTCCGGATCGGCGCAAACGGGCTGCCGAACAAACGCACAAGGCCATCGGTGAACGCGATCACGGCGCGGCGGTCGGCGCGCCGCCACTCGACGTAGCGCGCGAGCGGCGAGCTGCCGCCGGGATCGGCGCCGGGACCGGCCTCGGCGAGGACCTCGGCCAGCGTCGCCGCATCGCGCAGCCCCAGGTTAAATCCCTGGCCGGCGATCGGATGCAGCCCCTGCGAGGCATTGCCGATGATCGCGATCCGCGGCCCGCTCTGCGTCTCGGCGCGCGTCATTGCGAGCGGATACGCATGGCGCGTGCCGAGCGCCGTCAGCCGTCCGAGGCGCCAGCCGAAGGAGTGCTGGAGCCCGGCCAGAAATGCCGCGGGCTCAAGCGCCAGTGCCCTCGCCGCATCGTCCGGCGCGAGCGTCCAGATGATCCCGCAGCGACCCCCGGCGATCGGCAGCACCGCAATCGGCCCGGCGGGCGTGAAGCGCTCGTAGGCGACATGCTCGTGGAAGCGCTCCGGCGCCACGGTCGTCGTGACGGCAGTCTGGCCGTAGTCCCAGCGCTCCGCCTCGACCCCGGCCGCGCGGCGCACGAGCGAGCCCGCGCCGTCCGCGGCGACCACGAGCCGCGCCGTCAGCGACCGCAACTCGCCAGCGCTCTCGACCTGCAGACGGACCCGCTCATCATCGCCGGACACGGCCGTGACGACCGCGGGCGACTGCAGCCGGACGGCCGGCGCGCGGCCGAGCCTGCGCCACAGCGCCGCGCCGATGGCGCGGTTCTCGACCACATAACCGAGCGCGGCGATACCCTGCTCGCCAGAGTCGAGCACCGCCGACCCGAACCGCCCGCGCTCGGACACGTGGATGCGGCGGATCGGCGTGGACTCGCGGGCGATGTCGTCCCACACCCCGAGCCCGGCCAGGATGCGCCGCGTGCCGTTCGACAACGCAGTCGTTCGCGCATCGAAGCTCGGCTGCGAGCCCGTGTCGGGCGGGACTGCTTCGATCACCACCACTGAGAGCGGGAGGTCGGCGAGCGCGAGCGCGAGGCTCGCGCCCACGAGCCCGCCGCCGACGATGGCGATGTCGCACTCGCCGGTCGCGGTCGCTGTCGTCAATACCGCGCGCGGCTCCACCGGCACCTACGCCGCGGCGCCGGCCAGGAAGCGCTCGATCGCATCCGGCTGCTTGACCAGCTCGCCGCTCAGCACCTCCGGCTCGCCGCGCGTGATCGCGACGTCGTCCTCGATGCGCACACCGATCCCGCGGAACTGCTTCGCTACCCGGTGTGCGCCCGGCGCGATGTAGATGCCTGGTTCGACGGTGAGCACCATGCCCGGCTCCAGGACGCGCCATGCATCGCCGACCTTGTAGTCGCCGACGTCGTGCACATCGAGCCCCAGCCAGTGGCCGGTCCGGTGCATGAAGAACTCCTTGTACGCGCCGTCCTTGATGAGCTTGGCCGGTCGGCCGTGCAGGATTCCGAGCTTGACGAGGCCGTGGGTGATGACCCGGACCGCCGCATCATGCGGCTCGTTCCAGTGATTGCCCGCTACGCACTTGGCAATCGCAGCGTGCTGGGCGGCGAGCACGACCTCGTACACGGCCCGCTGTGCGGGGCTGAACCGGCCGTTCACCGGGAACGTGCGGGTAATGTCCGAGGCGTAGCAGTCGAGCTCGCAGCCGGCATCGATCAGCAGCAGGTCCCCGTCGCGCAACTCGGCGGCGTTGTCACGGTAATGCAGCACGCAGGCGTTCGGCCCGCCGCCGACGATCGGCTGGTAGGCGAGGTCCGCACGGTGGCGGTTGAATTCGTGGACGAGCTCCGCGGCAATCTCGTATTCCATGACGCCGGGCGCGGCGCGGCGCATTGCGCGCAGGTGGGCCCCGACCGCGATGCTCGCCGCGCGTCGCATCGTCGCGAGCTCCGACCGGCTCTTGTAGAGGCGCATGTCGTGCAGCAGGTGGTCGAGCGCCACGAACTCCTGCGGCGTGTGCAGCCCGTGCTTGGCCTGGGCCCTGAGCCCGTTGACCCAGCCGATGACCCGCTGATCGAACTCCGGGTTGAGGCCCATCGTGTAGCAGACGCGCGAGCGGCTTTCGAGCAGCCCCGGCAGGATCTCGTCGATGTCCCCGATCGGGAATGCATCGTCCGCGCCGTACTGCTTCACCGCGCCGTTCTGGCCGGCGCGGTCGCCGTCCCACAACTCGCGGGCCGGATCGCGCTCGCGACAGAACAGCACGTACTCCCCGTGCGGCCGGTGCGGGATCAGGACCGCCACCGCCTCCGGCTCGGGGAATCCGGTCAGGAACTGGAAGTCGCTGTCCTGCCGGTATCCGTACTCCACGTCCCCGTTGCGGCGCTTGACCGCAGCCGCCGGCAGGATCGCGATGGCATCGCGCCCCATCATCCGCATCAGCTGGCGCCGCCGGCGCGCAAACTCGTCCTGCTTCATCACTGGTTCATCCTTGCGCGCTCTAGCGCGAGCTCTTCATACGTCAGCTGCGCACCGGCCCTCAGGTACTCGACGAGCTCGGCGTAGCTGGTCTCGCTCGACTCGGGCGACTCGTCACGGTCGACGACGGCGCGGCTGATCTCGCCGAAGTCCCGCAGCACCTCGGCGACCTCCTCCGACAGCCTGTCGCGGGCGGCAATCGCGCCGCTCCCGAGGCCCCACAGAAATCCGGCGCACCACTCAGCCAGCGCGTCGACGCGCCTCGCGAGCGGCTGCGCATCGTCCGGCAACAGCGGCGCGAACTCCATGTCGAGCCCGTCGAGGGACTCTGCCGTCGCGTCATAGACCCTCTCCAGCAGGTTGCGCGAACGCAACTCGTGCGCGCCGGCGCCCGCCTCCGGCAGCAGCTGCTCGAGCCAGTCGGCCACCGTGAACCCGGCCGCCGCCGCCAGTGACCCGCACAGCGCGCCGTGCGCCTCGGCCGCTGCAACCGGGGCCTGCGCGGCGCTGAGCGCCGCCTGCAGCTCGTCAAAGGTCACGGTCAACATAACTTCGACCCGATTCTACCGCGTTGACCCGCGGGACGGGCCGCGCCTATAGTGCGGCCCATGACCGAGGGGACCTCGCGATCGGCGGTGGAAACCGAGCTGCGCAAGCTCGAGAAAAGGCTCGAGGAGCTGGTGGCCGCCGTCAGCCATCTGAAAGAAGAGAACCGCTCGCTGCGCACCCGCCAGGACACGCTGGCCGCCGAGCGCTCGGCGCTGCTGCACAAGAACGAGCAGGTGCGCGCGCGCGTCGAGGCGATGATCGGCCGGCTGAAGTCGATGGAGCACGGTGCATGACGGAGGCCCCGCCCGCACGCGTCAGCGTGCGGATCCTTGAGAAGGAATACCAGTTTTCCTGCGCGGTCGACGAGCGTGCCGCGCTGCTGGATTCGGCCGAGTACCTGAATACCGAGATGCGCAAGATTCGCGACAGCGGCAAGGTCATCGGCCTCGATCGCATCGCGGTAATGGCTGCACTCAACATGGCCAACGAGCTGCTGAAGGCCCGTGCCCGCGATACCTCCGGGGACGGCGATGTCGTCCACCGCATCCGCCATCTGCGCGAGCGGCTGGAAGCGACTCTGGGACGCGGTCAGCAACTCGAATTGTGACTGCCGGCACGATTCGTGCCTGCGCGGACACCCCCGTCGGTGCGCCACCTGCCACTCTTCCGTCCATGATCGCGGATGCGGTAGTCTGCAGTCGGCGCCGCCTGCGGTGTTCGACACGGGTCGCGAGTACCTCTCGACCCTAATGCGTTAACCCCGGGGCATCCCGCTTGCGACACGTTGTGCAAGTCCGTCATCGAACGGAAAGCCTGAAGTGCTGCAGCACGCCCCACTTGTTGCTCTGGCTCGAGAGCAACGACCTGTGACGGCACAGGCGGGTGGCGCCACCTCTTCCATCCGCCCGCCGGCCGGCGGCGGGCGACCCGCCCCGCGGCAAACCCTATGAAGCACTGGCTGATCAAGACCGAGCCGTCGACCTTCGGCATCGAGCATCTCGCTAGCGCACCGCGGCAGCGCGCCGCATGGGACGGCGTGCGCAACTACCAGGTGCGCAACATGCTCCGTGACGAGATGCGCAAGGGCGACCTCGCCTTCTTCTACCACTCGAGCTGCGAGGTGCCGGGCATCTACGGCATCGTGCGCATCGTGCGTGAAGGCTATCCCGACGCGACCGCCTTCCAACGCGGGCACGCTCACTTCGACGCCGGCAGCGATCCGGCGGAGCCCCGCTGGTTCATGGTCGACGTCGCACTGGTGCGACGGCTTGTGAGGCCGATCACACTCGAGACGCTGAAGGCGCATGCCCGACAGCTCCGCGACCTGCTGATCTTGAAGCGCGGCAACCGCCTCTCGATCACGCCGGTGAGCAAGTCCGAGTGGCGACGCATCCTCGCGCTCGAGTGAGCGCGGCCCTTGAAAACAAGGCACGGGAGCGCTTGAGTGACGCGCTGACGCACGCACGCGCTACGTGGCGTCGCGAGCGCTGATCGCTCCGGAGAGTCGCGCGCTGCGGTCGCGCGCCGCGAACTGCTAGCACAGTGACGCGACAGTTGCTTGTAATTTGACTTTTAGTGTATATACTCGGCCCCCGGACTAACCCGACATGGAGAACCACTATGGCGACGAAGAAGAAAACTGCTAAGAAGAAAAAGGCGACGAAGAAGAAGTAACCGTTCGAAGCAGCTGGGGAGCGAGGTCGGAAGGCCTCACGGTCGCTGATCAGTTCCCCGCTCTTCACTGACTGTGCCCGCGCAAGCGGGCACAGTCGTTTCTGGAGCACGCGATTCGGAGCAGGGCGCCGCGCTCGCCCGCCACGCAACCCGCGGCCCCTCCGCGCCGGGTCCTCGGTTGATGGCCTCGGGCCTGAAAACAAGGGGTTTCGCAACGATGTCCAGCGAACAGCACAAGCAGCGGGCAGCCGAAGCCGCGCTCGAACATGTTCCCGAAGGCTGCGTCGTCGGCGTCGGCACCGGCTCCACGGTCAACCATTTCATCGCCGCGCTCGTCCGCCGGCGCTTCCCGCTCGCTGGCGCGGTGTCGAGTTCGGAAGGGAGCACCCGGCTGCTCAGGCAGGCGCGCATCGAAGTCGTCGACCTCAACTTCGCCGGTGACCTCGAGGTGTACGTCGACGGCGCCGACGAGGCCACCCGCCATCGCCAACTGATCAAGGGAGGCGGCGGGGCACTGACCCGCGAGAAGATCGTGGCGGCGGCATCCCGCCGCTTCGTCTGCATCATTGACGGCTCGAAGCTCGTCGACGTGCTGGGACGCTTCCCGCTGCCGGTAGAGGTCATCCCAATGGCGCGCTCCTACGTCGCGCGCCAGCTCGTCAAGCTCGGTGGCCAGCCGGTACTCCGGGAAGGCGTCACCACCGACAACGGCAACGTGATCCTCGACGTCCACAACCTGAAGCTGCCGGACCCGGCGGCGGTCGAAACTGAGATCAACCAAATCGCCGGCGTCGTCTGCAACGGCATTTTCGCCCGGCGTCGCGCCGATCTGCTGCTGGTCGGCGGCGAGTCCGGCGTCGAGACGATCAAGCCTTGAGCCCGCCTTCGGTGCGTTGACTACGCCGGCGGCGGGCAGCCGAGCAGCTGCTCGAGCCGCGCATCCTTGCGCGCCCACAGATCTGCCAGCCACGCCTGAAAGCGCGCGCGAAAGGCCGCGTCGTCGGCGTAATCGCCGGCGCCGAGCCATGGCTCGATCGGACGGCGTTCGACCTCGATGACGATCTGCGACACACGCCCGCAACACAGGTCCCACAGGCCGCCGACACCGGCCGGGTAGGCAATCGTGACGTCGAGGATCTCGTTCAGGATCGTGCCCATCGCCCCGAGCACGAAGGCGACTCCGCCGGCCCGCGGTGGCAGCACGTGCCGGTAAGCCGAGCCGGCCGCCGCATGTTTGGCCGCTGTGTAGCGGGTGCCTTCGACGAAATTGATCACGGCGGTCGGGATGGCCCGAAAGCGCTCGCAGGCCCGTCGCGTAGTCGCAAGGTCGGTACCGCGCAGCTCGGGATGCCGTTCGAGGTGGGTGCGGGAGTAGCGTTTCATGAACGGCATGTCGAGCGCCCACCAGGCAAGACCCATCACCGGCACCCATCTGAGCCGCTCCTTGAGAAAGAACTTCAGGAACGGTATGCGACGGTTGCAGACGGCCTGCAGCGCCAGGATGTCCACCCACGAGCGGTGGTTCGCGATCACGAGGTACCAGGCGCGCCGCTCGAGGCCCTCGATCCCGCGGACCTGCCAGCGAATCCGCTGCGTGAGTGCGAGGATGCGGGAGTTGGCCGCGATCCAGGTCTCGGCAATGCGCGTCAGCGCACGACTCAGCGCGCGGCGCGCGGCGGCGCGCGGCGTCAGCAGCTTGACGAGTGCCAGCGCGAACAACGGCACGCAGCACACTGCCGTGTTGAGCACGATCAGCGTGAACGTCAGCGCACCGCGCAACGGTCCGGACGGAAGGGGAATCAGGGGCGATCGAATCACGTCGGGGGCTGCAGCTGTCGGGACCCGTGCATTCTGCCGAAGCGGCGGCGCGCGCGGCGCCAAACCCGCCGGATAGACCCCGCAACGCAGAAGGCCCGTCTCTCGACGGGCCTGCGTGGCTGGCTGGGGGACTAGGATTCGAACCTAGGTTGACGGAGTCAGAGTCCGTAGTCCTACCGCTAGACGATCCCCCAAGTTCTGGACCCGGCGGCCGAGCCGTGAAGCTGGAATGATCCGGCGTGCCTCAGCGCTTCGAGAACTGCGGACCGCGACGCGCCTTGCGCCGGCCGACCTTCTTGCGCTCGACCTCGCGCGCGTCGCGGGTGACGAAGCCGGCCGCGCGCAGTGGCTTGCGCAGCGCCTCGTCGAACTTGATCAGCGCCCGGGTGATGCCGTGGCGGATCGCGCCAGCCTGGCCGGTGATGCCGCCGCCGTCGACGGCGACGTCGATGTCGAAGCGGGCTCCCATCTGCACCAGCTCGAGCGGCTGGCGGACGATCATGCGGCCGGTCTCGCGCCCGAAGAACTCCTCGATCGAGCGCTCGTTGATCGTGATCTTGCCCGAGCCGGGCGTCAGGTGG
>DATNHZ010000253.1:0-9222 GCA_035604655.1 Steroidobacteraceae bacterium | reverse complement strand
ACGTCCGATACCGCCGGGTGGCCGAGCAGCACGTCCTCGATCTCCCCCGGTGAGATGTTCTCGCCGCCGCGGACGATCACGTCGTCGGCGCGGCCTTCCAGATAAAGGTACCCAAACTCATCCACGTGGCCCCGGTCGCGGGTTGGGAACCAGCCGTCGGCATCCAGCATGCTCCCGAGTTCGAGGTACTCACCGGCCACCTGGCCTCCTCTGACAAAGATGTCTCCCGACTCGCCGGCCCCGAGCAGCTGCCCCGCCTCGCCACGAACCTGGATCTCGACGGACGGGACGGGCTTGCCCACGGACCCGAGGCGCCGACGAACCGCCGGATCGTCGCTGGCGACGCCGGCCCGATGGTCTTCCGGGTCGAGCAAGCAGATCGTCGAGCTGGTCTCCGTCAAACCGTAAGCATTGGTAAAATCGACGCCCGGCAGCAGCTGTATGGCCCGTTCGATCACCGACAGGGACATCTTGCCGCCGCCGTAGGCGATCGCTCTGAGCGTCGGTACGTCGGCCGTCTCCCCGGTCTGGACGAGATGATCAACGATCCTTGACAGCATCGTCGGAACTAGGAACGCGTTGGTGATGTTCTCCTCGCGCGCGAGCTTGAGCCACGTCGCCGCATCGAAGTTCGTCAGCTGTACCATTCGCCGGCCCGCATAGCTCGAGCTCAAGACGGCCGAGATGCCGGCAATGTGATACGGCGGAACCGCAATCAATATCGCGTCTTCCTCCGCGGCCGCGCCGAACTCGACCGTGCCGAGGATGTACGACATGAGATGCTCGTGCCGCAGCACGGCCGCCTTCGGCCGGCCGGTGGTTCCACTGGTGAACACCTGGATGGCGATGTCCTGGGGGTCCCCGGTCGCCGGCGTCGTTCCGACTTCGGACGCTAGCGCCAGGTGCAGAAAAGCCTCGCGGGTAATCACCTGCACACCCGCTGGAATGGCCAGCGGTTTGACCAGGGATTCGCTGCTGATCAACACAGCCGGCGCGATGCGACCGATCAGCTCCTCGAGCTCCGGCTTCGTCAGCCGGTAGTTGATCGGCACATAGGGCACGCCGGCATAGGCAGCGGCGAACAGGGCGATCGGCACTGCCGGGCTGTTGACGTCGAGTACGCCGAGGAACCGGCAGCCGCTCTCGCGGACCGCAGCAGCGGCGGTACGGGCAGCCCCGAGAAGCCCTTCGTACGACAGCTTGAAGTCGCCGGAGGTGATCGCAATGCGCTGCGGATGGCACTCCGCCGCCATCTCCAGCGCCATGGCCAGGTTCACGGCCTAGTCCGACGAGGGTAGCGGCTTCGCCTGCTTGACCGACAGCATCTCGCCACCGATCGAAAGCCCGCCTTTGCCGCCCTTCGTGCAGAGCAGCTCGACTACGCCGCCAGCGTCGGCGTAGCGTTTGCCGAGCAGCGTACCCTGCGTCTTGTCAGGATCGGGATGCGCTCCCGGGGCCTTCGGCACATCCATGGCGATCATCTCGGCGCCACCGCACGCGAGCAGCACCTCGCCGGCAGCCGCACGGATGACCATGACCTCCGTGTCGCAGACTGCGCTCTTCAGTCGTGTTCCCGCCTTGAGCATCTTCATCTCGATTCCCGCCGCTGCGCCTATCGGAACATCCTGAAACGCCGCACCCGCGAGCGCGTTGCCGCTTCAAGGCGAAGTGTCCGGATGGACGTCATTTTATTCATCGTCCATCCAGACTATCTGCCCCACTGGACCCGCTGGCCAAAGAGCACTCGCTAGTTGCCAGATAGCCAGCGGCATCCCAATAATCCGGCGATGCAACCCAGTGCGGCCCGGGAGTCGGGGCGATGGCTCGCGGACATGCCGTGCCATCTCGAAGGACAGGGCGTGGCCACGGACTACGCCGAGGCGCTGCTGCGGTCTATGGGAGCTCACGTCGGCCGCGATCCCGGCCCGGCCGACATGCATCCGGCGATCACCTGGGCTCGCAGTGGGCTCATGGCGCTAACCGGGCGCGTCGACGGTCCACCGCAGATGTGTCCGGTCCCGCTGACAAGCTGCGCCGACGGCGTCGCAAAGGCGCTTCGCGCCGTCGCTCCAGCACTTCGCGGAAACTTGCCTTCCGGTGCGCTCCTGCTTGGCGAGCGGGCAGCCATTGCCGGGCTGCGGCGCAACGGCTCGATCTCGCCGAGTGGCAGCTGCCATCTCCTGCGGGCGGCGAATGGCTGGCTGGCCGTCAACCTCGCGCGCGCCGACGACTGGGCGGCCGTGCCCGCCTGGCTGCAGACGGAGGCGGCCACCTCGTGGGATGCACTTGGCGCAACCGTCGCCCGATGCGATGCCGCAATGCTGGTCGACCGCGCCAGATTGCTCGGACTCGCCGTCACCGCCGCCGAGGCACCCTGCCGGGCCCCGGTGTCATGGTACTCAGTCGCGGCCCGCGGCTGCCCGGTGTCCCCGGGCGAGCGCCGTGGTCTACCCCTCGTCGTCGACTTGTCTTCGTTGTGGGCCGGGCCGCTGTGCTCGCACATGCTGCAGTCGACGGGCGCGCGTGTGATCAAAGTGGAGAGCCGCACCCGGCCCGACGGCGCCCGCGCGGGCGCCGAGGACTTCTACGACGTGCTCAATTCCGGCAAGCAAAGCGTTGCCCTCGACTTCGGCAGGGACGGAGTCGGGCGACTCCTCGACCTGCTGGCCCGCGCCGACATCGTGATCGAGGCGTCGCGACCCAGGGCCTTGCGGCAGCTTGGCGTGATTGCCGAGGACTGGATCGTCAAGCGCCCGGGACTGACGTGGGTCAGCATTACGGGGTACGGCCGGGAGGAGCCGCGTGGCAATTGGACCTCGTTCGGCGATGACGCCGGGGTGGCGGCTGGTCTCTCGGCGCTGCTGCAGCGCCTGACCGGCGAGTGGCTGATCTGCGGCGACGCCATCGCCGATCCGCTCACCGGGCTGCATGCGGCGCTCGCGGCCCTGGGCGGCCATCGCTGCGGCGGAGGCCACTTGGTGTCCCTCGCGCTGTGCGATGTCGTATCCCACTGCGTCCAGTTTTTGCTGCCTGGTGAGGATGCGGAGCTCCGGGAGCGGTGGCTGCAATGGAGCGATGCCGCCCGCGCCGCCGGCGTCGACTCGACGCCCCCCTCCGCGCGACGCCCTGTCGGCAAGGCACCCTCCCTCGGGGCGGACACCGACGCGGTCCTCGCCGAACGGGGCGATCAGTGCTGATTCGGGCCGCCGAGATCAATTTCGGCACGACCGCCGACGTACGCATCGACGGGGCACGCGTGACGGCAGTCGGCCCGGACCTCACGCCGTTGCCAGGCGAGTCGGTGCTCGATGCGGCCGGCGGGGCGCTGTTGCCGGGTCTGCACGACCACCACATTCACCTCATGTCGCTGGCCCGTTCCCTCGAGTCGCTGCGCTGCGGCCCTCCGGAGGTGGCGACGGCCGCTGATCTCGAACGGCGGCTGCGGGAACGGGCGGCGCTCAAGGTCGAGGCGGAGGATGACTGGATCCGCGGAATCGGCTATCACGAGTCGGTTGCCGGAGAGCTCGACCGAGACTGGCTGGACCGCGCGGTCCCGTCACGGCCCGTCCGCATCCAGCACCGTTCGGGCCGGCTATGGATCCTCAATTCCCGTGCCCTTGAACGCCTGACCAGCGCCGGACCCCCACCGCATCCGGCACAACTCGAGCGCGACGTCGGACGGATGACGGGCCGGCTGTACTACGCCGACGATTGGCTGCAGACGCGGCTCGGCGGCCCCCCACCGCGACTCGCCCGGGTCAGTGCCCTGCTCGCCAGTCTCGGCGTCACGGGTGCTACCGACACGACCTGGCGTAACACGCTGCGCGAGTATCGCCACTTCAGTGAGGCAGCCGCCCACCATGACCTGCTGCAGGAGGTCATCATGATGGGCGATGCGAGCCTCGATCAGGCGCCGGATGTCGGCGAAGTGCGGCGCGGCCCCGCCAAGTTTCACCTGCGCGAGTCTTCCCTGCCCGACTTCGACACGTTCCGCGCGTCACTTGATCGCAGCCACGCGGCGGGGCGACCGGTAGCCGTGCATTGCGTGACCGTCACGGAACTGGTGTTCGCGGCCACGGCGGTCGCGACTTCCGGCAGCCGTCGCGGCGACCGCATCGAGCATGCCTCGCTGGCCCCGCCCGACGTGCTGCCGCTGCTTGCCGACCAGGGTCTGACGGTTGTGACGCAGCCAAACTTCATCCGCGAGCGGGGGGATGCCTACGTCACCGATGTGCCGGCAAGTGACCGGCCGTGGCTTTACCGCGGACGCGGTTTCCTCGAAGCGGGCGTCGCACTCGCGGCAGGAACCGATGCTCCTTTTGGGGACCCGAACCCTTGGCTCGCGATGCAGGCCGCAGTGGACCGCCGCACTCTGGCCGGCGCGACGCTCGGCGCCGCCGAGTCGCTGTCGCCGGAGCAGGCGTTGTCGTTATTCAGCGGCGATCCGATTGCTCCGGGAGGGGGACTGCGACGCATCGAACCGGGTACACATGCAGATCTGTGCCTGCTGGACCGGCCATGGTCCGTGGCGCGCGAAGCGCTCGCCGCTGTTCGTGTGACGGCCACCCTATGCCGTGGCCGCGTCGTGTGGCGCTGTTAAGTCGTGGCCGTAGCGGCTTAGTCGACGATCGCGTCGACGAGTCCCCATTCGAGCGCCTCCGCGGCGCCGAGGCGTCGGCCCGACAGCGTCAGGTAGGCGGTGTTTTGTCGGCCTATGCGGCGCGGGAGACTGACGCAACCACCTGCCCCGGGAATCAGGCCGAATCCGATCTCTGGAAGCTGGAAGAACGTGTTCCGGCTGGCCGTCACGCGCCGGCCGAACGCCGGCAGCTCCGCGCCGGCGCCGATGCAGGCCCCGTGCAGGTGGAATTCGACGCGGTCCGCACACCGCGCAAGGACGGCCGCCGGCAGCCGGACGCTGCGGATGCCGTGAGCGGTCGCAGGGTCCGGGGCAGTGCCGAACTCATCGAGATCGCCGCCGGCGCTGAAACAGTCCCCGTTGCCGCTGAGCCGCGCCGTCCGGACCGATGGGTCAGCGACGACGAGCTCGAGGGCCTCGACCAGCGCATCGCGCACCTCCACCGACAGGACGTTGCGTCGCGCCGGGCGGTTGAGCCGGATCTCGAGATGCTCGCCGTCCCGCTCCATTTGCACCGGCGGCCCCTCGTCGCGGGTCCGGCCCGGGGCACGCGGCCCGTACGTCTTAAGCCAGCGCCGGAATTCCGGTCCACCCTGGAGGGTCGCGTACGCGAGTGACTCGATGACTAGCGCATCCGCAATCGCCAATCCGTGTGTGGCGCGCAAGACCTGTACCAGCACCATCGATGCCAGCGGCGCATGCGTGATGCGCTCGAGCAGAGGTGAGGCTGCCGCGGGGTCGCCCGCCACCACATCGCACGCTTCCCGCAGCCGACCGTCCGCAGCTTCGCCAACGATCCCGATGACCGGACAGGGCTGGCGGCGCAGCCACCGGGCAACCGCGTCCTGCTCGCCGGCCGTCGGGCCACCCGGGCCCGGGTCCAGCCGCACCAGCAGATAGGGACGCTCCAAAGGCAACGCGGGTTCGGCCGCGTGCGGCGAACACGCCCACTCGCGCAGAGTGTGCACCGGGATCGCGTCAGTGACCGATGAGGGCTTCACACGAGACCACCCGCTAAGCGTAGCCCGGATCGCCGGCCGATGCCGCCGCGGTCGGCGGCAGCCAGCATCGACGCACCGCCCCAAGGACTCACCCGCCGAGTACGCGGGGATGATCAGACCTTCGCTATCACCTCGTCAGCGAAGCGCTCGAGCACGGTGCGCTTCTGCTCGAACGTGGTGTTTGGCGCGACCGTGAGTGCGAATGGCACACTCACGAATCCGGTCGCGCCAGCGTCCTCGAGGCGGCGCAGGTCGTCGACGGTGACCGGCGCTCCGAAGATCGCGACGATCGCGTTAAATTCCCGATTGCGCGTACCGTACTCGCGGCGCAGCCGGTCGAGCGTCTGCAGCGTCTCGAACGTCCCGCCGATCGTTTGCCCCGGCGAGATCCAGCCGTCGCCTAGCCGGGCCGCTCGGCGCAGCGCCGGTTCGCTGATGCCGCCGATGAGAATCGGCACCGGCTTCGGCGGCGTAGGCGTCATGATGATGCGCGGGAAGTCGAAGAACCGGCCGTGGTGCTCGACAAACCCGCCGCCGTGCAGCTTGCGGATCACCTCGATGCACTCATTGTAGCGCTTGCCGCGGCTCGCGAAGTCGACGCCGAGCATGTCGAACTCTTCCTTCATCCAGCCGGCGCCAGCCCCGAGTAGCAGGCGCCCGTTTGAGAAATACGCCACGCTCGAGGTTGCCTTAGCCACCTCGATGGGGTGACGCAATGGTAGGATGAAGACATTAGTGCAGAAATGCAGCTTCTCCGTGATCGCTGCCAGGGCGCCGATGAGCGACCAGCAGTCCGGCCATAACGTGTCGTCCTCGAAGGATGGCGGCTTGTGGTCCGCCGAATACAGGTAGGTGGACTCCTGTTTTTCTGGGTGCACGACATGGTCGGACGGGAGAACCCCGTGAAAGCCCACGCCCTCGCAGAATCTCGCGAGGTCGAATACCTGGTCGCCCTCGCACAGAAACAGTGATTGCCAGAACTGCATTACATCTCCCCTTCTTCGCCTGGCCGACGCCGCGGCTGCCCGGAGCGGCGGCGTGATGTCTTGGCTCGTTGCGCCTCGAGTTGTCGACCGGCGTCGCGCCTAACGTTGGGACTCCGCCGCCCGGTCGAGCACGGTGGGAGCAGGCAACTAACAGCCGTGGGTCGCCAGGCAATGGGCCTGCCGGTTGGGCCGCTCCGGGATCGGATTGACGATCTCAGAGACCCGCTCGAAGCTCTGGTGCTGGAGCTTGCAGCACCCATTGCTCTTCACGTACTGGTTCCGGTACAAGGCCGTGCCCTGCGCCTGCAGCATCTTGCGCAAGTTCAGAATGAAACCGTGCAGGTACCAGGTCCCTGTCGCTTCCGTGTCGTTCGGCACCTCGAGTCCACGGTGATGCCGAGACGCGCTCCCAGCGTCGACCGAATCGGTGACCATCGCCAGGAACTGCTTGCGGCTGTCAAGTTCGGTACGGTCGACGCCCGCGACGCCCCCGGTAGTCACGTTCTCGATGGCCAGTTGCGACAATCTCCGTATGGTGGCTGTGGCAACGGAGTGAACGACGCTGTGCTTCGGGCGCTCGATCGCCTCGATGTCGCGCAGCATCCGTGTGCGGCAACAGATCTCGTCCGAGCTTGCCGTCATCTCGGCTTCCCCAGCTCCCGTGAATGATGCCGGCCAGTCAAATAGCTCATGCGCGATCACCGTCCCGTCCCGGCATTTGCGCGCCGGGTAGCGCTGAGACCGGCCGACCCGCCTGCCACATACCCGTACAGCGTCGTGCGTTGCCGAGCCGGACGGCCGATGCCCGCGATCAGCGCCTCCATGGACACCGCATCCATCTCCTGGCCGTTGACGCCGCCTGCGGCCCGCGTAATTGACTCGTACATCAGCGTGCCGCCCAAGTCATTGGCGCCCGCCTGCAGGCACAGCGCCGCCCCTTGCGGGCCCATCTTGACCCAGGATGTCTGCACGTTGGGGATCATCGGATGCAGCACGAGGCGCGCAACGGCGTGCATCAGGACCGCTTCCCGCAGCGTCGGGCCGCAGCGCGCCTGGCCGCGGCGCCAGAGTGGCGATTCCATGTGTACGAAAGGCAGCGGCACGAACTCGGTGAAGCCACCGGTCCGTTCTTGCAGGCTCCGGATCCGCATGAGGTGCCGGGCCCAGTGGACCGGCCGATCGACGTGGCCGAACATGATCGTCGCCGTACTCCGCAGGCCAATAGCGTGCGCCGCGCGCATTACCTCGAGCCATTGCTCGGTGTTGAGCTTGTCCGGGCAAATCACCGCGCGCACCGTGTCATCAAGAATCTCGGCGGCGGTTCCCGGCAAGGTCGCCAGTCCGGCAGCCTGCAGCAGTCGCAGGTACTCCGGCAATGACATTCCAGCCGTGCGCGCGCCGTGGCGGATCTCGAGCGGGGAGAACGCGTGCACGTGCATCTGCGGGACCGCCTGCTTCACGGCCACTACGAAATCGACGTAGGTCCGCCCGGTGTACGCGGGATGGATCCCGCCCTGCAGGCAGACCTCCGTTGCCCCGCGCCGCCAGGCCTCGAGCGCCCGCGCTGCCACGTGCTGCGGATCGAGGCAATAGGCCGGACCCCGCAGTGCGGCGGCGCTCCGGCCCTTGGCGAAAGCGCAGAACCCGCAGCGGTGCTGACAGATGTTCGTGTAGTTGATGTTGCAATTGACTACGTAGGACACCGACTCGCCAACACTCGCGGCGCGTACCTCGTTGGCCGCCCGCAAGACGGCGACCAGGTCGGGCCCGTGCGCGTCGAACAGCCGGATGATGTCGGTCTCTCCCAAGCCGGCGCCGTCAACGGCGCGGCGCAGCGCACGCCGGACCTCGGGAGCCGTTCTGCCGGGCGGCCGATCGTGCCTGACCCAGTCAACTGCCGCAGGCGGAGGTGCGGTACCGGCTCCGGCGTGCCAGCCGGCCTCACGCGCGCGGCCGAACGCGTCGGTGCCACGCAGCACGGCCCTCTGCAACCCTGGGTCGACCCACCGCTGCGGCTGCTGTGCGTAAGCCGGTGTCAGGGCGAGCCGCTCGACCAAGCGGCGCCCGGCGGCCGCAGTCTGCACAGCGAGCGTCGCAAGGTGCGGCCACGGCGCCTCGGGATTCACGTGATCTGGGGTCACCGGTGAGACGCCGCCCCAGTCGTTGATCCCGGCCTGCAGCAGCGGCTCAAGTTCGCCGCGGCGCAGATTCGGCGGCGCCTGGATCGACATCTCCGGGCCGAAGATCAGCCGTGCGGCGGCAATCGTCCACAGGTGTTCTTCCAAAGCTGGTTCGGGCGCACCGGCCATCGCCGTACCCGGCTTGGCGCGAAAGTTCTGGATGATGATTTCCTGCAGGTGCCCGTGATCGTCGTGCAGGTTGCGCAATGCGAGCAGCGACTCGATGCGTTCCTCCCGCGTCTCGCCGATGCCGATCAGCAGCCCACTGGTGAACGGGATGTTCTGTTGCCCTGCGGCGCGGATCGTCGCCAGTCGCTCTGCTGGGGCCTTGTCGGGGCAACCGAAGTGCGGACCGCCGCGTTCACACAGTCGCGCCGCCACCGACTCGAGCATCAGTCCCATGGATACGGCGACCG
>DATNHZ010000252.1:0-5137 GCA_035604655.1 Steroidobacteraceae bacterium | reverse complement strand
AGCGCGCCGTACTTGTCCTTGCGCTTGTTGTAGTAGCGCGAGAGGAACTGGAGCGGCAGGTACGAATGAGCCCCGTACACGTACACGATGTCGAAGCCCGCATCACGCGAGCGCTTCGCCGCATCGACGTAGTACTGCTGGACCATTGCGATGTCGTCGAGATCCATCTCCTTGCAGTACGTCAGGGTCTCGAACTCGGACGCGTACTGACTCGGGCCGCGCGGCGTGGCGCGCGACTCCATGTTGGGAGCGTGCGAGCCGCCGTACCACAGCTCGACGCCGGCCAGCGCGCCGTACTTGTGGATGTGGTCGGTCATGGCACGGAGATTGTGCACGTCGCCCGCGTCCCAGATGCGCGCCGACAGCCGATGGGTGTCGTCGGACTCGGGGTGAATCGAGCAGTATTCGGTGTTGATCCCCGCCCAGCCGCCCTCGGCCTTGATCGAGCGGTTGGCCGCCTGGAATCCCGGCCGATCGGAGCCTGCGCCGATGCAGTGCGGCACCTGGTAGAACCGGTTGCGCAGCGTCTTGGGGCCGATCTTGATCGGCTGGAACAGAACGTCGTGCTTGGGATCGCGCGCCATATCGTTATCCTCCGTTCAATGAAATCATGCTCGCGGCCCGCGCGGCAGCGGATGCAACAGAAAACTCAATACCGGCGCGACCGACTCGCCTTTCCCGGCCAGCTCGGCCGCAAGGAACGCGGCAAGCGCCTGCTCGTGACGGACCATGTACTCGAGCGCCTCCCGGTCCGCGGTCGGTGCCTCGCGCGCGAGCGCGACGTAGGTCGCAATGATGCCGTCTATCCATGTGGTCCAGTCGCGTACCGCATCCAGCCAAGGCTGGGCAACCACCCGCTCGGCTCGAGCCTCGCCCTCACGCCGGGACGCCTCGTCCTCGACCACGCTGAGTCCGAGCCGGGCCAGCAGCGGCCGCAAGCGAATTTTCGCCTCCGATTCGAGCTGCAGCAGTACGCTGAACAGGTAGCGTCGATCGGCATTGTCGCTGAGTGCGGCGAGGCGCGAGAAGAGCGCCTCGCCGAGGATCTCCCCCCGATAGACCTCGGTGACCCCCTGCAGGTAGGCGAGACTGCGCGTCATGGTTCGTCGACGGCGACACCGCCCTCGAGCTCCCGGCCGATCTCGAGCAGGGTCGACCAGAAGTAGTGGCCGTAGCTGGGATCGAGCCACAGCGTGAGCGCCGGCTCGCGCGCATCCGGCTTCAGCCAAGCGACGACACCGACGCCGATCATATTCGTGAGCACGATCCCGCTGTCTGCACCGGCGTTCATCCACGCCGGTGCGAAGTCTACGCTGCAAATCTGGCGGAGCAACGCCACCGTGGCCGGGCCGCGCAGGTCGAGCACGAAATCCTGGCGCGCGACCGGATAGACCGAGTGCGGGCGATTCGGCGCACCGAGCGCGGCTCTGGCTGCCTGGATCTGCGGCGCGCCCGGGGCGAGCGCCTCGACCAGGAACTCCGAGGTCGCAAGGCGCGCGACCAGCGTGCGGTCCTCGACGGCGGTCGCATTGGAGCCACCCGGGACCCGAAAGCCGAGACCCGACAGCCAGTCCTCGGCCCCCGGACCCTTGCAGCCGAAGCGGGCCCGACGCGACAGGTCCCTGAGCCGAAGTCCGGGTCGATCGTTCACGATTCGCCGCCGCCATGCTGGCGGTGGCCCTCCGGATCGTAGAACGGCGGCTTGACGACCTCGACCTCCACCTGCATGCCGGGGGCGATGCGGATCGAGAGCGTTTTGCGTCCGACGAGCGCGGGCTCGACGAGCGCGAGGCCAATGCAACGCCCGAGTGTCGGAGACAGTCCGACACTCGTCACCCGGCCGGCAATCCGCCCCTCCTCGATAAACAGGCTTCCCTCGCGGGGTCGCCGCGGCGTCCCGACAGGGAGCCGAAAGCCGATCAGCCGCTGGCGGAGCGGGCGGGTCTCGTGCACACGCAGGCTGCGCTGACCGACAAAGAAGGGCTTGTCCATCTTTACAGCCCACGGCATGTCGATCTCGAGCGCGTGGGTCACACCGTCCGTGTCCTGGCCGACGATGATGTGACCCTTCTCGAGACGCAGCAGCCGCTGGGCCTCGACCCCGAACGGACGGATTCCATGAGGCGCGCCGGCGGCGAGCAGCGCTCGCCAGACGCTGACCGCGTGCTCGGCCGGCAGATGGATCTCATACCCGAGCTCGCCGACGAAGCCCACCCGCAGGATCCGGCACGGCGCACCGGCAACCACAGTCTCGCGGATGCCGAGGTAGGGAAAGGCGGCCGCGTCGAGCTCGAGCGAGGTTAGGCTGCCCAGCACCTCGCGCGACCGCGGCCCGGCCAGGTTGAACGCCGCGTAATGACCGGTGAGGTTCACGAGCCCAACACTCATGCCCCACCATGTCGCGAGCCGCCCGAATTCACGAAACAAGGTCGCGGAGTTCCCGGTCGTGGTGGTGAAGTAGAAGGATTCCGGTGCGAGCCGCCCGATGACGCCGTCGTCGATGACGATACCGGTCTCATCGAGCATCAATCCGTAGCGCGTCATGCCGACCTTGAGGTTGGCGTACCGTCCGCAGTAGGCGCGCTCGAGAAACTCGGCCGCCTGCGGCCCGTGCGCCTCGACCTTGCCGAGCGTCCCGACGTCGATCAGGCCGACGGCGCGGCGCACGGCCTCGGTCTCCTCGGCGATCGCCGTTTCCCGGCTCGTGCCGGATCGGACGTAGTACTCCGGCCGTCGCCAGTTGCCGGCCGGCATCCAGACGGTACCGAGCGCCACGTGCTCTCCATCGAGCGGCGTGCGGCGCTCGGGCGTGAAGCCGCGTCCGGCGAGATCGGCCATCGGGACGGGGTGGAACATCGGCCGCGCAGTCGGCGGCGCGAGCGAGCCGATCGGGACTTGAAGCTGTGCCGCGAGGATCCGCAGCACGTTCATGTTCGAGTGCTTGCCCTGGCTCGGACCCATGCCGAACGTCGAGTAGCGCTTGAGGAGCTCCGCGCTGTCGAAGCCCTCCTGGCAGGCATTCTCGAAGTCCCTGAGCTGCAGGTCCTCGTCGAAGTCCACGAACTCCTTGCCGCGCCGGTGCGGGAATATCGGGTAGGCATGCGTCGGCGACTCGGCGGCCGGCTGAACGGGCGGCGCGCCCGGCCGCTCACGGCCTGCGAGGTAGGCACGTGCGCACTCGCCCGCGTAGCGACCGTCCTCTAGGCGCCCCTCGAATCCGTAGACGCCATTGACCTTGCCGGCGGCATAGACGCCGGCCGGGAGTTCCGCAGGTACGAACTGCTCGACCGAGGACTCGTAGCGGAACCTCGCGCCGGCCTGGTGCAGGAGCCCGTTCGCCGGTGCAAATCCGACGCTGACCCAGAGGCCGTCGAGCGCGAGGCGCTCCTCGCGTGCCTGCCCCGAGATTTCGTGCTGGAAGAGGAAGCTTGCAAGGCCACCGCTGCCGCAGGCTTCGATCGGTCGCACCCCGCGGTACGTCGTGACGCCGCGGGCGACGAGCTCCTGCGCCTGGCGCTCGCTGGCGGGGCCGAGCTCGGTGCGAAGATCGAGTACCCGGACCGCAATCCCATGCGCCGCGGCGTCAAGCGCGGCGGCGTAGCCCTCGGCGTTCGATGTCAAGACCGCGAGCTGCGTAGCGGTGCCGACGGCGTACCGATAGAGCATCCGTTGCCCGGCGCTCGCGAGCATCACACCGGGCAGGTCGTTGCCACGAAACACCGCCGGTTGCTCGAATGCACCCTGCGTGATGATGACGCTCCGGGCCCGCACCTTGACGAGGTACGCGGGCGTCGCGAGCGCAACCCAGTGATCGGCGTAGTAGCCGACCGCACAAGCGTCCAGCATGAGCCGAATGCGTGGATTACGCTGGATCTCCGCGATCAGCGCGGTGCACCGGTCGAAGGTCGAGGAACTGCCGCCGCGCGCATAGCAGCCGCTGCCGCCGGGCGCTGCATTCTCATCGACGAGCAGTACGCTCGCACCGCGTGCGCTGGCCGCGCTCGCGGCCGCGAGCCCCGCGGGTCCGGCCCCGACGACCAGCACGTCGCAAAAGTCATAGCGTTTGGGCGAGACGCGGCGCGGCGCGGTGAGGTCCACGGTGCCAAGTCCCGTGAGCCAGCGGAACATCCGCTCCCAGTACGGGAACAGCCGCTTGCTGCCAAATGCCTTGTAATAAAAGCCAACCGGCAGGAACGCAGCGAAACGCTCGAGCACCGCGAGGCGGTCGCGCGCGAGTCCGCCAAGCGTGTTGACAGCACTCATCCGCCAGCCCGGCTGAACGGTCGCGACGTCGGCGCGCACATTGGGGAGGCTGCGCCCGTCCTCGCGCACCTGCACGATCGCATTGGCGTCATGGTTCGCGGCGCTCAGCAGGCCGCGCGGCCGGTGATACTTGAAGGATCGACCGATCAGGCGGAGTCCATTCGCGGCGAGTGCGGAACTCACGGTATCGCCCGCATAGCCCTGGTAACTCGCGCCTTCGAAGCTGAACGCCACGGCTCGCGTGCGGTCGATGAGTTCCCCGGCAACGGGTGGCAGTCGCTTCATCCGCGGCTCGGTTGGTAGAGGAACGTGCGGAGGATTGCGTCGGTACGTGTGTCGCGCTCGGCCACGAACCAGACGCCGCTCGGCGTGTGGCACCACCACTCCTGCTTGACACCGGCTACGCCGCTGCGATTGAAGACGTAGTCGGCCCAGTCCGCATCGGTCGCCGCCGCTGGGTCCGGCATCGGACGCAATTCACCGCCATAGGCGAACTCGCTGATCGCCCGCGGCCCATTGATCGGGCAGGTCATGATCTTCATGGCTAGTGACCCACCGATGCCGCGCCTTTCTCGCCGGTCAGCGCGAAGTTCGCGAAGCGCTCGAAGCCGAAGCCCTGGATCATCGGGTGGACGGCATCGTTCGCGACGGTGTAGCTCATGGTCTTGCCGCACACCGGGGTTGCCTTGAAGCCCCAGGTGCCCCAGCCAGCGTCCAGGTAAAACCCGCGCACCGGAGTCTTGCCCATGATCGGCGCAAAATCCGGTGTCATGTCGGCCATGCCCGCCCACTGCCGCATGACCTTGACGTCGGACAGGAACGGAAACAGCTCGAGCATGTGCGCCGACAGCGATTCGGCGAAATCGAGCGTCGA
>DATNHZ010000251.1:0-10917 GCA_035604655.1 Steroidobacteraceae bacterium | reverse complement strand
CGCGCGCGAGCGGCTGCGGGTGATGACCTTGCCTCCCGAGAGCAACCCGCGCGACGTGTACGCCGATGCGGCAACGGCCGACGCGAGTGTCTCCGACTACCGGTACTACGGACGGGCGCTTGCGCTGATGCAGGCGAACGCGCCCGGCGAGGCGATCCCGATCCTGCGCGAACTCGTGGCCCACCATCCCGACACGATCGAATACCACACGGCGCTCGGCCAGGCGCTGCTGGCGGCCGGCGACATTGCCGGCTCGCGGACCGTGCTCGCCAATGCCAAGGAGCTGTTCCCCCGCAACGTGCCGGTCACGGTCCGCTACGCCGAGACCCTGATGCGTGCCGACGATGCGCGCCTCGCGCACTCGATATTGCTCGACCTGTTCAACAACGTGCCGCCCACGCACGACCAGGTGCGGCTGATCGCGCTCGCGGCCAGCGCCGCCGGCGAAGCGGCCGAAGCCAACTACTACATGGCCGAGTACCACGTCATGAGCGGCGACCTGATACTCGCGATCGAGACGCTGAGGCAGGCGCTGGCGGTGCCGAGCCTGACGCCGGTGCAGCGCAGCCGCTTCAAGGCACGCATCGACGAACTGAAGGAATACCTGCCGCCCCGCGCGCAGGCGGCCCTCGAACGCGGGGAGCCGTTGCCGGCTCCGGACGGCGGGCGACGGTGAGCCGCGGGGGCGCTCGGACTGCTAGACTGCGCGCCCATGACGGGCACCGGAACACCGCACGGGTCGACTCTCTCCATGGCTGACCGTGCCGGAGGAATACAACGGGGTCTCGCCGCGGCCGTGCTGCTGGCAGCGTTGCCGGCCGTCGCTGCCGGGGCCGCGGCCAAATTGAACGATCCGCTCGAGAAGCTGAACCGTGCCACCTACGCGTTCAACGACGCGCTCGACCGGATGCTCGCCCGGCCGGCGGCGCGGGCCTACAAGGCGGTCGTGCCGACTCCCGCGCGCAACGCCGTCAGCAACTTCTTCGGGAACCTCTACTACCCGGTTGTCGTCATCAACCAGGCGCTGCAGGGCAAGTTCAGGAACACCGGCAACGATGCCGCGCGCTTCATCGTCAATACCGTGGTCGGAGTCGGGGGCTTCTTCGATCCGGCTACGCACTGGGGACTCGCGAACCACGACGAGGACTTCGGCCAGACGCTCGGCTGGTGGGGCGTGCCTGCCGGGCCCTACCTCGTGCTGCCGGTGCTCGGGCCGTCCGACTTCCGCGACGCGCCGGCCAAATTCGTCGATCGCTACCTGAGCCCGACCTATTACCAGAGCTCCCGCACCCTCGAGTACGGTCTGTTCGTGATGAGTGAGCTCGACAAGCGCACCCAGCTGCTCGCGACCGACGCGGCGCTGGCAGCAGCCTTTGATCCGTACACCTTCGTCCGCAATGCCTACGTCACGCGTCGCGAGTACCTAGTTCACGATGGCAACGTGCCCGAGGAAAGCTACGACGATCCGATCGGCAAGGTCGAGCCGGGGATCGAGCCAGTGGCAGAGGCGGCGAGCGAGAACGCGCCTCCCGCATCGCCCGCACTGTAGCGCCCTGCAGGCGGCCGCCCGGGGCGTCCGAACCGGCGGCGTCTAGCCCCCGGCGGCGATGTCCTCCAGCCCCCCAAGCAAGCTCTCGACTCCGCAGACCCGCGCGATCCGCGACAGCTGCACCGGCAGCGCCGTATAGCTGATCGCCCGCCCCGCCCGCCGTGCGCGGCCGATCCAGGTCAGCAGTACCGCGAGCCCGGCGCTGTCCGCATGCGTGATTCCAGAGAGAGCGAGCGACACGCGCTGCTGCTCGCCGAAGGCCGCCGTGCCTTTGTCGAGCACCGCCCGGGCGGTGTCGAAGTTGAGGACGCCGCCTAGACGGAAATGGCCGGCCTCGCCCGCAGCGACGAGCTCAAAGGCGGCGGACGCAGGGCGGCGCGCCATTGCGACCGCTCAGTGCGAGCTGGCCGCGGGCGGCCGCGACTTCGCGGCCGAGGGCTTGCCGAGATCGAGGCCCTCACGCTCGAGGCGCGTGATCACCTCCTCGAGCCCCTTCTGGCTGATTTCCTCGCCGAAGTCGGTGCGATAGTTGCGCACGTAGGAAATGCCCTCGATGATGACGTCGAAGTCCTTCCAGCCATCGTCCGTCTTGCGCAGCCGGTAGTCGACCGGGACGACCGTGCCGCTCGAGCGGGTGACCTCGGTGTGCACGGTCGCCTGGGTTGCCGAGGGGTCGCCGCGGAACGGCAGCAGCTTCAGCCGGTCGGCCGTGAAGTCCGCCAGTGCATCGCTGTAGGTGTGCAGCAGTGCCTGATAGAGCGCGGCGACGAAGCGCTTGCGCTGCTCGGGCGTGGCGCTGCGCCAGTGCTGGGCGAGCACCAGCTGCGCCGCGTAATCGGTGTCGAAATGCGGCAGCAGGATGGTGTCGACCAGCGGATAGACCTTCTTCGGGTCCGCGCGGATCGCGGCGCGATTGCTGTCGAGGGCGGCGAACATGCGCTTCGACACGTCATCCATCAGCGCCTGCGGTCCGAGCTCGGACGCCTGGGCCTCGGCCGCCGCCAGGGCCACCCCGGGCAGCAGCGGCAGCGACGGTACCATCAGCCAGGCGAGCGCCGCGATGGCGGCGCCAACGGTGGCGGTGAGGCGAGGATTCACTTTGCGACTCCTTCGGATTTCTTGGCGCCTTCCTGGCCGGCCTTGTCGAACAGGAACTTGCTGATCAGGTTCTCGAGGACGACTGCGGACTGCGTCAGTTCGATCTGATCGCCGTCCCTGAAGTAAGTTTCCGAGCCGCCCGGGGTGATTCCGACGTACTGCCCGCCGAGCAGGCCGGCGGTAAAGATCGCCACATCGCTGTCGTTCGGAATTTTGGCAAAGCGCTGCTGGATCTTGAGCCGCGCCACGGCCTTGTAGTCGGCGGAGTCGAAGTCGATCGCCTCGACCCGGCCGATCGTCACGCCGCCCATCGATACCGGCGCGCCGACCTTGAGCCCGCCGACGTTGTCGAAGCGCGCGGTCAGGCGGTAGCTTTGCTCGTTCCATGCGATGCTGCGATTGGTGATCTGCGTCACCAGGAAGAACAGCGCGGCGAATCCGAGCAGGGCGAACAGTCCCGTCCCGATCTCAGTGGCCCGTGTCTGCGTCATCGCACGTCTCCTCGATTCACAGCAACACCGCTGTGAGCATGTAGTCGAGCACCAGCACGGCGACCGACGAGCTGACCACCGTGCGGGTTGTCGCGCGCCCGACGCCTTCGGCCGTCGGCAGCGCGTGATAGCCCTCGTACACGGCTATCGCGCTGCAGGCGAAGCCGAAAACGCAGCTCTTCAGGATGCCCTGGTTCACGTCCTTCAGTTCGACCGCGCCGCGCATCTGCGACCAGAACTGGCCCGCGTCGACCCCCATCAGCGTCACGCCGACGAGCTGCGCGCCGAAAATTCCGACCATGCTGAAGATACCGGCCAGCAGCGGCATCGCGATCACCCCGCCCAGGAAGCGCGGCGCGCACACCCGCCGCACCGGGTCGACCGCCATCATCTCCATCGCCGACAGCTGATCGGTGGCGCCCATCAGGCCGATCTCGGAGGTCAGCGCTGTGCCGGCGCGCCCGGCAAACAGGAGCGCGGTGACCACCGGACCGAGCTCCTTGAGGAGCGCGAGTCCGGACGCGACGCCGAGCGACTCCGTGGAGCCGAAACGCTGCAGCAGATCGTAGCCCTGCAGTCCCAGCACCATGCCGACGAACAGCCCCGACAGCATGATGATGACGAGCGACAGCGCCCCGGTGTTGTAGACCTGGTCGACGATCAGCCGCCAGCGGCGCAGCGCCTTCGGCGTCACCTGCAGGAGCCGCAGCGTGAACAGCGTGAAGCTGCCGCTCTTGGCCAGCACCGCGCGGCCGTTACCGATGACCTCACCGAACAGGCTCACGCCGGCACCTCCCGATCGAGCAGCTGGGCCGCGTAGTCGGGCGCCGGGTAGTGGAAGTGCACCGGGCCGTCGGCCAGCCCATCCATGAACTGCCGAACCGCCGGCGAGGCGTCGTGATCGAGCTCAGCCGGCGTGCCGGCGGCGATGACCGTGCCGCCCGACAGCAGGTACGCCCAGTCGGCAAGCAGGCTGATCTCGCGCACGTCGTGCGACACGACGATGCTGGTCAGCCCGAGCGCGTCGTTGGTTTCGCGGATGAGGCGCAGCACCACCCCGAGCGCGATCGGGTCGAGACCTGCGAACGGCTCGTCGTAGATCAGGATCTGCGGATCCATGACGATTGCGCGAGCGAGCGCGACGCGCCGCGCCATGCCGCCGGACAGCTCGGCCGCCCTCAAGCGCGCGGCGCCCCTGAGGCCCACGGCCTCGAGCTTCATCAGCACCAGGCGCGAGACCAGCGGCTCCGGGAGCCTGGTGTGCTCGCGGACCGGGAAGGCGACATTCTCGTAAACGTCGAGATCGGTCAGCAGCGCACCGTTCTGGAACAGCATGCCCATCCCGCGGCGCAGGCGGTAAAGGCCGTCGGTGTCAAGCGCACCGACGTCCTGGCCGTTGACTTCGACGCGGCCGCGGCTGGCACGGACCTGACCGGTGATCAGCCGCAGCAGCGTGGTCTTGCCGGTGCCGGACGGGCCCATGATCGCCGTGACCTTGCCGCGCTCGATCGTGACATCGAGTCCGGCGAAGATCGTGCGCCCATTGATCTCGTAGCCGACGCCAGTCAGGCGGGCGACGGGCGCAATGGACCCGGGCGGCGGCGCCGCACCAGCGGAGGTGGACACGGGTGGCGGACGCGCAGGCAGCGGTCAGGCCGCCTGCTTCTCAAGCGCCGCGTCGTACCTGCCGAGCGTCGCGAGGCCGTTCAGGCGGGCGCGCTTGCTGAACTCGTGCTGGGCGGCGGCAACGTGCCCGGCGACCCCGCCCCAGGCTGCGAGCGCGGACTGCTGCAACGCGCGTCCATAGCTGAAGGACACGGACCACGGCAGTGCGCCGCTGCGGCTAATGAGGTCGAGGTGCAGTGTCGCCTCCGCCTCGGTCTGGCCGCCCGACAGGAACGCAATCCCGGGGACTGCCGCTGGCACGTGCCGCTTGAGGCAACGAACGGTCGCCTCGGCCACGAGATCGGGGCTCGCCCGGTGCGGGCACTTCTGGCCCGAGATGACCATGTTGGGCTTCAGCACCATGCCTTCCAGCGTCACGCGGTGCGCCCTGAGGCTGTTGAACACCGTCTGCAGCACTTCGCCCGTCACGGCCTCGCAGCGCTCGATCGAGTGGCCGCCGTCCATCAGCACCTCCGGTTCGACGATCGGCACGATGTCGGCCTCCTGGCACAGCGCCGCGTAGCGCGCGAGCAGCTCGGCGTTGGAGTCGATGCAGGTGCGCGTGGGAATACCGTCGGCGATATCGATCACGCCGCGCCACTTGGCGAACCGCGCCCCCAGTTTGCGATACTCCGCGAGCCGGCCGGCGAGCCCGTCGAGACCCTCGGTGATCACCTCGCCCGGGAAATTCGGCAGCGGCTTGGTGCCGCCGTCGACCTTGATGCCCGGAATGACGCCGAGGCGCGTCAGCAGGTCGGCGAAGCGCTCGCCGGCCTTGGTCGACTGGCGCAGCGTCTCGTCGTAGAGGATCACCCCGGAGATGAACTCGGCCGCGCCCGGCGTCGTGAACAGCAGCTCCCGGTACGCGCGCCGGTTCTCCTCGGTCGACTCGACGTTGATCTTGTCGAAGCGCTTCTTGATCGTACCGGTACTCTCGTCGGCGGCGAGAATCCCGCGGCCCCGGGTGACCATGGCGTGCGCGTTGCGCGCGAGTTCATTGCGATTCATGCTGCGATCCTCGAGTGGCGCCGCCGCATCCTCGTGAGGACCGGCGGGGCTAGGGCGAGTTCCCATAATAACGGATAAGGCTGCGGCGCCGGAGCCGGGCCGCAGGGGGAACTTGGCGCGGAACCTTAATAGGACTAAAATGCTCCTGAATAGCGGCCGAGGCTTTCCCATGCTCCGCATCAGCAAATTGACCGACTACGCCACCGTCATTCTCGCGCACCTCGCCGACACCGGCGCAGGGCTCAGAACCGCCGTGGAACTCGCGGAGGTGTCGCGGATCGGCGTCCCGACGGTCAGCAAGGTCCTGCAGGATCTGCAGCGCGCCGGACTCGTCGCCTCGACCCGCGGCGCACACGGCGGGTACGCGCTCGCCCGCCCGGCAAGCGCGATCAGCGCCGCCGACATCATCGACGCTGTCGAGGGCCCCGTCGGGCTCACCGAGTGCTCGACGCACCCCGGCCAGTGTGGCATCGAGTCGAGCTGCCGCGTCGGCCACAGCTGGCAGCGCGTCAACCTCGCGATCCGGCTCGCGCTCGCCGACATCACCCTGACCCAGCTTGCGAGCCGCGAGACAACCGCGATGCCGGTGCCCAACCTCGGCGTGGCGATCGGCACGCGCCCGGGCGTGCGCGTGCGCGCCTGACGGCGCTCCCCATGGCCACCAAACCCCACGACCTCGACAGCCTCGTCGGCCAGACGTACCGGCACGGGTTTGTCACCGACATCGACTCGGACACCGTTCCGCCCGGCCTCGACGAGGACGTCATCCGGCTCATTTCCCGCAAGAAGGGCGAGCCGGCGTTCCTCGTCGACTGGCGGCTGCGCGCGTTCCGGCACTGGCAGACAATGCGCGAGCCGCACTGGGCCCACGTGAAGTACCCGCCGATCGACTACCAGGCGATCTCCTACTACTCGGCGCCCAGGGCCAGCAGTGATGGCCCGAAGAGCCTCGCGGATGTCGACCCGAAGCTGCTCGCCACCTACGACAAGCTCGGTGTGCCGCTGCACGAGCGCGCGCGGCTCGCGGGCGTTGCGGTTGACGCGGTGTTCGACAGCGTGTCGGTCGCGACCACTTTCAAGGCGCGCCTGGCCGAGGCCGGCGTGATCTTCTGCCCGTTCTCGGACGCGGTGCGCGAGCACCCCGCCCTCGTCGAGCAGTACCTCGGCAGCGTCGTGCCGCCGACCGACAACTTCTTCGCGTCGCTCAACTCGGCGGTGTTCACCGACGGCTCGTTCGTCTACCTGCCGAAAGGCGTGCGCTGCCCGATGGAGCTGTCGACCTACTTTCGGATCAACGCGGCCAAGACCGGGCAGTTCGAGCGCACGCTGATCATCGCCGACGAGGGCAGCCACGTCAGCTATCTGGAGGGCTGCACCGCCCCGATGCGCGACGAGAACCAGATGCACGCCGCGGTGGTCGAACTGATCGCGCTCAGGGACGCCAACATCAAGTACTCAACCGTGCAGAACTGGTACCCAGGCGACGAGCACGGCGTCGGCGGCATCTACAACTTCGTCACCAAGCGCGGCGAGTGCCGCGGCGCGAACTCGCGCATCTCCTGGACGCAGGTCGAGACGGGTTCGGCGATCACCTGGAAATAACCGAGCTGCGTGCTGATCGGCGAGAACTCGGTCGGCGAGTTCTACTCGGTGGCGGTCGCCAACCACTACCAGCAGGCCGATACCGGCACCAAGATGATTCACGTCGGTCGCAATACCAGGAGCACGATCGTCTCCAAGGGCATCTCGGCCGGCAACGCCCAGAACAGCTATCGCGGCCTGGTCAAGATCCTGGCGTCTGCCGATGGCGCGCGCAACCACACGCAGTGCGACTCGCTGCTGATGAGCGACCGCTGCGGCGCGCACACTTTTCCGTACATAGAGGTCAAGAACCCGACCGCGACGGCCGAGCACGAGGCGACCACCTCGAAGATCAGCGAGGACCAGCTGTTCTACTGCCTGCAGCGGGGGCTGTCGCAGGAGGACGCGGTGAACATGATCGTCAGCGGCTTCTGCAAGAACGTCTTCAAGGAGCTGCCGATGGAATTCGCGGTCGAAGCGCAGAACCTTCTGGCCGTGAGCCTCGAGGGCGCGGTCGGGTGACCGACAACAGCGAGCGATGAGCAGCATGAGCAGCATCGGCAAGGGTGACCTGATTCTGGAGATCGCGGATCTTGCGGTCGACGTGCAGGGCCAGCGGATCCTCGACGGCGTCAACCTCGCGGTGCGCGCCGGGGAGGTGCACGCGATCATGGGGCCGAACGGCGCCGGCAAGAGCACGCTGTCGCAGCTGCTCGCGGGCCGCAGCGGCTACGAAGTGAAGCGCGGTACCGTCCGCTATCTCGGCGAGGACCTGCTCACGCTGCCAGCCGAGGAGCGCGCGCGCCGCGGACTGTTCCTCGGCTTCCAGTACCCGGTCGAGATCCCGGGCGTGAACAACGTCTACCTGCTGAAGGCCGCGCTGAACGCCCGCCGCCGGCAGCACGGGCTGCCGGAGGTCGACGCCTTCGATTTCCTCGGCCTCGTGCGCGACAAGATGCGCCTGATGCAGATCGACGAGAGCTTCCTCAGCCGCGGCGTCAACGAGGGCTTCTCCGGCGGCGAGAAGAAGCGCAACGAGATCCTGCAGATGACGATCCTCGAGCCGACGCTCGCGATCCTCGACGAGACCGACTCGGGGCTGGACATCGATGCGCTGAAGGTCGTCGCCCACGGCGTGAACGGCCTCAGGCGCGAGGATCGCGCCGTCGTGCTCGTGACGCATTACCAGCGGCTCCTCGATCACATCGTGCCGGACCGGGTGCACGTGCTCGTCGGCGGGCGGATCCTGAAGTCGGGCGACCGCGACCTCGCCCTCGAGCTCGAACGACGTGGCTACGACTGGGTGCGGCAGGAGGCGACCGCGGCATGAGCGCCGTCGCACAGTCCGTCACCGCCCTCGCGCGCCTCGGCGGCGCGCAGGCGGGCCTGCCGGGCGGTCCGCGCTCGGACGAGCGGCGCCGCGCCGCGCTCCAGCGCCTCGTGGCGCTCGGGCTGCCGACGCCGCGCGACGAGGCGTGGAAGTACACCAACCTGCGGCTGCTCGAGCGCCGCGACCTCGCGCCGGCCCCGCCGCGCCCGCTGCCGGCCGGGGCGCTCAGTGCGCTGCCGCCGCGGCAGGGCCCGACGCTGGTGTTCGTCGACGGCCGCTTCCATCCGGCGTTGTCGAGCACGGCGCTGCCGGACGGAGTCGAGTTCACGCCGCTCGCGACGCTCCTCGCCGGCGAGCTGCCGCCGGCGATCGAGGCCCGGGTTGGCGCCGGCGACTCGGTCGACGAGCGCATCCGGCTGATGAACGCGGCGCTGCTCGGCGACGGCGCGCTGCTGACGTTCACCGCCGGTCGCACGCCCGAGCTGCCGCTGCATCTCGTGCACGTGGCCACCGGCGGCGGCGCCTACCCGCGCCTTCTCGTCAGCATCGAGGCCGGGGCCGCGGCGCGCCTGGTCGAATACCACCTGACGCTCGGCGACAGCGACAGCGTCGCAATTCCGGTGACCGACCTCGTGCTCGGCGCCAGCGCACGGCTCGAGCACTACAGCATCGGCCTTGCCGGACCCCGCGCGATACAGCTCGAGGACGTCGCCGTGCGCCTCGACCGCGACGCCGAATATCAGCACCTGCACGTCGGGCTCGGCGGCCAGCTCGCGCGACTCGACCTGCGCGTGCGGCTGGAGGGGCATGGCGCCGCCACGCAGCTCGCGGGCCTTTTCATCGCCGACCGCTCGCGCCAGCTCGACATCCGCACACGCATCGACCACCTCGCCGCGCACACCACCAGTGATCAGGTGTACCGCGGCGTGGCCAACGACCGCGGCCGCGGCAGCTATGACGGCATGGTCGTCGTGCACCCCGGCGCGATCAAGGCGGACTCGCAACAGTCGAGCCGAAATCTCCTGCTCGGACCCCAGGCAAGCATCGATGCGCGCCCGCAGCTCGAGATCAAGGCCGACGACGTCAAGTGCAGCCACGGCGCGGCCACCGGGGCGCTCGACGAGCAGATGCTGTTCTACCTCTTGTCGCGCGGACTCGACCGCGATACGGCGCGAGCGCTGCTCACGTTTGCCTTCGCGGGCGATGTGATCACGAGGCTCCGGGTACCCGAGCTGAGGCCGTTCGTCGCGGAGCGCGTGCTCGGCAGCCTGCCGACCGCGCCGCTGATCCGGGAATTCGTCCAATGAGCGCAGCTGCCCGACCTGAAGCCGCCGAGCCCGATTTCGGCCGCTACCGCGACGATTTCCCGATCCTCGCCCAGCGGATCCGCGGCAAACCGCTCGCCTACCTCGACAATGCCGCTTCCAGCCAGCGGCCGCGCGCGGTGCTGGACGCCGAGCGGCGCTACGCCGAGGAGATGCATGCCAACGTGCACCGCGGGGTGCACACGCTGTCGCAGCGCGCGACCGACGCGTTCGAGGGCGCCAGGGAGCGCGTGCGGCTGTTCCTCAACGCGCGCTCCACGCGCGAGATCATATTCACGCGCGGCACGACCGAGTCGATCAACCTCGTGGCCCAGTCCTACGCCCGGCCGCGCCTCAAGCCGGGCGACGAGATCCTGATCAGCTGGCTCGAGCACCACGCCAACATCGTGCCGTGGCAGATGGTGACGGCCGCCACCGGTGCCCGGCTCATCGTCGCGCCGATCACCCGCCGCGGCGAGCTTGACCTCGATCGCTTTCGCGAGCTGCTGTCGGAGCGGACGCGGCTCGTCGCCCTCGCCCACGTGTCGAACGCGCTCGGAACCGTCCTGCCGGTGCGCGAGGTGGTCGAGCTCGCCCATGCCCGCGGCGTGCCGGTGCTGCTCGACGGTGCGCAGGCGGTTCCGCATTTGACCCTCGACATGCGCGCGCTGGATTGTGACTTCTACGCCTTCTCCGGCCACAAGCTGTACGGGCCGACCGGAATCGGCGTCCTGTACGGCCGCGAGTCACTGCTCGAGGCCATGCCGCCATGGCAGGGCGGCGGCGACATGATCCTGACCGTCAGCTTTCGCGGCACGACCTACAACACGCTGCCGTTCAAGTTCGAGGCGGGTACGCCGCACATCGGCGGCGCCGTCGGGCTCGCCGCCG
>DATNHZ010000250.1:0-5816 GCA_035604655.1 Steroidobacteraceae bacterium | reverse complement strand
TGCTGGATGAACGTCCGGTCGATCTTGATCACATCGAGCGGGAAGCGGTGTAGGTAGGCGAGCGAGGAATACCCGGTGCCGAAATCGTCGAGTGCGAGCTTGGCGCCGAGCGTCTTGATCTCGGCAAAACGCTGTTCGAGCTCCGGTGAATCCAGCAGCAGCAGGCTCTCGGTAACCTCGAGCAGCATCGAGCCCGCATCGAGCCCGCTGGCCTCGAGCGCGGCCGTGATGTCCTGGATCATGCTCGGGCACTGCAGATAACGGCCAGAGACGTTGATTGCGAGGCGCACGCCTTCGCCGAGATGTACGGACTTTCGCAGCCTCATCGCATCCTTGCATGCCTGGTGCAGGATCCACTGGCTCATCGGCACGATCAGCCCGGTCTCCTCTGCGACCGGAATGAACTCGCCGGGCATCACGACACCGCGGGTCGGATGCTGCCAGCGCATCAGGGCCTCGACGCCGATCAGGTGCATGCTCTTGATGTCGACGATCGGCTGGTAGTGAACGAACAGCTCGCCGCGCTCCACTGCGCCGGTGAGCTCCTGCTCGATCAGCAGCCGGCGCCGTGCAGCCTTGGCCATCTCGGCCTCGAACAGCACCGCCCGCCCCTTGCCGAGCGCCTTCGCCCGGTACATCGCGGCATCGGCGTTTCTGAGCAAGTGCTCGGTCGTCGTCTGCGGGCCCGCAAGGCAGATGCCAATGCTGGCGGCGACGCGGAGGTCATGTCCTTCGATGTCGATCGGCGCTGTCAGCGACGCGAGAATGTGGTTCGCGACCGTCAGCGCGGCCTCGCCATTCGCTGCATTGTCGACCAGGACCGCAAACTCGTCACCACCAAGCCGGGCGACCGTGTCGGCGGCACGGGTACCCTGGACGATGCGCTGTGCGCAGGCGCGCAGGACCTGATCGCCGACACCATGGCCCAGCCCGTCGTTAATGGTCTTGAAGTTGTCGAGGTCGATGAACAGCACTGCCGGCGTCAGCCCATCGGCGATCCGATTGACTGCGTGGTGGACGCGATCCGCGAACAGCGACCGGTTTGCGAGCAGCGTCAGCGGGTCGTAGAAGGCGAGGGCGCGCAGCTGCTCCTCGAGGCGCTTGTGCTCGGTGACGTCGCGGATCGTGAGCGTCAGACCCGCGATCGCGGTACTGGTACGGTGGTCGCTGCCGATGATCTGCAGCACCCGTCGATCGCCCGCCGGAGTCGTCAGTTCGACCTCGAGGCGCGTCATGATGGTGCGGGTCGCAAGGTGGGTCGCCGCCGCGCTGCCCTGGAGTTTGAGATCCTCGAGAAACAGCGCCAGGCGCGCTTCGTTGCTGTGCCCCAGCATCGCCGCAGCGGGCGTGTGCTGCAGCGCTTCCGGGGCTACGCCGAGCACGCGCCACGCAGCAGGACTGACGTACGCGAGCTTGCCTTCGGCGCTGACAACCGCAATGAGATCGGACGATCGGCGCACCAGCTCCGTCAGGCGCGACTCGGCCTCGCGGGTTGCAAGCGCACGATGCAGCCGCACGACATCGTGGCGCACGCTCATCTGTCGCGTCACGACCAGCCCGGCGGCGAGCGCGACGACCGCGAACAGCGCGGTGGAGCCGAATTCCTGCACACCGATTCGCTGGCCAAACAGCAACACGATCGCGAGCAGCACGGCGAGCACCGGCAGGAAGCTGTAAACGTTACCCTCGCTGGTTGCATCGGTGACCGCAGCAGGAACGCGGCGTTGCTCGAGTACCACCGCAGTTGCAACGAAGGCGTAGTTGAAGCAGTAGCCGACATCGATCAGGGATCCCACCGAGTACGCGCCCTTGATCTGAGTCGCCACCCAACAGACATCGGTGACCAGCGTGCAGGCCACGGAGCCGAGCAGCAGCATCGTCGAGCGCTCGCTCTTCCAGTTCATGACCTGCATGAACAGCAGCGCGGCCGCGGCCATCGTGACGGTATTGCCGACGCTGTAACCGATCGTCGCGACGACGGATGCGCCGGACTGGCTCGCCACAGCCGCCGCGGGCTGAAAGATCAGCACCCACAGTGAAGTGCCGAGACCGAGCCCAAAGGTAGCGACATCAAGCCAGATATGCCGGCGCCGGAATGAGCCTCCCTGGTCCTTGAACAGGCACAGACAGGCCGCCGCCATCGGCGGGTAGTAGAGCAGATACAGCGCATCGACCCAGGTGCCGTAGATGCCACCGTCAGACAGCGCGAGCGATGCCCATGCGACGGAGGCAACGAAGTCGGTCACCATGGCCGCCAGGATCAGCATCCAGGCGAGGCGGCGGTAGCCCGTGAGGCTGCCGCCGGCCAGCAGCAGAATCGCGAGGCTGATCCCGACGAGTTGCGGTGGCAGGACGCTGTAGGAGGCGAACACCGTAGTGGCATCGCTGCCGCCCCACTCACCAAGGAGCCAGCCGGCGACCAACAGCGGGTACGCCCACAGGGCGACGCACGACGCTACCGCCCGTGGCGGGAAGGACAAGGTCCTCATTTCGCTAAAGATCCGTGTTCATTCGGCATCGATGCTCGGCGGCTCTTCGCACCAGGTATCCCGGGGAACGCTCGTAGCACGGACGTTATTGGCATACAGGCCCGGAATCTGTGACCCAGACGCCGCTTTTTGCCATAAGGTGGCCTGAAGCGGCGGGTCCGAGTCCCCGTTCACATGGCCGCAGCGGCGGTCCCGGATCGCGCACCCAGGTTGTGGGCGGTCCCGTACCGCGGTTGCGGCGCAGCGAGGCTTACGGACGCGATCGCCGGCCGCCCCCGGCCCCTGTCTCGCAGGCGCAGGACGCTGAGCCTTCCCCACTGACTGAGGAGCCACCCCGTGGCCAGCAGTGGGTAGAACCAGATGGCGATGCCGACCAACCCGGGTCGTCGGGCAACAGGCATAGAGACGGACGACATTCCTCTACCCCTGTTCGCGCGGCGGGCGCGAGGCGACGCATGCGCAAGCGTCGACGCGGGCGTGTGTCGGACACGGCCGCGCCGATTCCGTTATTGCCAAGTACCCGTGGAATCCGCGACGCAGACCCCGCTTTCTGCCATCAGACGGTCTCGATGACCGCCTGATCCCGGCTTCGACGGGAGCGGCCCGCTAGCGCGGCGGTGGGGCCCCACCGAGCATTTTTATGACAAACACGGTCCGGTCCGGCTGTGCGAAAGATTCGCGGACCTCGACCCGGAGAGCCGCGAATACGGCCTCGAACTCACCACGCAGCTGCGTGCTCATGGAGTTGTATTCAAGCGTCAGCCCGGGGTGTCGACCAATACGTTCGATGAAGTCTTTGATCGGCGGTACGTAATCGGCATTGAGTGGGTACAGGCTGATGTCGACGGCGATCTGCATGGGATCTCCTTGCGTGCTGGTGCGACTCGCCGCGGCACGCTCGCGGATGGCTCCCAGCGCTGGGAAATGTCGCAGGATATTGGACCGAAGCCGTGCTCGCTGGAAGCAGCCGCTGCCTTGCGGCTGCCCGCTATGCGCGATTTCCGGTACACCAATCGCCGGTGTTTCCCCGGTCGACCGTCAGGCAGCCGTCGTCGCAAATCAGCCATCTGCCGGTCAATCCGTGGCGTGCGCGCGTCAAGACGCTGGGCAGTGCGGCACTCTGGCCGGCGCGCTCGCGGATGACGTGATGACGGGCTCAATCGGTGCTGATGGTGACATATTGCGTCGCGCGGCATGTCGCGCCGCCCCGCGTGGCGCCTGGGAGGATGCCGCCTGACACGGGTTGCCTCAGCGTATTCATCGGTGCATAGTCTGTCGCGTGTAACGGCAAACCCGTCGAAAGGCGGGGACGCAAAGCCACCGGTCGTCCGGACTGAGTCCGACGATAGCGGGGTTGCCACAGTCGACCTTCGCAGCGACATCGCCGCTCTGGCGCACGCTGCCGAGGCTGCAGGCGAGGGAACCACAGGGCCTCGCACTGCGCTGTCCGGCGATTCCCCGACGATCGGTGCACGCGAGTGGCCATGGGTCGTTTGGGGGGCTTGCACGTGAAGAACCATGCTGGATCGATGGGCGCCGACACCGGGATCGGGGCCGCTTCGCCGTCGAAAGCATCACCCGGTGGACAGGCGGCCCAATCAGAGGCGCAGCCGCTGCACGTCATCACGCTCATTTCGTCGGTGGCGCCCGTGCCGCTGCAGGCACCAACCATGCCCGAGCTCGCAGGACTCGCCATCTTCCGCTCGCGTCAGGTCGAAGAGGGCCGTGAGCGATTTCGCCTGCACGTCGGATACTTCTCATCGGTCGAGGCGGCCGAGAAGCTACTGCCGGTCATCCGGGAAACCTATCCGGCCGCGCTGATCACCGTCGCGCCGCAGTCGAACATGGGCTCGCTAGACGATACAGCGATGGCGCGATTCAGCATCCTGCAGCCCATCGAACCCGCCGCAGCGGCCGCTGCGCCAGCAGCCCCGATGCCCGCACGCCCGGACGAGGTTGCCCTGATTGATGCTCCACGCGCCGAGCCATCCCCTGCGCCGGAGCCGACGCCACCGGTGCTAACCCGCGCCGATGCCGTAACGCTACCGGCAGCCCCGGCGGTGACAGCACGTCTTGGCCAGCACTACGCTGTCCAGCTGATCTGGAGCCATGACCCGATCGAGGTCGCTAAGATTCCGATCCTCGCCATTTACTCGGGCTACCTGCTGTATGCGGTCGAGACGGAACCCGGGCCGCGGCACTACTACGGGGTCCGGCTGGGGTTCTACGCCGATGCGCTCTCGGCACGTCTCGTCGCGCACTACGTGCGCTCGGACTTCAGCGGCGTCTCGGTCGTCCCCGTCAGTGATCGGGAAATGACTCGCGCGTCGACCGCCAAGATCCGCCTCGGGAAGTCGCCGAACACGCGCGCGGCGTCCGGCAATCAGCCGCGCTGGCCCGCGAAGGCGCTGGCTGTCGCTGACGTGAACCTGCGCAAGGCGATGGCGCTGGCCGGGCTTTGACCGTCCCGCCGCCACCGCTCACCTGATGCGCTTACGGTTTCGCCGGCAGCGTTGCACGGAAGCGAAGATAGTCACGTGCCGCCGCCCCCGGACACTCGAGCATGGGCAGGTGCCCGACGTCGCGCATCACAATAACCTGACTGTGCGGGATGAGCTGACCCATGACCGCGGCAGCAGACGGACTGAGCACTCGATCCTTGTCGCCCCAGACGATTAGCGTCGGCGCACGGAGCATCGGCAGGCTCGTCTCGAGTGTCGGAGAATCCTGCCCGATCTGACGGAAAATGCGTGTGTGCAGGTCGAAATCCGCGACGGCGCGTCGCGCGAGCACGTGGCGCAGCGAGTGCGGAATGAGGGGGTTGCGAAAGGTCACCGCATCCAGCAGCCGCTGGAAGTCCGCCGGAATCCTCACGAGCAGCGGTACCGCGCCCGTAGAAAGATATTGCCGGATCATTTCGGTTTCAAACGCGGCTTGCGTGCCCGCCGCATCCAGAAGCCACAGGCTCGCGACATCGTCCGGATAGGTCGCAGCGTACTGAGCGACGATGAATCCGCCCATCGAGCTGCCGGCCAGGTGCACCGGGCCGACACCGAGACTTTGAAGAAAAGCTCGCAGGCGTGCCACCTGGTCGGCAATCCGGTAGTCCGCGAGGGGATCGCGCGTCGCGTCTCCGAAGCCCGGTAGATCCGGAGCGATCACCCGTACATGCCGCGTGAGATACCGTGCGATGCGTGAAAAATTGTCCTTGTCGGCCGCGAATCCGTGCACGAGGACGAGCGGCTCGCCGCGGCCGCCGTCGAGATATGGCATCGTAAACCCGGGAATCTGGGCGCGGTGCTCGACGAGGCCGGCCGTCACGCGAGT
>DATNHZ010000249.1:0-24626 GCA_035604655.1 Steroidobacteraceae bacterium | reverse complement strand
TCGGAACTCCGCAACGAACGCCGCGTAGCCCTTGGTGCGCAGACCGGTCGCGAGCCGCTCCGCATTGCCGCGAGCTGCGAAACTGCCGAGCTGCACGACCCAGCCCGTGGTGCCGTGCGCAGCAGCCGCAGGCCGTGGCGGCGCGACCTCGGTAGCCGGGGCCGCACTCGGTCTCGCCGCCTGCTCAGCGACGGCCGCCTCGGTCCCGGTCGCGGTGGACACGCTGGCCGGAGCGCTCGCCGCGCCCGAGGCGGCCGGAGTCGTCGCGGCTGCGCCAACCGGCGTCGCGGTCGCATCGCTCGGGCCGGTTGACGGTGATGCGGTCGGCGGCGTGGCGGTTCGCGGTGCTGCAGGTGCCGCGGCCGGGAACGGCGCGTGAGAGATGGCGCCCCGCTCCGGGACCGCGAGGTCGATCGTCACCGTGCGCACCGGTGCGGCTCCGACCGCCGGGGTGGGCATGGGCGGCGGGCGCGGGCCCGTCAGCAGTTCCGGCACGACGATCACGACGATCGTGACGAGCGCGATCGCGCCGACGAGGCGCTCCTTCAACCGGGTCTCCATAAGCTCGCCTTCAGCGCCGCTGCGGACAGTATAGACGATGCCACTCGAGCGCCGGGCCAACCGTCTGGAACGAGCCGAACACCAGGACGCGGTCTCCCGGCCGCGCATCGCGCGCCGCGGCTGCGCAGCCCGCCTCGACCGAGTCCGCGACCGCAACCTCGCGCTGGATGGCAGGTCCGAGCAGCTGCGCGAGCGCGGCGGCCGACCGGCCGCGGTCCCCGGGCAGCGTCACGGCCCGGAGACGGTCAGCCGGACGCAACGCGGGCGCGAGCGCCCGGCCGATGCCGGCGGCGTCCTTGTCCGCAAGCACGCCGACGACCATCAGCCAGCGTCCCGCGGGTGGTCGCTCGCGCATGGTGGCGGCAAGCGCGGCGGCACTGTCCGGATTGTGGGCGACATCGAAAACCCATTCGACGGGCCCTGGCAGCAGCTGGAACCGACCCGGCAGCTGTACCGCGCGAAGCCCGGCCGCGCATGCCTCCGGGCCTGGCAACCAGCCCCCGGCGGCGAGCGCCGCGAGCGCGGTCGCAGCGTTGGTGTACTGCACCGGGCCGACGAGGGCGGGGGGCGGCAGCGCCGTGCGACTCTCGCCATCGCGCCTCCAGTCGAAGCCCGCGATCGTCGGCTCGAAGTCGAAGTCGCGACCGAGCCGCTCGAGTCGCGCGCCGAGGCGGGCCGCCTCCTCGCCGATCGAATCGGGCATTGCTAGGCTGCCGTAGATCGCCGCTCGACCGGCCCGGAAGATGCCAGCCTTCTCACGGCCGATTGCCTCCAAGGTCGTGCCGAGATACTCGCAATGATCGAGGCCGACGGAGGTGACGACCGCGACGTCGGGGTCGACCGCGTTGACGGCATCGAAGCGCCCGCCGAGGCCGACCTCGAGGACCAGAATCTCCGCCTCGAGCTCCCTGAACGCGGCCAGCGCCGCCGCCGTGGCGTACTCGAAGAACGTCAGCGTAACCTCGCCGCGCGCGGCCTCGACGCGCTCAAAGATGTCGAGCAGCCACGCCGCGTCGATCTCTTCTCCGCCGATGCGGATCCGCTCCTGGTAGCGGACGAGATGCGGCGAGGTGTACAGCCCGACGCGCCGGCCGGCGGCGCGCAACATGGCCTCCAGCATCGCCGTGACCGAGCCCTTGCCGTTGGTGCCGCCGACGGTGATGACCGGCACGCGCGGCCGCTGGACCCCGAGGCGCTCGAGCACGATCCGGATCCGGTCGAGCGTCAGGTCCATGGCGCGCGGGTGGATGCGCTCCTGGTACGTCAGCCACTCGGCGAGCGAGCGCTGCACCACGCGGTCAGGCTGCCGCGGGGGGCTGCTGCATCAGCAGGCGCAGCAGTTTTCCGATGCGCTCGCGCTGGTCGCGGCGGTCGAGAATCAGGTCCAGCGCGCCGTGGTCGAGGAGGAATTCACTGCGCTGAAAGCCCTCCGGTAGCGTCTCGCGCACGGTCTGCTGGATCACCCGCGGGCCGGCGAACCCGATCAGCGCCTGCGGCTCGCCGATGTTGACATCGCCGAGCATCGCGAGGCTCGCGGACACGCCACCGGTCGTCGGGTCGGTCAGCACCGACACGTACGGCAGCCTTTCACGCGCGAGGCGCGCGAGCGCGGCGCTCGTTTTCGCCATCTGGAGCAACGAGTACAACCCCTCCTGCATCCGCGCACCGCCGCTCGCCGCGAAACTTACGAGCGGCATCCGGTAGCCGATCGCATGCGCAACCGCGCGCACGAACTTCTCGCCGACCACCGCGCCCATCGACCCGCCCATGAAGCGGAACTCGAAGGCGGCGGCCACAATCTCGAGCCCGGACAGCGTGCCGGTCATCACGACGAGCGCATCGCTCTCGCCGGTGGCCTTCTGAGCGGCTACCAGCCGGTCCCGGTAGCGCTTGCTGTCGCGGAACTTGAGGGGATCCTCGGGCTCGACCCCGGTCGCGATCTCGCTCGCCGAGCCGGGATCCAGGAAGCGCTTCAGCCGCTCGCGGGCATCGATCCGCATGTGGTGGCTGCACTTCGGGCAGACGTTGAGGTTGCGGTCGAGCTCGGCCCGGTACAGGACGGCATCACAGGCTTCGCACTTGATCCACAGCCCCTCCGGGACCGAGCGTGTCCGGCGCTCCGTCTTGATGCGCGAGGGTATGATCTTCTCGAACCAGGTCATCCGAAATCCCGCCCGGCCGCTTGGCCAGTGATCATAACGGAAAGCCCGGTCGCGGCCGGCGCGGGCAGCCCGAGCACCGTGGGATAGTCGACTCGGGCGAGGTAGAGCCCGCCGGGCGGCGCGGTCGCGCCCGCCGCGCGACGATCGCGGCCCTCGAGCAATTGCGCCAGCCACTCGACCGGCCGCACACCCTCGCCGACCTCAAGCGCGCTGCCGACGATGTTGCGCACCATATGGTGGAGGAACGCGTTGGCCGTCACCTCGATTGCGATGAGGTCGCCCTCGCGCCGCACCTCGATCCGGTCCAGCCGCCGGATCGGCACGCGCGACTGACACTCCGCGGCGCGAAAAGCCGAGAAGTCGTGCTCGCCGCGCAGCGCCTGCACGGCCTCGTGCATGCGCGCTGCATCGAGCGGCAGGTGTCGCCAGAGAACCCGCTGGTGAAGCAGCGCGGCGCGCGTCGGCCGGTTCAAGATCACGTAGCGGTAACTGCGCGCGAGTGCTGAGTAGCGTGCGTGGAAGCTGTCGGCGACCGCGACGACGAAGGTCAGCGCGACGTCCGATGGCAGCAGTGCATTCGATCCGAGCAACCAGCCGCGCAGCGGGCGCTGTGCACCGGTATCGAAGTGGGCGACCTGGCCGAGGGCATGAACACCGGCATCGGTACGCCCGGCGCAAGTGACCGTGACGGGGTGGTCGGCCACCCGGCCGAGCGCGCGCTCGAGCTCGGCCTGCACCGAGGCCGCGGACTCCTGGCGTTGCCAGCCCGCGTAGCGCGTGCCGGCGTACTCGATGCCGACGGCGAGGCGCACGCCCGCGGGCGAATCAGCCGGGAAGAGTCTCGATCAGGCGCTGCGCTTCCTGCTTCTGCGACGAGCTGCCCTCATTCAGCACCTCCTGCAGGATGCTGCGCGCGCCGTCGGGGTCACCCATGTCCATGTAGGCGCGCGCAAGGTCGAGCTTGGTGCCGACTTCCGATAGCGTCACCGGCTCGAGCTCCGGCAGGGCCAGATCTTCGGCCGAGACCCGTTGCGTGACCGTCGGCTCGCGCTGCTCGCTGCCCGATGCGCCGACGTCGAGGTCGAGTCCGCTCGGGGCCTGACGGATCGCCGTCGCGAACACGTCGGTCGAGAACCCGACTTCCTCGCGCCGCGGCTGCTCGACGGTGTCGCCCTCCAGAGCCTTGGTGAGGTCCTCGAGGTCCAGATCGAGCGCCTCTGCACCGGGTGCGTGCGAGGCTGCGTCGGCGGCGACGCCTGGCGCGCGAACCGTCGCATCGGCGGCGCCGAATCTGTCGCGGGACTGCTGATCGAGGCCGGTCACCATGGTCGCCGAGCCGGCCCCGCTGTCCGAGGGGTGATCGGTGATCTTGAGCGCCTCGAGCGATGTCGACGTCGAACCGAGCGTGCCGACGTCGAAGCCGAGGTCGTCGATCTGAAGTTCGGCCGTCGCGTCGGTCGCAGTGCTGCGCTCCCGGCCCAGCGCCGAACCGAGCCGCTCGCCGATCACGTGCTCACGCCGGCCCACGAGCGCCGGCGTCTCCACGGTCGGCGCATCCGCGCCCCGCAGTCTCGGTTGTTCGACGGTCGGCGCGTCGGCGCCGCGCAGTCTAGGCTGCTCGACAGTCGGAGCCTCGCTGCTCGGCCGACGGTCGCGCCCGACGCCACGCAGTTCCGGCTGCTCCACCGTTGGGGTCTCGCTGGCGGCCGTCCTGCCACCTGACGCGGCATCGCCGTGATCGGTCGGGGGTTCATCGAGCAGCATGTCGAAGCGCTCGGGGTCGAGCGTCTTCGATTCGCCGGTGTCGGCGGTGCCATCGGCCCCACCGAGCGCCTGGCCGAGGTCGAGGTCGACGGAGTCCCGGCCGGTGCGCGGAGGAGCCGGCGCCTCGCCCAGGAACTCGAGGTCGACGCCCTGGGTCCCGCTGCCTTCGAGATCGAGGTCGAGATCGGTCGCAGCGCCACTGGGCCCCGCACCGGCAAACAGCGGATCGTCGCCGGCGATCTGCCGGCCCATGATGACGACCTTGTCCCACTCCCCCGCCGCGCCGCCATCGCGGGTGCGCGCCAGCGTGCGGGCCACCTCGAGGAATGCGTCCTTGTTGCCCCAGACGAAGTAGACCTCGAGCAGCTTGAGCTTCAGCGCGCGGTTGTCCGGCTCGCGCGTGATCGCCAGCTTCACGATGTCGGCGGCCTGGTCGTACAGGCCGTACGCCATATGGAAGTCGGCCTCGGCGAGCGGATCGGCCTGCTCGAGGTTGACCGCGGAGTCGGAGCTCAGCGTGTCATCGAGCGAGCGCGCCGGAGCCGGGGCCGGGGCCGGGGCCGGAGGCGGCGCGGCCTTGGCCGCCGGGCGCGCAAGCACCAGCGGCGGCGCCTCGAATTCGCCCGACTCCTCCACCACAATCGTGCCGCGCGAAGCCTCGGCGCCGCGCAGACCGCGCGGAGCAGTCTCCGGCCCGCTGCCCGGCTGCAGGACCTCATCGAAGTCCGCTTCCTCGCGCCGGCGCCGCAGGACGTTGAAACCGAGCAGCGCCCCGAGCAGCAGGGCGGCGCCGCCCAGAATCACGTAGAGCAGGTTGTCGGCGAGCGTGCCGAGGAGGCCGGGCGCGGCCGGCGGCGGCGGCGCCTTCGGCTTTTCGGCCGGGGCGGGTGCCTCGGCAGCGGCTGGCTTTGGTGTCTCGACAGCAGCCGGTGCCGGTGCTTCGGCTGGCGGTGCGGCGGCCGGCGGCGCCGGGAGCGGCACCGGAGCGGGCGGCGTGGCAGCCGGCGCAGGCGCCTGCGCCTGACTCTGCAGTCGCGCAAGTTCAGCACTCTTGAGATCGAGCAGGCGTTTCGTCTCGGCGAGTTCCTTCTCGAGCGCGGCGACGCGCTCGGTGTCGCCACCCGCGGCGGCGGCCGGAGCCGGCGCCGTCCCGCGGCCCGCGGGCGCCTCGGTCGGCGGCACGAGCCTCAGACGGGCCTCTTCCGCAGCTCCGGTGCGCGCTGCGCCGGCGCTGCCGCGCCATTCGCTCACCTGCCGGCGCACTTCGCGCGCGGCGTCGGCGGCACTCAGCGCCGACCACTCGTCGCTGCCAGGAATCCGCAGCACCGCACCCTTGCGCAGCCGGTTGATATTGCCGTCGAACGCCGACGGGTTGGCGCGGTAGGTCGCGATCATCAGGCGGTTGATATCGGGCGGCGTCGACGCTCCCGAGCGGCGCGCGATCGACGACAACGAATCCTTGGCGACGACGCGGTACTCGCCGCCGCTGACGGTACTTGCCGGGGCAGCCGCGGATCGCGCCACCGCGGATGCCGCCGCCGGCGTCGTGGCGGCGGCGGCTGACTCGGCCGACGGCCCGTTTTCGGCCGGTCCGCGCACGACGCTGCCGGCCGCGGCGCTGGTCGTCTCGCCAGTCACCGGCGCTGCAACCGCTGGCGCAGGCGTCGGCTTGGCCTCAAATACCGGAGGGTCGAGCAGCACCGTGTACTCGCGGACCAGGTGGCCGCGCGGCCAGTTGAGCTCGACGAGGAACGTTACGAACGGCTCGGTAATCGGCTGGGTGGAACGCACTTGGACAACGGGGCGGCCGCCGGAGTCCTTGGCCACCGTAAACGTCAGTGCGGACAGGAACTGCGGTGCATCGACTCCGGCATGTGCGAACGCATCGCGCGAGGCGAGCGCCGCGCGTACCTGCCCGAGCTCATCGGCTGAGGCGCCGACGATCTCGATATCCGCCGACATGGGCTGGTTCAGAGCCGATCCGAGGCGGATGTCGCCGAGGCCAAGCGCGTGCGCGAGCGTCGGCGCGAGCAGCAGCAGTCCGACCAGCAGGCGGAATTTCGTGATCATCTAACTACCCCGATGAGCGGCCAACGCGTCGACCACGCGACCCTCCAGCTCTTTCGCGAACGTGAATTCCATCACAAGTCGCTGATTCTCAAGACTCGGATTGTATTTGACGAAATATAGCCTAGAAACAGTCGCGCACCAAAATTTCGACGTCGCGCACACTATTGCCCACCGCCAGCCGCCGCCCTCATCCGAGCTGGTTTGCAGCGCTGCCGCGGCCCGTTGGCTGCGACAGACCGCGGGCCGCGAGCAGCCAGGCGAGGCCGGCGAGCACGGCGCTTCCGGCGAATACCGCGCGTGGGCCAACGCCGTCCCACAGCGCCCCGGCGAGCAGACTTCCGGCGATGCCGCCGGCGCCCCAGCCGAGGCTCGAGACCAGCGCCTGGGCTCTGGCCGCCGTTCCGGCCGGCATCAGCGCCGGACCCAGCAGCACGGTCACCGCGTGGAACAGCCCGAAGCTCGCCGCATGCAGCAGCTGCGCGCCGACCATCAGCCCCGGCGCGTCCGGAAACACGGCCACCAGCGCCCAGCGCAGCACGCTCGCCGCAAGCGCGACCTCGAGCAGCCGCGGCAGCGGATAGCGCCTCAGGAGTGACTGGCCGAACGCGAACAGGCCGATCTCCGCGACGACGCCCGCAGCCCAGAGCAACCCGATCGTCCCTGGCTGGTAACCGACATGCGCCAGATACAGTGAGTAGAAACCGTAGAACCCGGCGAAGCCGGCGAGGTGCAGGAAGCACACGACGAGAAATACGACGACGCGCGGACGGCGCAGCGCCGCCGCGAACTCGGCGAGTCCGGCAGCGCGGTGCGCGCGCGCCGTGGCGGCGGGCAGCGCGAGCAGTGCGAACGCCGTCGCCAGCACCGCGACCAACAGCGCCAAGGGAATGACCGCCGGACCGGTGCGGGCCGTGAGCCACCCGAGACCCACGGAGGTCGCGACGAAACCGATCGAGCCCCATAGTCTCAGCCGGCCGTAGCGGTGCACGCGGGGTCCGAGCCGCTCGAGCGCATGAGCGTCGTAGACCGGCATCAGCCCGTTGAAGCACAGGCTGAGCAGTGCAAGGCCGATCGCGATGGCCGGCAGGGAGCGCGCGGCGGCGAGGAACGCCGTGGCCCCCACGCTCGCAAATGCGAGCACCCGCAGCAGCGGGCGACGGTCCGGGCGCGCATCCGCCAGCGACGCGGCAACCACCGGGCCCACGACCCGTACGCCGTTCCACAGCGCTAGCAGCGCCCCGATTTCGGCCGCGGAGATCCCGAGCGCGGCGAGGTGCAGCGGGAAGTACGGCTGGAATATGCCGACTGCGCCGAAGTACGCGAAGTACCCGGCGACGATCGCCCAGTCGGCGGGGATCACGTCGTGGACTTACCGGCCGGAATGACGGGCGTCGTCGACACGACGTCCGCGTTCTGCGCGCGATGCCGCAGGTAATGATCCATGATGACGAGCGCCAGCATCGCCTCGGCGATGGGGGTTGCGCGCAGCCCGACGCACGGGTCGTGCCGGCCGGTCGTGACCACCTCGACCGGGTTGCCGGCGAGGTCTATGGTCCGCCCGGGCACCTGGATGCTCGAAGTCGGCTTCAGCGCCAGGCTCACCACGAGGTCCTGCCCGGTCGAGATGCCACCCAGCACGCCGCCCGCGTGATTGGCCGTGAAGCCTGCCGGGGTCAGTTCGTCGCGATGCTGGCTGCCGCGCTGGCCGATGACGCGGAACCCCGCACCGATCTCGACGCCCTTGACCGCATTGATGCCCATCATCGCGTGCGCGAGGTCCGCATCGAGGCGATCGAATACCGGCTCCCCGAGACCAGGAGGCACGCCGTGCGCGATCACCGTCACCCGCGCGCCGATCGAGTCGCCGGCCTCGCGGATCTTCCACATGTACTCCTCGAGCTCGGCGAGGCGACTGGGATCGGGGCAGAAGAACGGGTTGTGGTACGCAGCCTCGGGTTCGACCGGCTCGAGCGACAACGGGCCGAGCGCCGCGAGGTAGCCGTGAATTCGGACCCCGAGGCGGACGCCAAGGTACTTGCGCGCGATCGCCCCCGCGGCCACCCGCATGACGGTCTCGCGGGCCGACGAGCGGCCGCCGCCGCGGTAGTCGCGAAATCCATATTTTTGCTGGTACGTGTAGTCCGCGTGGCCCGGGCGGAACCGATCCTTGATCTTGTCGTAGTCCCGCGAGCGCTGGTCGGTGTTGTCGACCAGCAGCCCGATCGGTGCACCCGTTGTGCGCCCCTCGAAGATGCCCGACAGGATCCGGACCCGGTCCGGCTCTTTGCGCTGGCTGGTGTGGTGCGAGGTGCCGGAGCGCCTGCGGTCGACGTCGCGCTGCAGGTCGGCCTCGTCGAGCTCCAGCCCGGGCGGACAGCCGTCGACGACTGCGCCGAGCGCGGGGCCGTGGCTCTCGCCGAACGTGGTCACGGTGAACAATCGACCGAAGCTGTTGCCGGACATCCGTCTACCTCGCGCGCGTGGACCGCCGCGCGCGCTGCCGCGGTCGCGGTGCCAGCTGCTCACGGGTCATCAGAAACACCCCTCCGCCGCCGTGCTCGAACCCGAGCCACAGGAACGGCAGTCCTGGCCAGGTCGCGGCGACCGCCCCGGCACTGTCGCCCACCTCGACGACCAGCACGCCGCCTGGCGCCAGGTGTCGCACCGCGCCCCTCAATATCGTGCCCACGACGCTGAGGCCATCGGTTCCGGCCGCGAGCGCAATCCTCGGCTCGTGACGGTACTCCGCCGGCAGCGCCGCGACCTCGCCCGCCGGCACGTACGGCGGGTTGCTGACGATAATATCGTAGCGACGGGTTCCGAGGCCGCGATAGACGCTGGCCCGGCGCAGCCGCACGCGCCGTTCGAGCCGGTGACGGCGAATGTTGTCGCGCGCGACCTCGAGGGCGCCGGCCGACACGTCGATGGCATCGATCCTCGCCGCCGGGAATGCGTGCGCGCATGCGATTGCGATGCACCCCGACCCCGTACCGATATCGAGGATCCTGCGCACGCGCTCCGGGCGCACGAAGGGCTGGAACCGGTGGAGTATCAGCTCCGCGATCGGTGAGCGCGGCACCAGCACGCGCGGGTCGATGCGGATCTCGTGGCCGGCGAACCACGTGACGCCGGTCAGGTACGCGGCGGGCATCCGCTCCACGATGCGCCGGCGCACCAGCGTGCCGAGGGATTCGCGGGCGGCGCGCGTGAGCCGCCAGCGGTACGCGGCCGGCGCCGCGCTGTGGGGCCAGCCGGCGGCGTGGAACACGAGCGCTGCCGCCTCGTCGCGCGCATTGTCCGACCCGTGGCCGAAGCTCAGGTGGGCCCGCGCGAGGCGCCTCGCGGCCCAGTCGATGGCGGTGGCGGTCAGGGCGGGCGGCAACGGCGGCGCGTTCATCGGCGGCGAGTCTAGCGAATCGGGTGAGCCCCGACAGTCGTGGGATAATCCGCCGATGAATGACGCGCCGCGCGGCCCGCCGCCTTTGAGACGCCTCGCGCTCGGCGCCATTGCCGGCCTCGCGGTAGTGCTTGCCGGCGCATACGCGCTCCGCCAGCTGCGCGTTCCACGCGCCGCAGCGCCGATCACCGAGGTCGCGAGCGTGTACCCCGAGCCGCGGCCGCTGCCCGAGTTTGCGCTCGTCGCCCAGGACGGCTCACGGTTCGACCGCGCGCGGCTATTCGGGCACTACACGTTCGTGCTGTTCGGCTACACGAACTGCCCCGACGTCTGTCCGACGACGCTGCTCGAGCTCGCCGGCGCGCGGCGGCTGCTCGCCGCTCGCGCGCCTGCGGAGCTGCCGGCAGTCGTGCTGATCACCGTCGATCCGGCGCGCGACACCCCTGCGAGGCTCGCCGCCTACGTCTCGCACTTCGACCCGACCTTTGTCGGCCTCACCGGCGCGCCGGCGGCCATCGGGACGCTGACCCAGGCGCTCGGCGTCTTCGTCGAGCGCGGGCCGGGGCGCGACGGCAACTACAGCGTCGATCACACGGCAGCGCTGTACCTGATCGACGCGCAGGCGCGGCTCGCCGCGGTGTTTCCGGCGCCGCACCTGGCCAAGGCCCTGGCGGCCGACTACCGGCAGATCCGCGCGGCCGCGGACGGCGGGGCGTAAATGGGCCTTGGCAGCCGCGCGGTCGTCGCGCTCCAGTACCTGTTGCCCCAACATGCGCTCACCGCGCTGGTCCATCGGCTGACGCGCTCCGAGATGCCGTGGCTGAGGCGCCTGCTGATTCGCGGATTCTGCTGGCTCTACGCAATCGACCTCGCCGATGCGGCGCAGCGCGATCCGGACGCGTATCGCTCGTTCAATGAATTCTTCACCCGCGGGCTGGCGCCCGGCGCGCGCCGGCTCCCCGCGGCGGCGCGGGCGATCGCGAGTCCCTGCGACGGCACGGTCAGCGAGCGCGGCACGATCAGCGGGGACCGGCTGCTGCAGGCGCGGCTCCGGGCCAAGAGCCGCTGGTACACGCTCAGCGAGCTCCTCGGCGGGGATGTACAGGCGCGGGACTTCGCCGGCGGCGAGTTCGCGACAATCTACCTTGCGCCCTACAACTATCACCGCGTGCACATGCCGCTCGACGGCCGGCTGACGGCGCTGCACTACCTGCCGGGCAGGCTGTTCAGCGTCAGCGGCGCGACCGCGGCCGCGATACAGAACCTGTATGCGCGCAACGAGCGCGTCGTCTGCCGCTTCGCAACCGCTGCGGGTCCGGTTGCGGTGGTATTCGTCGGCGCGCTCAATGTCGGCAGCATCGCGATCGTCGGCTTCGGGGACCTGACGCCGGCATTGCCGCGCGTGGCGCGGGCGGTTGCGGTCCCGACGCCCGCGCCTGCGTTCACCCGCGGCGAGGAGCTCGGACGGTTCAACATGGGCTCGACGATCATCGTGCTGCTGCCGCGCGGCGCCGGCCGCTGGGCGCCGGACTTCGTGCCCGGCGCAAGCGTCCGCATGGGTACTGCGATCGGCGAGCTCACCGGCTGAGCGACGATGACCAACCCGTGGCGGCCGACGGCGAGCCTCGAGGTACTGCGCTTGCGGGCGCAGCTGCTCGCCACTGTCCGCGAGTTCTTCCGCGCACGCGGCGTGCTCGAGGTCGACACACCGGTGCTCGGCGGGGCAACCGCCACCGACGTGCACCTCGCCTCACTGCTGACCCGCATTCGCGGCCGAACTGCGCCCCACTACCTGCAGACCTCGCCCGAGCACGCGATGAAGCGGCTGCTCGCGGCGGGCAGCGGCGACATCTACCAGATCTGCAAGGTGTTCCGCGACGGCGAGGCGGGACGGCAGCACAGCCCGGAGTTCACGCTGATCGAGTGGTACCGGCTGGGCTTCGACCACGCGGCGCTGATGGACGAGGTCGAGGCGCTGCTCGGGCGGCTGCTGGGCCGCCGCCTCGCCGCCCCCGCGGAGCGGCTGACCTACCGCGAGGCTTTCGGGCGCGTGCTCGACCTCGATCCCGTGGCCGCGCCGCTCGGGCTCCTCGCGGGTATTGCGGCCGAGCGGCTTGCGGTCGACGCGGCGGTGCTCGGTCCCGACCGCGATGCGGTGCTCGACCTGTTGATGGGCGCGCTCGTCGGCCCGGCGCTCGGTCGCGGTCGCATCACCTTCGTTCACGCCTACCCTGCCTCGCAGGCCGCGCTGGCGCGGCTGCTGCCAGGCGATCCGGCAGTGGCGGCGCGCTTCGAGGCCTACGTCGAGGGCCTCGAGCTGTGCAACGGCTTCCACGAACTCGGCGACGCGGCCGAGCAGCGCCGGCGTTTCGAGCGGGATCGCGCGGCCCGCCTGGCGCGCGGGCTGCCAGATGTGCCGATCGATGAACGTCTGCTCGCGGCGCTTGCGGCGGGGCTTCCGGACGCGGCGGGCGTCGCGGTCGGCTTCGACCGGATCGTGATGCTGGCCGCCGGACTCGGCGATATTCGCGAGGCGCTGAGCTTCGCTGTGGACGAGCAGTGAGTCGGGCCTGCATCCTGTGACGACCGGCCGCGAGGATCTGCCGATGACCGACTGGCGAACCGACCCCCCGCGCGATGCGAGTGCCGAGGCGCAGTACGCAACGCTGCTCGCCGCGCTCGACGGGCTTGTCGCGGGTGAACGCAATGGCATCGCAAACCTCGCGAACGCCGCGGCGCTCATCTATGCGACGCTGCCCGATCTCAACTGGGCCGGCTTTTACCTGTACGACGGCAGGCAACTCGTCGTCGGCCCATTCCAGGGCAAGCCCGCATGCGTGCGGATCGCTGTTGGCACAGGCGTTTGTGGCAGCGCCGCGGCGGCGCGCAGCACGCTCATCGTGGCCGACGTGCACGCGTTCCCGGGCCACATTGCCTGCGATGCGGCCTCGAGGTCAGAGATCGTGGTGCCGCTGCTTGACGGGCCGAGACTGCTCGGGGTCATGGACCTCGACAGCCCGCGACCCGCTCGCTTCGGACCCGCGGACGCTCGCGGTCTCGAGACGCTGGCGGCGCGCCTGGTGCGCGCCTCGGACTGGTAGCGGCGTTACTTCGCCCGCGAGATGTACTGGCCGGTCCGTGTGTCGACGCGGATCGCCTCGCCCTCGTTAATAAACAGCGGTACCCGGACGACCGCGCCCGTCTCGAGCTTGGCCGGCTTTTGGCCGCCCGTGACGGTATCGCCGCGCACGCCCGGGTCGGTCGCGACGATCTTGAGCTCGACGTGGGCCGGTGGCGTCACCGTCAGCGGCTGGCCGTTCCACAGCGTCACGATGCAATCGACGCCGTCCTTGAGCCACTGCGCCGCATCGCCCATCGCCGCCTTGCCGGCGGTGTACTGTTCGAACGTATCGGGCAGCATGAACGTCCAGAACTCACCGTCGCTGTACAGGTACCGCATGTCCGCGTCGACGACGTCGGCGCCCTCGACGGTGTCGCCCGACTTCCAGGTGCGCTCGACGACGCGCCCGGTCTTGAGGTTGCGAATCTTGACGCGATTGAACGCCTGGCCCTTGCCGGGCTTGACCATCTCGTTGTCGACGATCGAGTACGGCTCGCCATCGATCAGGATCTTGAGCCCGCTCTTGAACTCGTTTGTGCTGTAACTGGACATGGGTTCGCCTTGAAAAAGCAGAGTATTATAGCGGTAAGCGGTGCCTAGGAGCCAGCCGGCGAACCGGCCAGCGGGAGGTAGCGCCCCGGCGGGCGCCTCGCGCGGTCCGCAATCAGCGACGTCCGTTCCATCGGGGCGATTCCTCCGGATGGTAGGATCATCGCGCGGTCCACCCGTCGCATGAGGCGAGCCTTGCAGCAGTCCCTCCCCAATCCGTCGCCTCAGGAAGGTGCGCCGGTCCCGATACTGATCCTGACGCGCCAGCAGGATCACGTCGAGGCGATCAACGCCATCCTGCGCCGCGCCGGCCACGCCGTGCACTGCACCTGGCTGCCCGATGCACGCGACCTGACTGATGCGCTCAGCCAGATCAATCCCGAGCTGCTGGTGCTGTTTGCAGACGAAGGGCTGCTGCCGCTCGATCAGCTCAGGAATCTGCGGGCCCAGACCCAGCCGGCGGTGCCGGTGATCGTCGCGAGCGAGACACTCGACGAGGACCGGCTGACCGCGGCTCTGCGCGCCGGCGCCCAGGACGTGGTCACGATCGCGCACGCCGAGCGGCTGCAGCTCGTATGCACGCGCGAACTGCGCGCGTTCCGGCTTGAGCGCGCGCTGAACTCGACGCTGAACTCCGCTCATGAGTACCAGCGCGCGCTCGCCGCGTTCATGGAAGGGTCGGCCGACGCGATCGCGATCGTGCAGGAAGGGATCGTCGTCGACGCGAACCCGGCCTGGCTCGAGCTCTACGGATATCCGGATGCCGATGCGATGCGCGGCCAGCCGCTGATGGACTTCTTCGATGCCACCTCGCATCCCGCCCTGAAGGGCGGCCTCGCGGCGTCGCTGAGCGGCAAGTGGAGCGATCACCCGCTGCGGCTGACCGCGTTGCTTTCCGACGGCTCGCATCTGCCATTCGAGATGACGTTCGGCCGCGGCGAGTTCGAGGGCGAGCCGGCGGTGCGCTGCGTCGTGCCGGCGGGCCGCCACGATGAGCGGGAGATCCAGCGGCGGCTGGCGGATGCGGTGCGCACGGACCCGTCGACTGGTCTGCTGCACCGGCAGTACCTGGTCGAGCAGCTGCGCGAGCGGCTCAAGGAGCCGGTGGCCGGCGGCATGCGCTTCATCGCCTGCGTGCGCCCGGATCGCATGGAGCAGCTCGTGTCTCAGGTGGGCCCGCTGCTCGTGGAGGAATTCGTCGCGCAGTTCGCGGCAATCGTGCGCCAGCAGACCCCCGGCGATCTTGGCGGCCGGTTCACCGGCAGTTCGCTGCTGTTCCTGATCGAGCGCGGGAATGCGCGCGACGTCGAGGCGTGGGGCGAGCAAGTGGTCCGGACGATCAAGGATCACGTCTTCAAGGTGGGCACCAAGTCGCTGAGCGCGACGGTGACGGTCGGCCTCGGCCTCGTGTCGCCGAGCGTCACGGACCCGGCCGGCCCGGTCACGGATGCGATCGAGGCCGGCCGCAAGGGTCGCGAGCAGGGCGGCAGCCAGGTTAATCGGCTCGACCGCTCCGATGCCGACACCCGCGTGCAGTCCTACGACAAGGTGTGGGTGCGGCACATCAAGGCGGCGCTGATGGAGAACCGCTTCCGGCTGGTGCAACAGCCGATCGCGAGCCTCCTCGGCGACGACAAGAGCATGTTCGACGTGCTGGTGCGCATGCTCGACGAGCACGGCAAGGAGGTTCTGCCCTCGGAGTTCATCCCGGCGGCCGAGCGCAACGATCTGATGAAGAACATCGACCGCTGGGTGGTTGGCGCGTCGATGTCGTTCTGCGCGGCGCGCAAGCCGGCGGCGATCTTCGTGCGCCTCTCGAAGGACACCGTTAACGACAAGACCCTGCCGGGCTGGCTGTCCAACCAGCTGAAGGCCAGCCACATCGAACCGCAGCGCCTGTGTTTCCAGATCGCGCAGGATATCTCGGACCAGTATCTGCTCGAGACCAAGGCGCTGCGCGCAGAGTTCAAGCGGCAGGGGTTCCGATTCGCGATCGAACGCTTCGGGGCGGGTGCCGACCCGCAGCAGCTCGTCGATCACCTCAAGCCTGATTTCGTCAAGATCGACGGCTCGCTGATGCAGGGGCTCGCCACCAGCGCCAGCCTGCAGCAGAAGGTCAAGGGCTTGGTACTCGCCGCACAGAGCGTGGGCGCGGTGACGATCGCCGAGCGCGTGGCGGATGCGAACACGATGGCTGTGCTGTGGCAGCTTGGCATCGAGTTCATCCAGGGCTACTTCATCCACAAGCCCGAGGAAATCGTTCTCGGCTGAACGCGGCCCGCCGCCACGCTGCCCTCCCCGGTGTGCGGCCGCCGGCGGCCGGCGCGGTGGTCCGGATCAGCCGCGCCGCGCCTCGCACACGATCGCGGTGTGCGAGGCGATTCTCGCGGCCGGCCCGCACGGCAGGTCGGCTGCGCCGGCGCGCGCGCCGGTGTCGAGAATCCGGACCCACCTCGTGCCGTGCCCGGTCGGCGGCAGTTCGAACTCGAGCTCCGCCTCGCCGGCATTGAACACGACCAGCAAAGTACCGCCGGTCCCGGCGTTGGGCGCGAGCCACATGCCGAGGCAGTGCAGTCCCGGATCGTTCCAGTCCGCCAGCTCCATTTCACGTCCGGCGGGATGACGCCAGCTGACATCGTGCGCGTATCCGGCGTGCCCCGCGCCGCGGAAGAACGCCTCGCGGCGCAGCTCGGCGCGATTCTTGCGGAATGCGACCAGGCGGCGCACGAACTGCACGAGATCCGCCTCCGCCTCGACCCGCGACCAGTCGAGCCAGCTGGTCTCGTTGTCCTGGCAATAGGCGTTGTTGTTGCCACGCTGGGTGCGGGCAATCTCGTCCCCGGCCAGCAGCATCGGCACACCCTGCGACACGAGCAGCGTCAGCAGCAGGTTACGCATCTGCCGCTGCCGCAGCGCCGCTACCGCCGGATCGTCGCTCGGCCCCTCCACGCCGCAGTTCCAGCTGAGGTTGTGCGCGTGTCCGTCCGTATTCTGCTCGAGATTGGCTTCGTTGCGCCGCTCGCGGTAACTGACCAGGTCGCTGAGCGTGAAGCCGTCGTGGGCGGTGATGAAGTTCACGCTGGCCGTGGGCTTGCGCCCGCGGTAATGGAACAGGTCACTCGACCCGGCGCAGCGCTCGGCAAGCGCGCCCTGCACGTGGGTATCGCCGCGCCAGAACGCCCGCGCCGTGTCGCGATAGCGGTCGTTCCATTCGGACCAGCCGGCCGGGAACTGGCCGAGCTGGTAGCCATCCGGGCCGACGTCCCACGGCTCGGCGATCAGCTTCACATGCTGCAGCACCGGGTGGGCGTGCAGCGCCGCGAACAGCGCGGCATGGCGATTGAACGCCGGCCGTCCGCGCCCGAGCACCGGCGCCAGGTCGAAGCGAAACCCGTCGACGTGCATCGCCTCGGCCCACCAGCTCAGGCTGTCGAGGATCAGCGCCGTCACCAGCGGCTGATCGGCGGCGATGGTGTTGCCGCAGCCGGTCCAGTTCTCGAGGTGGCGGGGCTGTTCCGCGGCCAGACGGTAGTAGGTCGCATTGTCGATCCCCCGCAGCGACAGCGTCGGGCCGCGGTGATCACCCTCCGCGGTGTGGTTGAAGACGACATCGAGGATGACCTCGAGCCCGGCCGCGTGCAGCGCCCTGACCATGGTCTGGAACTCTGCGACTGGATCGTCGATCGAGTATTGCGTGGCGGGTGCCGACCAGGCGATCGGGTTGTAGCCCCAGTAGTTGGACAGACCACGCTCCCGGAGGAACGCTTCGCTCGTAAATGCCTGGCACGGCATCAGCTCGATGCTCGTGACGCCGAGCCGGCGCAGCCAGTCGATCGCCGCCGGCTCTGCGAGCCCGAGGTACTTGCCGCGCAGGCGCTCCGCGACGCCCGGGTGACGCTGGGTGAAACCCTTCACATGCAGTTCGTAGAGGATCGTGTCGCGCCACGGGATTGCCGGCCGGCGCTGCGCGCCCCAGTCGAACGCGGGATCGACGATCCGGCAGCGCGGCATCGCTGTTTCGCTGTCGAGCAAACCGCGCTCGTCCCGGTCGAACAGCGCCGCCGAAAGCGCTGGCTCGCCGGTCACTGCCCGCGCGGCCGGATCGAGCAGCAGCTTGGTCGGGTTGCATAGCAGGCCGCGGTCGGGCGCGTACGGCCCCCACACCCGGTAGCCGTACAGGTCGCCGGCCGCCGCGAGCGGTGCCGGTAGAAAGCCGTGCCACGCGCTGCCGGTCCGGCCGGGCAGTACGACGCTGCCGCGCAGCTGGCGCGTGCCCGCGTCGTACAGGCACAGCTCGACGCGGTCCGCGACGGCGGAGTGCAGCACGAAATTCACGCCGCGCGCGCCGGGCATCGCCCCGAGTGGCGTCGGCGCGCCCGCCTCGATCGCGGCGGCGAGAGCCGCGCTGTCCGCCGCTCTGCTCATGCGGGCCTGCGCCGCGCGTGACTGCGGGCGGCTCCGGGACGCTCGCTCGGCAAGGGGCTCACGATCGTCAGCTGTGCCGCAGGATCAGCGCCCCGAGCGGCGGCAGCGAGACCCGCAGCGCGAATGCGCGGCCGTGCGCCGGATGCGCGACCGCTTCGAACGCTGCATCCCGGTTGTACCCCGAGCCGCCGTAGCGGACGTCGTCGGAGTCGAGCAGCTTCGTGTAGCGGCCCGGCGTGTCGACGCCGACCCAGTAGCCATCGCGCGGCACGGGCGTGGCGTTGAACAGGCACACGAAAGGCGGTCCGCGGTCCTCGCGCGTCGCGCGTCGCTCGAACGCGAACACGCTCTGTGCGGCGTTGTGCGGATCGATCCATGCGAATCCGTCGCGGTCGCAATCGCTGGCATGGAGCTGCACCGACGAGCGGTACAGCCCGTTGAGGTCGCGGTTGAGGTCCCGGAGCCCGGCATGCAGGGCATCGCCGAGCAGCTGCCAGTCGAGGCTGTCGGTGTCGCGCCACTCATGCCACTGGCCGAACTCGCAGCCCATGAACAGCAGCTTCTTGCCCGGATGCACCGTCATGTAGCTCATGAACAGGCGATAGTTGGCGCGCTTCTGCCATTCATCGCCCGGCATCTTGTCGAGCAGCGCGCGCTTGCCGTGCACAACCTCGTCGTGCGAGACCGGCAGCATGAAGCTTTCGGACCACGCGTACATGAAGGAAAACGTCACCAGCCGGTGCTCGTAGCTGCGATGCACGGGATCGAGCTGCATGTAACGCAGCGTGTCGTTCATCCAGCCCATGTTCCACTTGAACGTGAAGCCGAGGCCGCCGAGGTGTGCAGGCTGGGTCACGCCCGGGAAGGCGGTCGACTCCTCGGCGACCATCAGGCTCCCGGGCGCGTACTCGTGCACCGCCCAGTTCAGCTGCCGCAGGAAGCCGATCGCCTCGAGATTCTCGCGCCCGCCGTAGCGGTTCGGCACCCACTGGCCGCGCTCCCGGCTGTAATCAAGGTACAGCATCGACGCCACCGCATCGACCCGGAGGCCGTCGATGTGGAAGATCTCGAGCCAGTAGAGCGCATTCGCGACCAGGAAATTCCGCACCTCGTTGCGCCCGAAGTTGAAGATCTTCGTGCCCCAGTCGCGATGCTCCCCCTGGCGCGGATCGGCATGCTCGTAGACGGCAGTGCCGTCGAATTCGACCAGCCCGTGCTCGTCCTTGGGAAAGTGCGCCGGCACCCAGTCCATCAGCACGCCGATGCCGGCGGCGTGGCAGCGGTCGACGAACCCCATCAGGTCCGTCGGACTCCCGAAGCGGGCGGTGGGCGCGTAATACCCCGCCACCTGGTAGCCCCACGAACCGTCGAACGGGTGCTCGGCGACCGCCATCAGCTCGAGGTGCGTGTAGCCGAGATCCTTGACGTACGGGATCAGCTGCTCGGCCGCCTCGTGCCAGTTAATGAACGGTGGCTCGCGGCCCTCGACGCGCCGCCACGAGCCGAGGTGCACCTCATAGATGCTGATCGGCTGGCGCCTGTGATCGGCGGCCCTGCGCGCCTTAAGCCACGCCGCGTCGCGCCACTCGAAGCCGTCGAGGCTCGCGACCACCGAGCAGTTGTCGGGCCGCAGCTGCATCGCGAATCCGTAGGGATCGGATTTCAGCCGGGTGCCGCCGCCGGCAGTGCGGATCTCGTACTTGTAGAGCGCGCCGGCTTCGACGCCGGGCACGAACAGCTCCCACACGCCGCTTGAGCCGCGCCCGTGCATCGCGTGCTTGCGGCCGTCCCAGTGGTTGAACGGGCCGACCACGCTCACGCGTTCGGCGTTCGGTGCCCAGACTGCGAAGCGTGTGCCGGCGAGGCCCTCGAGCGTCGTCGGGTGCGCGCCGAGCTTTGACCAGATCCGGTAATGGTTGCCTTCGCCGAACAGATACAGGTCGTAGTCCGAGAGCTGCGGCGCGAAGAAATACGGGTCGTGCTTAACGAGCTCGTGCCCGTCCTTGTAGCGGACTCGCAGCCGGTACGGCACGAGCGGTCGCCGGTACGGGACCCTGCCCTCGTAGAAGCCCGCCGCATGCAGCAGCCTGAGCGGTCGCGCGGCCGTAGCCGGTTCGTCCTCCCAGTAGACGGCCACCTCGACCGCGTCCGGCTCGAGCACGCGCACGAGCGCGAGCGGCTGCTCATCGGTCCGCGCAACCTCGTGATAGCCGAGTACCGACCGCGGCTCGCGATGGGTCGCGTGCACGATTGCCTCGATCTCGGTTGCCAGCAGCGCGCCCGACGCCATCGCTTGCCTCTCCCCCTGCCCCGGTGCCGGGAGCGTCCTCGAGCGCGCCGCGTTCAGGCGGCGGGTGGCTCGGCCTCGAGCGCCGTTGCCCGGCGATAGTTCTTCGGCAGCATCGCGCCGCGCTGCGCGCGCTCGCCACGGTAGGCCTCGAGCTCGGCCCAGCCGAGCGTCATGCTGCGCTCACCACAGATGATCCTCAGCTTGCCGCCAGCAGCCACCACCGCAACCGCGACGACCAGCTCCTCGCGCGCCGCGGCGCGCGCGGCCGGAATGTTGAACAGCTTGTTGCCGCGTCCCCTGGCAAGCTCCGGCAGGTCGCTGACCGGGAATACCAGCAGCCGCCCGTCCATGCCGCCGGCCGTCGCCGCCACCGCGATCACCGCGTCCGCGGCCTCGATCACCGCCGCCGCCGGGATCGCCTTCGCGCCCTCAGGCACGGCCAGCACCGCCTTGCCGCTGCGGTTGCGCGCGTACAGCTCCTCGAGCCTGACGATGAAGCCGTAGCCGAAGTCGGTCGCCACCACCCACCGGTCACCCGGCTCGCCGAGCATCACGCTCGCAAACGTGGCGCCCTCGGGCGGATCGACCCGGCCCGACAGCGGCTCGCCCTGGCCGCGCGCCGAGGGCAGCGTGTGCGCCGGCAGCGAGTAGGTGCGCCCGGTCGAATCGAGGAACACGGCCTGCTGCGTGCTCTTGCCGCGGGCCGCCGCCTGGAATCCATCGCCTGTCTTGTAGGAGAGCGCCTGCGGGTCGATCTCGTGGCCCTTCGCCTGCCGCACCCAGCCCGCGGTCGACAGCACCACCGTCACGGGCTCGGCGACTACGAGTTCCGTCTCGTCGATGGCCTTGGCCGCCTCGCGCTCGACGATCTTGGTGCGGCGCTTGTCGCCGTGCTTGTCCGCGTCTGCCAGCAGCTCTTCGCGCACGAGCTTTCGCAACCGCGCCGGGCTCCTCAGGGTCTTCTGGATGTCGTCGCGCTCTGCCGCGAGCTCGCCCTGCTCGCCGCGGATCTTCAGCTCCTCGAGCTTTGCGAGATGGCGCAGCTTGGTCTCGAGGATCGCTTCGGCCTGCTCGTCGGAGAGCTTGAAGCGTTTGATCAGCACCGGCTTCGGCTCATCCTCGCGCCGCACGATGCGGATCACCTCGTCGAGGTTCAGGAATGCGATCAGCAGGCCCTCGAGAATGTGCAGCCGCGCGTTGACGCGGCCGAGACGGAACTCGAGCCGGCGCGTCACGGTGCGCGTGCGGTAGGACAGCCATTCGGTCAGCAGGTCCCGCAGGCCCATCACCCGTGGCCGGCCGTCGAGCGCGATGACGTTGAGGTTGACCCGGTAGCTGCGCTCGAGGTCGGTGGTCGCGAACAGGTGCGCCATCAGCTGCTCGACGTCGACCCGGTTCGAGTGCAGCTCGAGGACGATCCGGACCGGATCCTCGTGGTCGGACTCGTCGCGCACGTTGTCGACCATCGGCAGCTTCTTGGCGCGGATCTGCTGGGCGACCTGCTCCTGGATCTTGGCGCCCGACACCTGGTACGGCAGTGACGTAATCACGACCTCGCCGTCGCCCGGCTCCCAGATCGCGCGCGCCCGGAACGCGCCATTGCCGCTGTCGTACATCGCGCGCAGCTCGGACTTGGCGGTGATGATCTCCCCGCCCGTCGGCAGGTCCGGGCCGGGCACGAGCTTCATCAGCTCGCGCAGCGAGACGTCCGGCTCGTCGATCAGCCGCACGCACGCGCTGGCGATTTCCCTGAGGTTGTGCGGGGGAATGTCGGTGGCCATACCGACGGCAATGCCGCTCGCGCCGTTCAGCAGCACGTTCGGCAGCCGCGCGGGCAGCAGCGCGGGCTCCTCGAGCGTGCCGTCGAAATTCGGCGTCCAGTCGACGGTTCCCTGGCCGAGCTCCGTGAGCAGCGTCTCGGCGTACGGCCGGAGCTTGGCCTCCGTGTAGCGCATCGCGGCGAATGACTTCGGATCGTCGGTCGAGCCCCAGTTGCCCTGGCCGTCGACGATCGGGTAGCGATAGGAGAAGTCCTGCGCCATGTGCACCATGGCCTCGTAACAGGCCGAGTCACCGTGCGGATGGAACTTGCCGATCACATCGCCGACCGTGCGCGCACTCTTCTTGTGCTTGGCGCCGGCCGCGAGCCCGAGCTCGCTCATCGCGTAGATGATCCGCCGCTGCACCGGCTTCAGCCCGTCCGCCAGCTGCGGCAGCGCCCGGTCGAGAATCACGTACATCGAGTAGTCGAGGTAGGCCTTCTCGGTGAAGGCCTTCAGCGGTCGCCGTTCGATGCCCTCGAAGTTGAGCTCGCCGGTCTTCACGCCACAACCTCGGCGAGATTTCCCTTCGCCTCGAGCCATTCGCGCCGGTCATTGGCGCGCTTCTTGGCCAGCAGCATGTCGAGCAGCTGGTCGGTGTCGTCGGTCGCATCGATCGTCAGCTGCAGCAGCCGGCGCGTGGCTGGGGCCATGGTGGTCTCCCGCAGCTGCAGCGGGCTCATCTCGCCGAGCCCCTTGAAGCGCGTGACGGTCACCCTGCCGCGCTGCCCCTCGGCCGCGATCCGGTCGAGAATGCCGGCCCGCTCGGCATCATCGAGCGCGTAGTAGACGTTGCGGCCGACGTCGATCCGGTACAGCGGCGGCATCGCGACGTGCACGTGCCCGGCGAGCACCAGCGGCCGGAAGTGTCGCAAGAACAGTGCGCACAACAGCGTCGCGATGTGCTGCCCGTCCGAGTCGGCATCGGCGAGGATGCAGATCTTGTGGTAGCGCAGATCATCGAGCTTCGGCGATCCCGGCTCGACGCCGATCGCAACCGCGATGTCGTGCACCTCCTGCGAGGCGAGCACGCCGCTGGCATCCACCTCCCAGGTGTTGAGGATCTTGCCGCGCAGCGGCATGACCGCCTGAATGTCCCGCTCGCGCGCCTGCTTGGCGCTGCCGCCGGCCGAGTCGCCCTCCACGAGGAACAGCTCGGTGCGCTCCGGTTCCTGCGAGGTGCAGTCGGCGAGCTTGCCGGGAAGCGCCGGTCCCGATACCACGCGCTTGCGGACGACCTTCTGCGCCGCCCGCAGGCGCGCCTGGGCGTTGGCGATTGCGAGCTGCGCGATCCGCTCGCCGGATTCCGGATGCTGATTGAGCCACACTCCCAGCGCGTCCTTGACCAGTCCCGACACGAAGGCGGCCGACTCGCGCGAGCCGAGTCGCTCCTTGGTCTGGCCGGCGAACTGCGGCTCGGACATCTTCACCGACAGCACGTAACACAGACGGTCCCAGACGTCCTCCGGTGCGAGCTTCACGCCGCGCGGCACGAGGCTGCGGAACTCGCAGAACTCGCGCACCGCATCGGTAATTCCTGCGCGCAGGCCATTGACGTGCGTGCCGCCTTCCACCGTCGGGATCAGGTTGACGTAGCTCTCCGCGACGACCTCGAGACCTTCCTCCACGAGCCAGCCGAAGGCCCATTCTGCGACTTCGTTGCCGCCCTTGAGGCTCGCCGCAAACGGCTCCTCGGGCACGAGCGCAGCCGCGCCGAGCCGCTCGGTGAGATAGCTCGCGAGGCCGCCGGTGTAGAACCACTCGTCGCGCTCGCCGGAGGCCTCGGAGAAGAGCGTGAGCTTCAGGCCCGGGCACAACACTGCCTTGGCGCGCAGCAGGTGCCTCAGCTTCGGCAGCGACAGCTTGTCCGAATCGAAGTACTGCGGGTTCGGCCAGAACCGTACGGTGGTCCCGCTGTTGCGCGCGCCGACCTTGCCGACGACCTTGAGCTTGGAGTCGAGCCGTCCGTCCTTGAAGGTGATCAGGTACTCGTTGCCGTCGCGCTTGACGCGGCACTCGAGGCGCGAGGACAGCGCGTTGACGACCGAGACGCCGACGCCGTGCAGGCCGCCCGCCTGCTGGTAGGTCTTGTCGGAGAATTTCCCGCCGGCGTGCAGCCGCGTCAGGATCAGCTCCACGCCCGGGATCTTCTCTTTCGGGTGCACGTCGACCGGCATGCCGCGACCGTCGTCCACCACCTCGATCGCGCCATCCTTGCAGACCGAGACGTTGATCTCGTGACAGTGGCCGGCGAGCGCCTCGTCGACGCTGTTGTCGACGACCTCGTGCACCAGGTGGTTGGGTCGCGTCGTGTCGGTGTACATGCCCGGGCGGCGGCGCACGGGATCGAGACCCGACAGGACCTCGATGTCGGAAGCGGTATACGACTGGTTCATTCCGGGCGCGAGCGTACTAAAAATCTGGCCGGCTGGCGCTCGCGCACGGTCGGTGGCTGGCGCCGGGACCC
>DATNHZ010000248.1:0-11039 GCA_035604655.1 Steroidobacteraceae bacterium | reverse complement strand
CGGGGCTCGCCGACGACGCAATCCGCACGGCCTGCCGGGTCGCGGCCCGGCTGCTGTCGGCCCGCTATGGCACGCCGCGCAACGCCGCCGGCGATGCGCAGCAGCTGGTGGTCGTCGGCATGGGCAAGCTCGGCGGCATGGAGCTCAACTTCTCCTCCGACGTCGATCTCGTGTTCCTGTACCCCGAGGGCGGCGAGACCGACGGTGCGCGCGCGGTCGACAACTTCGAGTACTTCACGCGCCTCGGCCAGAAGCTGATCCAGCTGCTCGATGCAGTGACCGTCGACGGCTTCGTCTATCGCGTCGATATGCGCCTCAGGCCTTTCGGCGATTCGGGGCCGCTGGTCGCGAGCTTCGCGGCCCTGGAGGGCTACCTGCAGGAGCACGGCCGCGACTGGGAGCGCTACGCCTGGATCAAGGCGCGGGCGGTCACCGGAGTCGAGGCGTACGCGACGCTGTTCCGCGACGTCGTGCGGCCGTTCGTGTTCCGCAGGTACCTCGATTTCGGCGTGTTCGAGTCGCTGCGCGAGATGAAGGCGCTGATCGCGCGCGAGGTCGAGCGCAAGGAGTTGGACGACAACATCAAGCTCGGCCGCGGCGGTATCAGGGAAATCGAGTTCATCGTCCAGGCGCTGCAGCTGGTACGCGGCGGCAGCGATGCGCGTCTGCAGTCCGCCTCGCTGCTGACGGTGTTGCCGCGGCTCGCCGGCCAGAAGTTGCTGCCCGAGGAGGCGGTGCGCGAGCTGCAGGCGGCCTATGCGTATCTCCGCCGCCTCGAGAACTGTCTGCAGATGTACCGCGACGAACAGACCCATCGGCTGCCGGCCGACGAGCAGCAGCGCGCCTGCCTGGTGACGGCGATGCGGCGGCACGACTGGCGGGAGCTCACGACGGAGCTCGAGTCCCAGCGGGACAGCGTCGCAAGGCATTTCGCGAACCTGGTTCTGGCCGGAGAGGGCGCCGCGCCACCAACCGCCGGGGGCTTCGAATCCGCGTTCAGCGCCGCGGCGGCGCCCGCGGATCTCGCCGCTGCGCTCAGGTCGCTGGGACTCGTGGCACCCGAGGGTGTCGCCGCCGCGCTCATCGAACTGAAGGGCTCCGGCTACTACCGGCGGCTCGATGCGCACGGCCAGCGGCGGCTGCATGCGCTGCTGCCGCGACTGGTCGCGGCGGCGGCGGGTCACGCGCAGCCGTTGGCGACCGTGCGCCGCGCGCTGTCGGTCGTCGAGGCGATCGGCCCGCGCACCGCCTACCTTGCGCTGCTGAACGAGAACCCGCTGGCGCTCGCGCGCCTGACGGAGATCTGCGCGCTGGGCACGTTTCTGCCGGCGCAGGTGGCGGCGTTTCCGCTGCTGCTCGATGAGCTCGTCGACCAGCGCCTGTTCGACGAGCCGCCGGGACGCGCGCAGTTCGCCGAGGAACTGGAGCTGCGCACCGAGGGCGGCATGGAGGACGAGGAGCGCAGCATCGAGACGCTCCGGCAGTTCCAGCGCGCGGCGGTGTTCCGGGTCGCGCTGTTCGACCTGACAGGGCGCCTGCCGCTGATGCAGGTCAGCGACCGGCTGACCGACATCGCCGAGCTGATCCTCGAGCGGGCGATGGCACATGCGTGGCGCGAGATGATCACGCTTTACGGCGAGCCGGTCTGCGGCCGGGGTGACTCGCGGCGGGTGTGCGGCGTCGCCGCGGTCGGTTACGGCAAGTTCGGCGGACACGAGCTCGGCTATGGCTCGGATCTCGACCTCGTGTTCCTGCACGACTCGGCCGGCGAGATCCAGGAGACCTCGGGCCCGAAGGTGATCGACAACGCCGTGTTTTTCCTGCGCCTCGGCCAGAAGATCGTGCACCTGCTGACGGTGCACACGGCGGCGGGGCGGCTGTACGAGGTCGACATGCGTTTACGGCCGAGCGGCAAGGGCGGCATGCTGGTGACCCAGGTCAGTGCCTTTGTCGACTACCAGCGCAGCGAGGCGTGGACGTGGGAGCACCAGGCGCTGCTGCACTCGCGCGCGGTTGCCGGCACGCCGGCAATCAGGACGGCGTTCGAGGCGGCCCGCGTCGACCTGCTGTGCCGCTCTGTGAGACGCGACTCGCTGCGCGAGGATGTGCGCAACATGCGCGACCGGATGCGGCGCGAACTGTCGCGCGCGCAGGCCGGCGAGTTCGACATCAAGCAGGACCCCGGCGGCGTCGCCGACATCGAGTTCCTGGCGCAGTTCTGGGTGCTGCGCTGGGCGGCGCAGCACCCGCCGCTCGTGACCTTCGCCGATACAATCCGCCAGCTCGAATCGGTGGGCTCGGCAGCACTCGTCGACCACCGGCTCATCGACGCGCTGGTCGACGCCTATCGCGGCTACCGCAGCGTGATTCACCGGCTGTCGCTCGAACAGGCCCGGGCGGTCGTGCCGGCGGCGCCGCACGCGGCGAGCCGCGCGACGGTGACCGCCGTCTGGGACGCGGTGATGGTGCAGGGGGCAGAGCTGCCGCCCGGCTGCCCGGAGTCGCCACGCGCTCCCGTATAATGAGCGGAACGCACGCCGCGAGAGACCCATGGCCGCACCGGTCGTGAACGATCCGAGGCTGATCCAGCCGAACGCCGAGCACCGCTACGAGGTCGGCGAGACCGACCTGCCGCTCAGCTGCCCGATGCCCGGCATGTACCTGTGGAATTCGCACCCGCGCGTGTATCTGGCAATCGAGCCGACCGGCGAGGCGAAATGCCCCTACTGCGGAGCCGAGTACGTGCTGCGGCGCGTGCGCCGCACCGGCTGAGCGGGCGCGCGCGTCTCAGTGGTAGGCGGCGTAACTCTTCTCCTCGACGATCGTCGAGCCGAGCGCGACATTGATGCGCTTCTTGATCGCAGCCCGCTCATCGTTCTCGATGTACACCGAGCGCGCGAGCTCGATGAATCCGGCGTCGAAGCTGCGCGCCCGCTCCTTGTCGCGGATGCGGTCCTCGATATCCCACAGCCGCTCGTTGACCGCCTGCAGCGCCGCCGTGTCGAGGGCGACATCGTGGCGACCGTAGGGTGACTCGCGCCAGGTGTGCTCGAGGATCTCGAGCTCCCGGCGCACGTTGGCGAGCTTGGCTGCATCGGTCATCCGTGCCGCCTTGATACGCAGGATCGTGAGCTTGTCGAGGACCTCACCCGGTGAGACGGGCACGAGGATGTCGGACATCGGCACGCTCCTTCAGAGAAGTTTGTCGGCGGCGGCGTCGAGCGCCGCCCGGTACGCATCGAGCGCCTTGGCCGTGATCAGCACATAGTCCGCCGCCTCGGCCCAGCGCCGTTCCTCCACCGCCTCGCGCACGGCAGGCAGCGTCTTGGCCCCGTAGCCAGTGTGCAGGCCCGGTGCATACACCATGTGCCGGTACCAGCCGCGTCCCGGGAGCCCGCCGGGCGACAGGAGCGCCTGCTCGGCGCGGCGCAGCTCGCCATTGACGGCCACCATCCGCTCGCGGGTCAGGCGCGAGGGCTCGGCGAGCGCCGTCGCGTAGCGCGAATCGAGTTCCGCGGCGCTCGTCGCCAGCGCCGAAGCTGCATTCTTGAGCGGTGCGAGGTTGAGGTAGGGCACGGCAGCCTCGTGGGCCGGCGGACCCACGCGATCGGAGCTGTCGGCGCCAAGTTCGTAGATCCGCTCGGCAATCAGCTGATCGGTCTCGGCGGTCTCGGTGCGCATCCTGTCGGCCAGCTTGTCGATCTCCTCGACGTACTGGGTCACCGCGGCGGCGAAGTCCTGCGCCCGCAACGGCAGCAGGTCCGCATCGGCGAGGCGTAGCATCGTATGGCCGGCGACCTCGGCGAGCGCGACGCCATAGGCGAGTTCCGGATCCTCGATCCGGATGTAGTGATCGAAAGAGTCGTACAACGAGTGATAGTCCCCGCTTGGTTCGTCATTGCCGAACCTGAGGTCCAGCGAGGCGATGCCGGCGTGCTGCAGGAACGGCGTGTAATCCGACCCCGAGCCGAGCGGCGTCAGCGGCAGCTCGCCGCCCTTCAGCAGGCGCTGCGCAATCCGCTTGCGCTCCTCGCTGCGCTCCTCGCCGCGCCCCTCGCCACCATCCTTCGCGGTGCCGGCGATGATGGCGCGGGCGCGGGCGCGCGCCAGTACGCTTGCCTGCATGGCGGGATCGCTGACGCCGCCGGCGACCTCGTCGACGAGCCGCTGCAGCGAGTGGCTGCCGCCCGCCGACAGAAAGCCGTGTGAGGTATTGTCGGAGTTCACATACGCGACCGCGTGCTGCGCGAGCTCGTCGGCATGGGTCTCGACCCACTCCGTGGAGCCGAGCAGCCCGGGCTCCTCCCCGTCCCAGCTGAAGTAGACGAGCGTGCGCTTCGGCCGCCAGCCGCCGGCCGCCAGCTCGCCGATCGCCTTGAGCTCCGCCATCAGCACGACGTTGCCGGACAGCGGATCGTCCGCCCCGAACACCCAGCCGTCGTGGTGGTTGCCGCGCAGCACCCACTCGTCGGGATATTCGCTGCCGGTCAGTTTGGCGACGACGTCGTAGATTGGCCGCTGCGACCAGTCCGACTCGATCAGCAGGTGCACCCTCGCGGGCCCCGGCCCAAGGTGATAGCTGAGCGGCAGGCCGCCGCGCCAGCGTGGCGGCGCGAGCGGTCCGGCGAGCGATTCGAGAAACGGTTGCGCGTCGGCGTAGGAGATCGGCAGCACCGGGATCTTGAGCAGCGTCTTTGCCTCCTCGCGCTTGAGGCGCGGCGCGTCGCGGGTGGCGCCGACACCCGGCGTCAGCGGATCGCCGGAGTAGATCGGCAGGTCCGCGACCGACCCCCGCTGCACTCCGTGCGCCGGCCGGCCGGCGCCGGCCGGGTAAGTATCCGCGGCGCCGTAGCCGTCGTCCTTGGGGTCGCTGTAGATGATGCAACCGATGGCGCCGTGCTCGTACGCCAGCTTCGGCTTGAGCCCGCGCCAGCCGTTGCCGTAGCGCGCGATCACGATCCGGCCCTTCACCGAGACGCCGCGTCGCGCGAGGTCCTTGTAGTCGTCGGGCATGCCGTAGTTCACGTACACGACCTCGCCCGTGACGTCGCCGTCCGCACCGTAGACGTTGTAGGGAGGCAGCGCTCCGGCGGGCCGCTGCGAACTGCGGTCGCCGGCGACCGGCGGCTCGCTCAGCGTCGCACGGTAGTGCCGGGGGCCGACGAGCTCGAGCAGCTCGCGACGCGGAGTGGGGTACAGCACATAGAAGGTCTCGATGTTCGCCTCCCAGCCCCAGGCGCGGAACTGTTCGAGCATGAACTCCGCGTTCGCCTTGTCGTGCGGTGAGCCGACGTGGTTGGGCGCGGCCGACAGCCGCTCCAGCCAGCCGCGCATGTCCTTGGCACTCAGCCGCGCATCGAAGCGCGACTCGAGCGCCGCTTCGTTCGCAGCACTGCCGGCGGCAAATCCCTGCATCACGGGACTACCGGCGCCGGAGGCGGCGAGTACCGGCGCGAGTGCGGTCGCAACGAGAACGAGCAGGCGAATCGTGGTTGGGGTCATGGATGGTTACTCGAAGCTGAGCTGAAGATCGGGATGGCGGCGATTGTTTGGCCGGTCGAGGCCAGGAAGGGGATAGCGGTCGGATGCCGGCGGCGGGACGGGGTCCGCGAGATCGCGGTGGATCAGGGTCACCTCGAGCGTCTGCGGAATGCGCGAGCCGGGCACGTAGCCAGCGTAGTTGTTGCCGTGGACGTGCGCGACGAGGAAGCGACCGGCGAGCGCGTCCATCGTCGCGGCGAACCGCCGCCAGTTCCGCTCGAGCGCGTGGAACTCGACGATCAGGGCCGCGACCCGCCGCAGCCCGTCGGCAGCGCCGGCGAGCGCTTCATACTCCGAGCCCTCGATGTCCATCTTGACGAGCACCCAGCGCGTGGGATCGCCCTGTCGGACCCTTTCGAGCAGCTCATCGAGCGTTGCGGCGCCGGGCCCCGGCCGGCCGGCGACCATGAGCTTCAGGAACTGGTGGCTGGCGAAAAACTCGCGGAACTCGCGCGGCCGCTGCAGCAGCCGCGCCATGCGCAGGAATTTTCCCGCCCGCAGCCGCAGCAGCGCCCTCAGCATTTCGCGGATCGCCTTGGCGCGGATCAGTTCCGGGCCGGTCGTGCCGTCGACGCAGGTCAGCCTGATCGACGGATTGAGCGCCAGCACCCCCTGCTCGAACGCCCAGTTCTCCTCGACCCCCAGGCTCAGCAGCGCCCGGCTCGCGCGGATCGCACCGAGCGGCAGCACGTAGCCACCGTCGAACTCACTGCCCACCCGGACGAGATCCGGGAAGCGGTGCGGTCGATAAGCGTGCAAGGAGAGCGTCGGGGTGCCGGCATCCATCGATGCGCCGGCAGCCTAGCACGAAGGTTCCGCAGCAGCTAACGGCGCCGCAGCGGGTGGCGCATCAGTACATCGAGCTTGGCGATGACATCGTAGGGCGTGATCAGGTCCATGACGCCAGGGCGCTCGATCTTGGTCGTCCACTTGAGCTGCGCGGGTTCTGCGCCGAGAAACAGCCGCGCGGCCTCGGCATAACGGTCGACGCACGACGCACGGCTGAGGTACGGCCCGCTGCGTGCGGCATTGGTCGCCGCATACAGCCCGATGACCGGCGTGCCGACCGCCGTCGCCATGTGCGCCGGACCCGAATCCGGCGCCAGCAGCGCGTCCGCGCGCGCGAGCAGCGCGAGCAGCTGCGGCAGCGTGTCCTTGCCAACCTGGTCGATGACCGGCATGGCGGCGGCGGCGACGATCGCATCGGCCATGCGCCGCTCCACGACGCCGGGACCGCCGCACAGGATCACGCGCATGTCGTGTGCCCGCGCCGCATGGTCGGCCACCGCCGCGTAGAACTCCGGCCGCCAGTTCCTGAGCGGATGGCTCGAACAGGCGCTGACGACCAGCGTGCGCCGGGCATCGTCGACGAGCGCCGCGGCATAGGCCCGCGCATCCAGCGGCACCGGAATGTCCCAGCGCAGCTCGTGGTCGTGCACGCCGACTGCTTCGGCGAAACCGTACAGCGAATCGAGCACGTGCTGGTCGCCACCGGGGTGGATCCGGTCGGTCGTGAACAACCACTGCAGCTCGCGGGCGCGTGACCGGTCGAAGCCCAGCTTGACCGGCGCGTGCACCAGCGTCGAGACGAGGCTCGCTCGCAGCGCGACCTGCATGTGCAGCAGCAGATCGAAACGGCGTGAGGCGAGCAGCTGGCGCAGCCGCCACAGCTCCGCCAGGCCGCCGCGCTTGTCGTAGCTGATAAACTCGACGCTCGGCACGAGGCTCATCAGCTTGTGCTCGGCCGTGCCGATGATCCACGTGAAGCGCGTCGCCGGCCATGCGGCCTGCAGCGTGCGCAGCACCGCAAGCGTATGGCACACATCGCCGATGGCCGAGATCCGCAGGATGCAGACGGCGGCGGGCGGCGAGTTCTGAAATCTCGTGAGGGGCAACATGCAGCTGGCGCGCATCCCGACGGCAACCGGCGCGATCCTATACGACCCCTCGCGCATCGACCATCCGGCGGCGGCCGATTTCGAGCCCGACGCGCTCGGCCACGCCGGTCGCATCGACGGTACCGCGCGCGGCCGCGGCAGCGTATGGTTCGTGGCGGCCCGCGGCGGCACCGGCGGCTGGGTGCTGCGCCGCTATCGCCGCGGCGGCCTGGTCGCGCGGCTCGTCGAGGATGTTTATGTGTGGCGCGGCGAGGCCGCGACGCGCCCGTTCCGGGAGCTGAGTTTGCTCGCCGAGCTCGAGCAACGGCAGCTGCCGGCGGTGCGACCGGTGGCAGCGCGCTACCTGCGCACGGGCTGGGGCTATCGCGCGGACCTGCTGACGGTCGCGATTCCTGGCGCCCGCTCGCTGGCCGCGCTGCTGGCGGAGGATCTCGCGCTCGGCGTCTGGCGCGAGGTCGGCAGGACGATCCGGGTGCTGCACGCCGCGGGCGTCTGCCATGCCGACCTCAATGCGCACAACGTGCTGATCGACGGCGCGGGCCTCGTCACGCTGGTCGACTTCGACCGCGGCTCGCTGCGCGCCGCAGGCACCTGGGAGAGGCGCAATCTCGCGCGCCTCACGCGCTCGCTCGCGAAGCTCTCGGCCGGCGAGCCGCGACGCTTCACGCACGCGCAGGCGGCGGCGCTGCTCGAGGGCTACGAGGCAGCGCGCAGCGCCCCGCGCCGGTAGGGGTCGGGCTCGCCGGGAAGCGGCCGGAACCGCTTGTAGCTCCACAGGTACTGCTCCGGTGCGGCGGCGGCTGCTGCCTCGATCAGTGCGTGGTAGCGGGCCACGTCGCGCACCGGATCGTCGCTCGGAAAGTCCGCGAGCGGCGCGCCGATCGTCATCACATATCCGGAGCCGTCGGCCAACCGGCGCGGGAAGAACGGCAGTACCGAGCACCGGGTTGCCCGCGCCACGAAGGTCGTCCCCGGGTTCGACAGCGCCGGCACGCCGAACAGCGGTACCGTGATCCGGCCGCTGCCGTCGAAGCGCTGGTCCGGCGCATACAGCACGATGCCGCCGCGCTTGAGCGAGCGCAGCATCTCGACGAAGCGCTCGCTCGGGATCATCCGCCCGCCGCGCGCGGTGCGCGCTCGCAGCGCCAGCTGGTTCACCAGCTCGTTGGTCGAGGGCTTGTACATGACCTCGAAGTCCTGGCCCGTCTGCGGCAGCGCTGCTGCGGCGATCTCGTTGGTGGTGAAGTGCGCGCCGAGCAGCAGCACACCCTTGCCCCGCGCAAGCGCCGCCTGCAGGTGCTCCCGTCCTTCGATCCGCGTCAGCCGCTCCAGCCGTCCGCTGTGGTCGAACCACACGAGGCCGACCTCGAACAGCGAATAGCTGAGCGACTGGAAGTGGCCTCGCCCGATGCGGCGGCGCTGCCGCTCGGTGAGCGCGGGGAAGGCGAGGCGCAGGTTGATCAGCGTGACGCGCCGCTCGCGGCGCGCGAGATACCAGGCGAGTGTGCCGACGAGGCGCGCCAGCAGCGCCTGCGACGCCCACGGCAACAGCGCGAGCCCGCGCACGACCGCAAGGCCGATCCACACCGGCCACCAGCGCGGCGCGAGGAACCGCGAAAGCGGCACCAGCGGCACCCCGCAGGCGGCATCGACCGGCGAGACGGTGGCCGGGGTCGTCATGGGCGGTATGATCTCAGCCGTTGCGCGCGGCGCCGGGGTTGACGTTGCGAATACTGTACATCTCCCTCGGGTATTGTCTCGTGCCGTTCGCATTCGGCCTGGTCCTGTGGCGGGGCGTGCGCGACCGCAGCTACTGGCGGGCGCTCGGCGAGCGCTTCGGCTTCGGCGCCCGCCTGCCGCCGGGCGGGCTGTGGGTGCACGCGGTGTCGGTCGGGGAGGTGCAGGCGGCGGCCGCGCTGGTGCAGCGGCTGCGGACGCGCTATCAGGATGTGCCGCTGCTGCTGACCACCGCGACGCCCACCGGCCGCAGCCGCGCCGAGCGCCTGTTCGGCGCCGGGGTGACGATACGCTACCTCCCGTACGACCTGCCGGATGCGGTGGACCGCTTTCTCGGCCGCGTTCGCCCGCGGCTGGCGGTGATTCTCGAGACCGAGCTGTGGCCGAACCTGTATCGCGCCTGCGGCCAGCACGGCGTTCCGATCGTGCTGGCGAATGCGCGCCTGTCGGCGCGCTCGGTGGACCGCTACCGCTGGCTGGCGACGCTGATCCGCACGACGCTGTCGGGAGATGTCGTGATCGCCGCGCAGAGCGAGACTGACAAGCAGCGGTTCGTGACGATCGGCGCCAACCCAGCGCGGATCCAGGTGGTCGGCAACATCAAGTTCGACTTCGAGCTGTCCGCGGAGGTGGCGCGCCAGGGGGCGGCGCTGCGCGAAATGATCGGCGTCGAGCGGCCCGTGTGGGTCGCCGGCAGCACCCACGCGGGCGAGGAGGAGCAGCTGCTCGATGCCCAGGTTGCGCTCGCAAGGCTGCTGCCCGGCGCGCTGCTGGTGCTTGTGCCGCGCCACCCGCCGCGATTCGAGTCCGTTGCGGCGCTGCTGCGCCGGCGTGGCATCGGTTTCGTCACGCGCAGCAGCGGCGCGCCGGTCAACGCCGGCACCAGCGTGCTCTTGGTCGACACGCTCGGCGAGCTCGTACAGTTCTACGCAGCGGGCGATGTCGCCTTCGTCGGTGGCAGCCTGGTGGCGGTCGGCGGGCACAACCTGCTCGAGCCCGCCGCGCTTGCGAAGCCCATCCTGACCGGACCGCACACATTCAACACCGCCGGCATCGCGCGGCTGCTTGCCGAGGTGGGTGCCCTTGAGTTCGTGGCCGACGACGCGGCGCTGGCGCAGCGGCTCGCGGCGCTGCTGGTCGACCCGGCGGCAAGGGCACGCGCGGGCGGGCAGGGGATCGCGGCGGTGAATGCGAACCGCGGCGCACTTGCGCGCCTGATGGAGCTGATCGACCAGCCCGTCGGGCCGGGCGTGCCCGGTTGAGAGCTACTTGACCGACACCGTCTGGCCGAGCCAGCCATTGACCCGCAGCAGGCGCGACTCGTCCAGTGTGCCGGCGGCCTGCTCGAGGGTCAGCACGTTGATGACGTAGTCGTAGCGGCTGCGCGCGTAGTTGGTCTGGGCATCAAGCAGCCTTTGTCGCGCCAGCAGCACATCGACCGCAGTGCGGGTCCCGACGTCGTAACCCGCCTCGGTCGCCTGCAGCGCCGTCTGGCTCGATGCGAGCGCCTGCTTCAGCGCCTGGACCCGCGAGATCTCGCTGATCACGCCGAGATAGGCATCGCGCGTCTGGCGCTCCGTTTCGCGCGCGGTCTGCTCGAGGCGCTCGCGCGCCGCGCGGTGCCGGTACACGGCCTCGCGGACGCGCGAGGAGGTGTTACCACCCGAGTACAGCGGCACCGTGAGCTGCACGCCGATCTGCTTGTCATAGGTAAGAGTGTCGGCCGGATAGGTCGTGCCGAACGCCTGCGCATAGGCGCCGGTGTCGTTGCCGTTCCGGCTGGCGACGATGTCGATCGTCGGCAGATGCCCGGCACGCGCAGTGACGATGTTCTCGCGGGCGATGTCGGCGGCGAGGCGCGCA
>DATNHZ010000247.1:0-9401 GCA_035604655.1 Steroidobacteraceae bacterium | reverse complement strand
TGGCAATGACGGCACGCCGCTGCTGCTCGAACGGGACCGGTGCCGGCGGCGGCGCCGTGCGGGCGATCACCGGCCGGTTCCACAGCTCCGGCGCAAGGCGCGGGGTGAATTCTGCTCGGCGTCCGATACTCTGCGCGGACGGTGCCATCGCCGGAGGCGCGGTGCTTGCCGAGCCGCGCGCCAGTGCCTCGGGTGGCGCGTCGGCGCGATGCTGCTGCACCGGCTCCGCCGCAATGAAGGCGGTACGGGTGGTGGCCGTCACCGCGCCCGGGACTGCCAGGTTTCGATACTGAATCCCGAGCGGCGCGAGTCCGCGGCCAGCTGTGTTCGGACGGCCGGGTGCCGCACTGCCGACGGCGCTGCGATTCGCGAAGTAGCTGGTCATGTCCTCGTTCGACACGCGGGTGTTGGTCACGTTGACATTTCGCACATAGGTGTTGCTGACCGGGTAGGCCGGCACGTACATCTCGTTCCAGCCGAGCGGAAACCACGCAACCGCGGGTTCGACCGCAGCGGCCGACACGCCCATGGACCAACCCGCGCCGCCGGCCCAGCCGACCAGCGCGGGCGCATACACGGGCGCGTACTGACGCGGTCCCGGCGCCCAGCCCCAGCTGCCGCCGAGGTTGACCCAGCGGCCGTAATGAAATGGTGCGAAACCCCACGGCGCGGCATCGATCCATGTCCAGCCCCACGGCGACACCCAAGCCCAGTGGCCGTTGCGGTACGGGGCCCAGCCGACGCCGACGGTCGGAATCCACAGCGGACCATAGTTGTCCACCGCCTGCCAGGAGCCGTAGTCGTCGAGATCCTGGTAGCCGGTCACGTCGGGCGACAGATAGCGCGTCGCAACCGCTCGATCCTCGCGCGCGTCGCGATCCGCGGCCCACTGGTCGAAGGCATCGGCCGGTGACAGCGACGTGATCCCTGCGTCGGCGAGCTCGCCCCCCGAGTACTGCAACTCTTCGCCCGCGCTGAGCGTCACGGCGTCGTTGCCCGCCGTGACGGCCACCTGTCCGCGGAGCGCCGCCACCGTCAGCGCATCGCCCGCTTCGTTGACATCGACGCGATAGTCACCGGGCTCGAGCAGCGATACTGCGGCGGACGGGGTCGCGACCTCGAAAGTCTGGTCCGGGCCGAGTGTGCGCACTCGCATCGACAGCGTGCCCACCGTCAGCTTCAGTTGCGTGGTGCGGTCGTCCAGGTTCAGCAGCTCGACGCCGGTCTCGCTGCCGAGCCGGACTGTGGCCGATCCCACATCGAGTTCCACGCGCGACTCGCGGTCGACCCACAGCTTGTCGCCGGTCGTCAGCGGGCGGTTCAGCACGTCGCCGATCCACGTGTCGCTGCCGGCCGGCTGCAGCGACACCAACCCGAGCGCCACGCCGACCCGGGCTACGCGCCCGGGCGGGTCGGCCGCCTCCTGGGCCCGAAGCGGCGGAGCAGTCACCGTCAGCATCGCGAACATACCGCACGTGGCAGCCCGGGCGATCAGTGCGCAGGAGCCTCGACCTAACATCGCATCTCCAAGCCGGCGGCGCGTGTCGTCCGCGCCCGGCTGCCACGGTGAACCCGGGCGCAGTGTGCGGCTCGAAGGTTGCCGGAAATTAACCTCGGCGTCATGCCGACCCCGCCGGTCGCGCCACTCCCTCTCGATCCGTTGCGCCTGGCGCGGTCCCGGTCGCCGGGCATTTCAGCGCCGACTCCCGGGGCACGCACACGCCGGCCGCGCCGGCACCTCGCGGCTCAGCGCCGCGGCGTGGCGCCGATGTCATTGGAAGGGCGCCAGACCGAGTCCCGTCGAGAAGTGTGATCGGCCCGCCTCACGACGGGCTGTCCGCCGGCGATTGCGCCAGCCATGCATCGAGTACCGCCGCGGACCCGGGAGGAAGATGCAGGCCGAGCTTCGAGCGGCGCCACAGGATGTCTTCGGCCGTGTGTGCCCACTCGGTGCGCCGCAGGTACCGGATCTCGGCGGCGTGCAGTCCGGGCACGACCTCCTCGCCAAGCTCAGCCTCGCACGTCGCTGCACCGAGCATGCGGTTGAGGCGCGTTCCGTAGGCGCGTGACCAGCGATCGAGGAGCGCGGGTGCAAACTCCGGAAAGCGCTGTGCGAGGGCGGCCCGGTATGCGGCGTAGTCACCACCCGGCAGATCCCCGCCCGGCAGCGGCGCGGCGTGCGTCCATGGGGCGCCCTTGGCGCCGAGCAAGGGCATCAGGCGCGCGAGTGCGTCCTCGGCGAGGCGCCGATAGGTGGTGATCTTGCCGCCGAATACCGACAGCAGCGCCGGGCCATCGGCTTCCAGCTCGAGGCGGTAATCGCGGGTCACGCTGGTCGGATCCGCCGATTCATCCTCGAGCAGCGGTCGCACTCCCGAGAAGCTGAACACAACGTCGGCCGGCGTCACCGCGCGCGCGAAGTACCGGCTGCCGAGCTCGCACAGATAGGTCACCTCCTCGGCACTGATCGCCGCGCGCGCGGGGTCGCCGTGGTATTCGACGTCAGTCGTACCGATCAGCGTGAAGGCGCGCTCGTAGGGAATGGCGAAGATGATCCGCCGGTCGACGTTCTGAAAAATATACGCGAACGAGTGGTCGAACAGCCGCGGCACGACGATGTGACTGCCCTTGACGAGGCGCACAGCGCGCCTCGCGCGCACCGGCGTCGACTGGTCGAGGAACGCGGCGACCCACGGTCCTGCTGCGTTGACGATGCTGCGCGCACGTATCGCCTGCCGCTCGCCGCCATGCGCTATCAGGGTCGCGGACCACGCGCCGCGCTCGCGCACGACGCGCGCACAGCGCGTGCGGATCAGGATACGGGCGCCGCGCTCATGCGCATCGACCGCGTTCAGGACCACGAGACGCGCGTCGTCCGCCCAGCCGTCCGAATAAAGGAAGCCTTCCCGGTCGGAGCGCCGCAGCGGCGCCCCGGCAGGATGCCGTCCCAGGTCGACGGTTTCGGACGGCGGCAATCGCCGGCGGCGGGCCAGATGGTCGTACAGAAAAAGACCCGCGCGGATCATCCACGCCGGCCTGAGGTGCGGCTCATGCGGCAGCACGAAGCGTAGCGGCCAGACGATGTGCGGGGCGGCGTCGAGCAGTACCTCGCGCTCCATCAGTGCCTTCCGGACCAACCGGAACTCGAAGTGCTCGAGATAGCGCAGGCCGCCGTGGATCAGTTTTGTGCTTGCCGAGGACGTGTGCGCAGCGAGGTCGTGCTGCTCGCACAGGACCACACTCAAACCGCGGCCGGCAGCATCCCGGGCGATGCCGGTGCCGTTGATGCCGCCGCCGACCACGAGGACATCGCACTCGCGCGCGCGCGCGCTCATCGGCGGGTGCGCGATCGGGGCGTCACAAGGCACTCCACGCGACCTGCGGCGCGCGGCGGGACGCGCGCGGCGCTCGGCGTGGCGGTAACAGATGTCGGCGCCGCGGGGGGCGGTGGACAGGATTCGACGGGCTCAGGCCGGTGGCTCCGGATCGCGGCAACGCCGCTACTATACCGCCGGCACCCGGCGTCGCGGTTCACTGCGCGCGCCGGTTCCTACCAACCGAATCGGGTCCGGGCGGCGGACAGTTCCTGCGGCGTGCGGCTTGGAGGCCGCGCTGACACCCGCGCTGTGCAATCTGCGCGGGTCGCGCCGCGCGGGTCACTCAGGCCACGGAGCGCTGCTCGCTCGCCGGGAACCCGGCGGGCGGGGTGCCGAACCAGTGAAGCACGGCGCCGAGCGCGGCGACCTCACCGACGATCAGCAGTGCCGGCGAGCGCAGTTCGTACGCGCGCGCCAGCGCCTCGACCTCCTCGAGCGTGCCGAGCACGACCCGCTGCTCCGGCCGGCTGCCATTCTCGACGAACGCCACCGGCGTCGACGCGGCGCGGCCGTGTCGTACCAGCTCGCGCCGCAGCGTGCCGAGCATCGCGACGCCCATGTAAACGGCAAGCGTCTCGCGCCCGCGTGCGAGTCCGTGCCAGTCGGTTGCCTCGAGGGACTCGCGGCAATGCGCCGTTACGAAGCGGATCGAGCCAGAGTGATCGCGGTGAGTCAGCGGGATGCCCGCGTAGGCGGCGCACGCGAGCGCCGCCGTGATGCCCGGCACGACCTCGAACCGAATCCCGTGGCGGACGAGATGCTCGAGTTCCTCGCCGCCGCGCCCGAATACGAAAGGATCGCCTCCCTTGAGGCGCACGACGCGGCGGCCGCGGCGCGCGTGCTCGACCATCAATTCGTGGATGTGCGCCTGCGCGACGCCATGGGTGCCGCCGCCCTTGCCGACCGCGATCAGCTCGGCCTCGCGACGCGCGAGCCCGAGCACCTCGGGCGAGACGAGCCGGTCGTGCAGCACGACGTCGGCCGATTGCAGCGCCCGCAGCCCGCGAAGCGTCAGGAGCCCCGGGTCGCCGGGCCCGGCACCGACCAGCGCCACCGAACCGGGACCGGGCGGGACTCCGGCGGCAAGCGCCGTGGCGACCAGACGGCCAGCGTCCGCCTCGCGGGCGTGGCGCACGAGATCGCTCACCGGGCCACGCAGCAGCCAGTCGTAGAACCGGCGGCGAGCCCCAAGGTCTTTGACCCCCGCCTTGATCCGCGCGCGCCAGACGGCGCAGAACCTCGCCAGACTGCCGATCGACTCGTCGAGCGCCGATTCAACTCGCTCCCGAACGAGCCGCGCGAGCGCCGGTGCGGTGCCCAGCGTCGAGATTGCAACCACGAGCGGCGAGCGATCGACGATGGCCGGCAGGATGGCGGAGCACAGCGCCGGATCATCGACGACGTTGACGTAGATGCCGCGCGCCTCGGCGGCCGCGGCCACGGCGCGGTTGATCGAAGGATCGTCCGCGGCCGCGATGGCGAGGCGGGCGCCGTCGAGATCGGTGGCAATGAAGCCGCGGGCACAGTGTTCAAACCGACCGGCGCGGAGCGCCCTGGCCAGTCGTTCGCACAACGCCGGCGCGACGAGTCGCAGCCGCGCACCGGAGCGGCGGACGAGCTCGAGCTTGCGCTCGGCGACCGGGCCTCCGCCGACGATCACCACCAGCCGCTCGCGCAGGTCGAGGAACAAAGGGAAGTAACGCATCGGCGTGCCCGCAGCGGTCCCGGCTCAGGCGCGCGCCGGGCCACGGATGCGCCCGGTGCGCCACAGAAAATCGCCGAACCGCTCCTCGTCGGCACGCTCGCTGGCGAACGCACGCAGCAGGCCATCGAGCTCGGCGAGGAACGCCGCCTCGTCGAGGTTCTCCCGGTGCAGCACAGCGAGCCGCTGGCCGCGTGCGTCACCCCCGAGATGCAGGTTGTAGCGGCCGGCCGCCTTCCCGATCAGGCCTATCTCGGCCAGGTACGGGCGTGCGCAGCCGTTCGGGCAGCCCGTGATCCGCAGGCTGAGCGGTACGTGACTGATCGCGTGGCGCTCGAGAAGTGCCTCGACCCGCGACAGTAGCTGCGGCAGGTAGCGTTCCGCTTCCGCCATCGCCAGCGGGCAGGTCGGTAAGGCGACGCAGGCCAGCGCGTCCCGTCGCAGCGGACTCAAGTGCTCCGTGGCGTCCAGACGGAAGCGGCTGATCAGCTCGTCGATCGCTTGCCGGGCGCTGGCGTCGACCCCGGCAATGATCGCGTTCTGGTTCGGGGTGATCCGAAAGTCGCCGGTATGAACCTTGGCGATTTCGCGGAAGCCCGTCAGCCACGGCAGATCGAAGCGGTCAACGATGCGTCCGGCAGGTATCCGCAGCGTCCGGTGCCAGCGACCGTCAAAACCCCGCAGCCAGCCGAACCGGTCCCCGTTTGAGGTGAATGCGAACGGTCGCGCAGGCTCGAGCTTGCATTCGGCACGACGTTCCACCTCCGCGACAAACCACGCAAGGCCGCGGTCGGCGATCGTGTACTTGAGCCTGGCATGCTTGCGGTTTGTGCGATCTCCGAAGTCACGCTGCGTTGTGAGCACCGCCTCGGCGACGGCGAGCAGACGGTCCGGCGTCAGGAAGCCGGCCACGTCCGCGAGGCGCGGGTAGGTGGCGGCATCGCCGTGCGTCGCACCGAGACCGCCGCCGACCGTCAGGTTGAAGCCGGCGAGGCGGCCGTCTTCGACGATGGCGATGAAACCGAGGTCGTTGGCAAACACGTCGACGTCGTTCGATGGCGGGATCGCAATCGCGGTCTTGAACTTACGCGGCAGATAGGTGTTGCCGTAGATCGGCTCGACCTCCGGGGTACCGGTGAGCTTTTCACCATCAAGCCAGATTTCATGGTACGCGCGGGTCCTCGGCAGCAGGTGCTCGGACAGGCGTCGCGCCCACTCGGCCACTTCCGCGTGCGCGGGTGATTCGACGGGATTCGAACTCGCGACGACGTTGCGATTCACGTCCCCGCAAGTGGCGACGGTGTCGACCAGCGCGGCGTTGAGTGCCGCCAGCGTCGGCTTGAGGTCGCCCTTGGCGATGCCGTGGAGCTGGAAGGTCTGGCGGGTCGTCAGGCGCAGTGAGCCGTTCGCATGCGCGCGCGCGAGCGCGTCGATCGCCAGCCACTGCGCAGGGGTGCACACCCCGCCCGGCAGGCGCAGCCGCACCATGAAGCGCCACAGCGGCTCGAGCTTCTGCAGCCGCCGCTGTTCGCGGATGTCGCGGTCGTCCTGCTGATAGCTGCCGTGGAGTCTCAGCAGCTGCGTGTCACTCTCGGCGAGCCCACCGGTCGCCGGATCGGCAAGGCTGTCGACCAGCGTGCCGCGCAGGCCGCGGCTCTCAGCCTTGATTTTCTCTACCGCGGACAGCTCGGTCATTGATCCTCAGTACACGTCGCGGGCGTAACGCTTGACCTGGGCGAGCCCGTTCAGGTAGTCGGCCGCGTCCTCCGCCGAGCGGGCACCATGCGTAGCGATTACCTCGATGAGTGCCGCGTGCACGTCGGGGGCCATACGCTCCGCATCTCCGCACACGTATACCGACGTTCCCTTCTCGAGCCACGCAAACAGCTCTCGGCCGTGCTCACGGATCCGATGCTGCACGTAGACCTTGTCGGCCTGGTCGCGCGAGAACGCAACGTCCAGCCGGTGCAGCTGGCGACGTTTCAGCGTCTCCTGCCACTCGGCCTGATACAGGAAGTCGCGCTCGCGGTGGCGGCCGCCGTAGATCAGCCAGTTGCGGCCGCGCGCGCCATCGGCGACCCGCTGCTGCACGAACCCGCGGAACGGGGCGACGCCGGTGCCCGGCCCAATCATGATGATGTCGCGCGACCCGTCGGTTGGCACCCGGAAGCGCGCGTTGGGCTCGACGAAGGCCCTGAGCCGCGCGCCGGGACTCGCGATCGAGATCTGCCAGGAAGCCGGGCCGACGCGCCGCTCGCCATCGTGGCGGTAGTCGATGACGGCGACGGTCAGGTGTGCCTCGCCACCAACCTGGCGTCGGCTCGAGGCGGCCGAATACAGCCGCGGCGCGAGCGGATGCAGCGCGCGCACCAGCGCCTCGGGGTCCCAGGCGGCGGGAAAGTGTCGCAGCAGATCAGCGACCTGCAGCTGACTGAACGCGCGCCGCAGCTCGGTGGCCGACTCGGGCGCCAGCCAGCCAGCAAGCTGGCGATCGCCACTGCGTTCGGCGAGGCGCTCAACGAGCGGGCGCGCGATGCGCGCGATCTCGCGGCGGCTCGTGAGCCAGCTGCGCAGCGAGTGCGTGCTGCCGTCGACCGTGACCTGACTAGCCGGATCGAGTGCGGTGAGCTCGACAATGCGTTCGACGGCGGCGATCGGGTTTTCGACGAACACGCCGATCGCATCGCCGGGCTCGTAGTCGAAACGCTCGTCGGGAATCGCGAGCTCGACATGGCGGACGTCGCGGTCGGCATTGCGGGCCGTGATTCGATGGTTCGCGAGCAACTCGACCTCGAGCGGCTGGTCGCGCGAGGCGAGCGGGGCGGCGGTTGGGCGCAGCGGCGTGACGATTGCCAAGCGCGGCGCCTCCGTGCCGAGTTCGCCGCGGGCGGCACCGACCGCCTGGTCGATCCACGGCGCCGCTTTCGGCTCGAGGTCCACGTCGCAATCAACCCGCGCGAACAGGCGACGGGCGCCAAGTTCGGCGAGGCGCTCATCGAGCACCCGCCCGGTGTGGCAGAACCGCGGATAGCTCGAGTCGCCGAGCGCCAGCACCGCGTAGGCCAGCGACGGCAGCCGTGGTGCCCGCCGGCTGGTCAGGAATTCGAACAGGGCACGAGCATCGTCCGGCGGATCGCCATCGCCGTGCGTGCTCGCGACCAGGTACACGAAGCGCTCCTGAGCGAGCTGCTTCGGCGAGTAGTCGGCCGCGCTGACCACCGTGGCCTGCAGCCCGGACGCCTCGAGGCCACGGCCGAGTCGCTCGGCGACGCGCCTTCCATTGCCGGTCTGCGAGCCATAAATCACGGTGACCGGGGAGGCCGGCGTCGCCCGGGTCGCCGGGGCATGCGGGGCCACGGGCTGAACGAGTGACTGGGCGAGGAAGCCGCTCCGCGCTCCGCTGCGGGCCCGTTCCGCTGCCAGCCCGGCCGTATAGCCGCTGATCCAAAGCAGCGTCGCCGGGTCGAGGTCCTCGATCAGCGTGTCCAGACGCGCCGCGCGCTCCGGATCGAGCGGCAGCATGCCGGCGCTGGCTACAGGGCTCGCACTCATGGGAATAGGCAGTCGAAGTCAGGGACCTTGATCGTAGGCAGCGTCTGGATTCTGAGGAAACGCTTTGTCGTTATGACGCGATAACCAGACGTTGCTGGCCGGGAAGCAGGTCGCGACGGTGCGATCGCAGGACCACGGCCGTTCGCCTCGGCACGCCAGCCTCGATCCACCGCTACTGCATGTCGTGGAGGGGCGGCACCGCGGGATCTCCTCCCGCTCCGCGCACGGCTCCGGGCCAGCCTGGACGGGCGCCACTCGCCCCGGCAGCGGGCCTCGCCGCACGGTGGCAATCCCGCGGGCATTCCTGTAGGGTGCTTGCCGGCTCGTGACCCTTTCTCCTTTTCTGCCTCCCGCCGCCCGGGTTCTCCGGTGCCGGCGCTGACACCAAAAGCGAAGAGTGTTCGAACCAAGGTGGCGGTCGAGACCGTCCCCGTGGCAGTCGGCCGTGTACCGGCGTTGCGGGGCAGTGTCTTCCGTAGTCAGTGTTGGTCCCAGGCGTCGTGCCACGGCACGCGCCGGACCTTGTTAGTGAGTGATTGCAAATGACCAAGATCTATGTGGGCAACCTGCCGTTCACGGCGGACGAAGCGGCCGTGCGCCAGCTGTTCGAACAGCACGGCAAGGTGGAATCGGTGGCGCTGATCAACGATCGCGACACCGGCCGGCCCCGCGGCTTCGGCTTCGTCGAAATGGCCAACGCAGACGCTGCGCGCGCGATCCAGAACCTCAACGGGCAGAACATGGGCGGCCGCCCGTTGCGCGTCAATGAG
>DATNHZ010000246.1:0-6497 GCA_035604655.1 Steroidobacteraceae bacterium | reverse complement strand
GGCGATCCCTACAAGGACACTGCGGGCCCGGCGATCAATCCGTTGATCAAGATCATCAATATCGTCGCGCTGCTGCTCGTCCCTCTGCTCTGAGCGCTCCCGATATTCCCGGCCCGGGGACGGGGTGCGCCCCCGTTCCCGCAGCCGGCGAAACCGCGAGTCCGGCGCACCCCGATGCGAGGCCTCGGTTATCATGGCCGCCTTTTCGCCGGGCAGAGCCAGCTCGGGGGGATGTGTGAACAAGATCTACCCATCGGCGGCGGCGGCGCTCGCCGGGATTGTCCGCGACGGTCAGCTGCTGGCGGTCGGCGGCTTCGGGCTGTGCGGCATCCCGGAGGCGCTGATCGATGCGCTGCGGGACTCGGGGGTCCGTGGACTCACCGTCATCTCCAACAATGCCGGCGTCGACGGCTTCGGTCTCGGCAAACTCCTCGAGACCCGCCAGATCAGCAAGATGATTTCCTCCTACGTCGGCGAGAACAAGGAGTTCGAACGCCAGTACCTGGCGGGGGAACTTGAGCTCGAGTTCACGCCGCAAGGGACGCTCGCCGAGAAGCTGCGCGCCGGCGGCGCGGGGATCCCGGCGTTCTACACGCCAACCGGCGTCGGCACGCTCGTGGCCGAGGGCAAGGAGTTGCGGGAATTCGGCGGCCAGACCTACCTGATGGAGCGCTCGCTGGTCCCTGACGTATCACTGGTCAAGGCGGCGGTCGCCGACAAGAGCGGCAACCTGCGCTTCCGGCTGACGGCGCGCAATTTCAACCCGGCATTCGCGACGGCCGGTCGCATCTGCGTCGCCGAGGTCGAGACGATCGTCGAGACGGGCGCCATCGCGCCGGACGACGTGCATCTCCCGGGCATCTACGTGCACCGGATCGTCCACAACGCGCACCCGGTGAAGCACGTCGAGAAACGCACGGTCACCGTGCCGGTGGGAGGCTGAGCCATGCCGTGGACCCAGGAGCAGATGGCTGCGCGCGCCGCCGAGGAGCTCGAGGACGGGTTCTACGTGAACCTCGGGATCGGGATCCCGACGCTGGTCGCGAACTACGTGCCCAAGGACATCGAGGTGTGGCTGCAGAGCGAGAACGGCATGCTCGGAATAGGGCCGTTCCCCCATCCCGACCACGTGGACGCCGACCTGATCAACGCCGGCAAGCAGACCGTCACGACGATCCCGGGCTCTTCGATCTTCGGCAGCGATCAGAGCTTCGCGATGATCCGCGGCGGCAAGATCAATCTCGCGATCCTGGGCGCGATGCAGGTCAGTGGTCGCGGCGATCTCGCGAACTGGATGATCCCGGGGAAAATGATCAAGGGCATGGGCGGAGCGATGGACCTGGTCGCCGGGGTCGAGCGAGTGGTCGTCGTGATGGAGCACGTCGCGAGGAAGAAGGACGGCACGACCGATCTCAAGATACTTCCGGCCTGCACCCTGCCGCTGACCGGCGTCGGGGTCGTCGACCGCATCATCACCGACCTCGGGGTCATCGACGTGACGCCCGAGGGCCTCGCGCTCGTCGAGCTCGCCCCGCTCGTCGCCTTCGACGAAATCGCCTCCAAGACCGGCGTGCCGCTGCTCCTGTAGCGGTCGGACGCCTCAGGGTCCGGCCGCGGCGATGCACTCGATTTCGACCCGCGCCCCCAGCGCGAGGCCACCCGCGGCGAGCGCGCTGCGCGCCGGGTAGGGGCTCTTCAGATACTCGCGCCAGATCTCGTTGAACACCCGCCAGTCGGCGATGTCGGCCAGCATGATCGTGCACTTGATCAGGTCGGCTGTGGTTCGGCCGTTGGCCTCGAGGATCGTACGGATGTTGTCGAGGGCTTGCCTCGCCTCTGCCTGGATCCCACCGGGCACCAGGTCGAGGGTGCCGGGCTTGAGCCCGACCTGGCCCGACAGGTAGAGCGTGTCGCCGTGGCGCACTGCCTCGGAGAACGGCAGGTTCACGGTCATGACCTTGCCGGAATTCAGGAACTGGGTCGCCGCGGGTTCACCCGCAGTGGCGAGTGCCGGCGCCGCGAGCAGCAGCGCCGCGAGCGCGCCGTGCTGGAGAGGACGGATCAGTGGTGATACGCGATGCATGGCGGCCTCCCGGTCAGTGGCTGCCGGGATTCTACGCCGGTGCGGTCAGGCCGCGGTCTTCAGCGGCTCCGGCCGGCCGAGCACATAGCCCTGCATGAAGTCGATGCCCATGCGCCGGGCGGCATCGAGCGAGGCGGTATCCTCGATCTGTTCGGCGATCACCTTGAAGTCGAGGGTGTGCGCCAGCTTGATCATTGCGGAAACCATGGCCTGGTTGACGCTGTCGCGCGCCAGGTTGCGCATGTACAGCCCGTCGATCTTCAGGTAGTCCATCGCCAGCGTCTTCAGATTGACGAACGAGCCGAGTCCGCTGCCGAAGTCGTCGAGCGCAAACGTGCAGCCTATCGCGTGCAGCACGCCGATGAAGCGGCGGGCGTGCTCCAGGTGCGCGACGACCGAGGCCTCGGTGACCTCGAAGCACACCTGCGTCGGGGCGACGCCGGTGCTGTCGAGGCACTCGACGACGAATTCGAGGAACTGGCCGTCGCCGAGCGTCTGGCCGGAGATGTTGATCGCGATGCTCCGCCCGGCCGGGATCTTGATTGCGCCCCGGCCAAACGCCGCGAGCGCGGTCTGCACGACCCACCGGTCGACCAGCGGCATCAGGCGGTAGCGTTCAGCCGCCTTCAGGAACTCGCCGGGCGTGCTGATCGAGCCGTCCTCGGCTGCAAGCCGCACCAGCACCTCGAGCGCAGGTCCAGGGTCGTTGCCGCCGGTCGCCGAGACGATCGGTTGGGTGTAGATCAGAAAGCTGTCGTCGCGCAGCGCGTGCTGCAGGCGCTGCAACCAGTGGATTTCGCCGCGGTGCCGGGCGACGGCCGCGTCGTGGGCCGAATAGACGTGCACCTGGCCGTGGCCCTGGCTCTTTGCCACATAACAGGCGGAGTCGGCGGCCGAAATCACGTCCTCGATGCTGCCGCTTGCGCGTCCGATCTCGACCAGCCCGATGCTGACGCCGATCGAGAAGATCTTGTCCTGCCACACGAAGCGGTAGTCGCGGATCGCGGTCGAGACGTCATTGGCAATCTGGATCGCCTTCTCGAGCGGGCAGCCGACGAGCAGCATCGCGAACTCGTCGCCGCCGAGGCGCGCGACGGTGTCGGAGTCACGCACCGCGTCCTTCACGAGCGCGGCGACCTCGCGCAGCATGTTGTCGCCAGCCGTGTGGCCGCTGGTGTCGTTGACCGCCTTGAAGCGATCGAGGTCGAGGTAGCACAGGACGTGAGTCTGCGCGCCGCCGCGGGCGAGCTCTAGGCTCTCCTGCAGCCGGCGCTCGAATTCGCGGCGGTTGACGAGGCCGGTAAGCGCGTCGTGGCTCGCCTGATAGCTCATCTGGCGGGCGAGGCCCCGTAACTCCGTGACGTCGTGCAGCAGGACCACGGCGCCCGCGACCTCGCCGCGCTCGCCGGCGAGCGGCGCGGCGCTGAGTTCGATGCTGTGCTCGGCGCCGTCGGCACGGGCGAGCACCACCGCGCGCCGTCCGAGCGATACCTTGAGGCCGGTTGTCAGGCACTGGTGGACGGGATCGGCGAGTGCCCGCCGATCGGCCTCGTCGACGACGCTGACGACGTCGAGGAACTGCCGGCCGCTGACCTCGGCGAGCGACTTGCCGAGCAGCTGCTCGGCGGCACGGTTGGCGAAGTCGATGCGTCCGTAGGTGTCGGTGGTCAGCAGCCCGTCGCCCAGCGAATCGAGCGTCGCCTGCGCCCTCCCGCGCACCGGCTCGCTGCCGCGCGTCGATCGACCGAGCATCTCGAGGGCGGTGAGCAGCACGGCCGCAGTGCCGCGGTAGGTCGTGAGCGTGCTGGCGATCTCGACGCGGGTCACCTGCCCGTGCGAGTCGGCGATCTCCGCCTCGAACCGCTCGGCGGCGGACTCGCCGGCGAGGCGGCGGCGAATGTTGTCCGTGACGAGCTCGGCGTACTCGGGAGCCACCAGCTCGGCGAGGTGGCGGCCGGTCGCCTCCTGCTGGGTCGTGCCGAGGAGCGCGGCGAAGCGCGCGTTGATCAGCACAATCCGTTCGCCGTGCAGCAGCACCGGGTCGTGGACGGCGTAGATCACCTCGTGCAGCGGGCCGTCCGGTTCGGGTGGCGGCGCCGGGGAGGAGCGCGGCGATGCGCCCGCCTCGAGCGCCGCGAGCGCTGCTTGCGCCTTCCGGCGCACGCGCCACGCACCGCCGATGGCGACTCCCGCGAGCACCAGCGCGAAGAGCGCGACGGCTTCGATTACGGTCAACGGATCCCTTCCTCATCCCGTCTTATGCGGCCGACGATGCACCGGCCCTAACGGGCGGCCGTGCTCGATTTGGCCGTACACCGGGCGGTTCGCTGCCCGCGTGGCGTGGTTTCGCCCGCCGGCGGTCCGCCCGTGTGTGTCCCCGAACCGAGGATACCGAACGCCTTGGCAGGGGTCCGCGGTATTCACCATAATTAGCGTTTTAGTCACCGCCGCAAGCCTTGTCGCGCGACGCGCAACTCCGTAACCTCTGCGCCTCGTCGACGATCGCCGACCATTCCCCCCGCCTCGCCCGCCGCATGGACATCGAAGCCGCACGCCAGCAGATGATCGACCAGCAGGTACGCGCGTGGGAGGTTCTAGACCCGCGCGTCCTCGATGCCCTCGCCCACGTGCCGCGCGAGCGCTTCGTACCGCCGGCGTACCGCGATCTCGCATTCGCCGACGCGCCGATTCCGCTGCCGGAGGGGCAGTCGATGCTGCCGCCGAAGCTCGACGCGCGGATCCTGCAGGCCTGCGAGGTTCTCCCCGGCGAGGCCGTGATCGAAGTCGGTGCCGGAAGCGGCTTCCTGGCTGCGTGCCTCGCCACACTCGGCGGCCGCGTCGAGTCGCTGGAGCTGCGGCCGGCGCTCGCGGAGTTCGCGAGCCGCAATCTGCGCGCGGCGGGATTTCTGGGCGTCGCGGTACAGACTGCGGACGGCACGACCTGGCAGCCGCGCACACCAGCCGACGTCGTCGTGCTGTCGGCCTCGCTGCCGGTGTACGACGCCCGCTACGAGCAGTGGCTCGCGCCCGGCGGCCGGCTATTCGCGGTGATTGGCGCTGCCTCGCCGATGTCCGCGCAGCTGATCACGCGCCTCGGCGAGCGCGAGTTCGCGCGCACCGATCTGTTCGAGACGTTCGTCGATCCGATGACCAACGCGCGGCACCCGTCGGCGTTCGTATTCTGAGTAGCCGCGCGTGGTTCAGGAGATCAGCCCTGCCGAGTTCGTTCGCGACCGGGCGAGCAACGCGCGGACGCTGCTGCTCGACGTGCGGGAGGCGTGGGAGCTCAAGATCGCCTCACTCCCGGGGGCAGTGCACATGCCGATGACCGAGATCCCCGGGCGCCTCGCCGACCTTGACCGGGACCGCGACATTGTCGTGATGTGTCGGTCGGGGGGCCGCAGCCTCTCGGTCGCGCGGTTCCTAGAGGCCCAGGGCTACCCGTCGGTCGCGAACCTGACGGGGGGCATCCTGGCGTGGTCGCGGGACATCGACCCGACGCTTGCGACGTACTGAGGGCGTGGCGAGACGATCCGATTGCAGGCCCCGCCCAAGGTGATATACAGTTCTACAACACCAACTCTCTTGCTCAGCTGACCTACTCGAACGGACTTGACGGCATGAAACCGACTTCCCTGCGGCTTGCGATCGTGGCAAGCGCTGCGCTCCTGTTGCCCGTTCTGGCGCTCGGCGCCGATCTCGCCGAGATCTACCAGCGGGCGCTGCGCAATGACCCCATCCTCCGAGAGGCCGAGGCCAACCGCCTGGCGGCGCTCGAGGCCCGGCCGCAGGCACTTTCGGCGCTGCTGCCGCAGGTAACCGGTACCGCCGGCTACACGCGCGATGTCACCAGCGGCACGACGCCCTACTTCGTCGAGACCGGCCCGAACGGCCAGGGCACGTTCGTTCCGCTCGAGGAGACCACGACGAGTGACATCCGGCAGTGGACCATCCAGCTGCGCCAGACGGTGTTCCGCTGGGGCCAGTTTGCGACGCTCAAGCAGGCCGGCGAGCAGGTGGCGCAGGCCGAGGTCGACTACCGCGCTGCCCAGGAGAGCGTGATCCTGCGCACCGCGACAGCGTACTTCAACGTGCTCGCGGCACGCGACACGCTCGAGGCGGCGGAGGCATCGCGCGAGGCTATCGTGCACCAGCTCGAACAGGCACAGAAGCGCTACGAGGTCGGGCTGATCGCGATCACCGACGTCGAGGACGCCAAGGCCGCCGCCGACCAGTCGAGCGCCGCCGTGATCGAGGCAAAGCGCACGCTGGCCTCCACCCGCGAGCAGCTGCGCGAGCTGACCGGCGATGCCTTCGACGAGCTGTCGCGACCGGGTGATGACATGCCGCTCGTGGCGCCAAGTCCGGCCAGCGAGGAGCAGTGGGTCAGGGCCGCGCTCGACCAGAATCTGTC
>DATNHZ010000245.1:0-2956 GCA_035604655.1 Steroidobacteraceae bacterium | reverse complement strand
TGACCCCCCGGCCGTTTCTCGCGCCCGACCGCCGAAGGCCCCGGATCCGGGGCCTTCGCGCATCAGGCCCCGGAGCAAGCCTGCAGTTGCAGTCTGGCCCTTTTTCTGTATAGTTCGGTGGCTTCGCAATTGCAAAAAGCTTCAGATCTTGTTGATCTGACTAGGAATTTTCAAGGCACCCCGGGCCATGAGCGAACGCGACCAAGAGCACTTCGAACTCGACGAGGAGTTCCTCGCCGATGCCGAGGCCGAAGAGCCCGACTACGACCGGCTCATCGATCGCGTGGATCGCAAGAAGGTCCAGCCGGGCAAGAAGGGCAAGGCCGCCTGGAGCAAGCTCGAGGACGTGCTCGCCGAGCGCCGCCTCAAGAAAGCGCTGCAGGATTTCGAGGACGACGCCTGAGGGCATAAGTCCACCCCCCGGCGCCATCGAGCGCCGCTTCTTTGCCGCCGGCCCAGGACCGGGCCGTTTCTTTGCCTACAGCCATGGCCCCGACACCTGCCCCGTTCGTCGTGCTGAAGTTCGGGGGCACGAGCGTTTCCTCGGCCGCCAACTGGCACCACATCCGTGACGTGCTGAAGGCCCGCCTTGCCGCGGGCCTGCAGCCGGTGGTCGTCCATTCCGCCCTGTCCGGGATCACCGACCGGCTCGAGGCCCTGCTTGACCTGCCCCCGGGCCGCGGCTCCGAGGAGCTGCTCGCGGCGATCGAGCTGGTGCATGCGGACCTTGCGCAGGACCTCGGAATTCCGCTGCCGCGGGGTGTCCGGCGCGAGCTGATCGAGCTGCGGCACATCGCCGAGGGTGTCGGCCTGGTGCACGAGGTCAGCGACACGATTCGGGCGCGGGTCATGGCGACGGGCGAGCTGATGGCGACCGAACTCGGCGCGGCCTGGCTCGCAACTGAGGGCCTCGACGTCGAGTGGGTCGATGCGCGGACGGCCCTCGTCGGCGAGGACCGGCCTGGCGCATCGGCAAGGGCAAACATCCTGTCGGCGACCTGCAGCTATGCGCCGGATGCGGCGCTGCAACAGCGGCTGTCGAGGCCCGGCCGTGTGTTTCTCACGCAGGGATTCATCGCCATCGATGCTGCCGGACACACCGTGCTGCTCGGACGCGGCGGCTCGGATACTTCGGGTGCGTACTTTGCGGCCAAGCTTGAGGCGCTGCGCCTCGAGATCTGGACCGACGTTCCGGGCATGTTCAGCGCCAATCCGAAGGCCGTTCCGAACGCGCGACTGCTGAAGCAGCTGCACTACGACGAGGCGCAGGAGATCGCCTCGAGCGGCGCCAAGGTGCTGCATCCGCGCTGCATCCAGCCGGTCCGGCAGTATGGGATTCCGCTCTACGTCTATGCGACGCAGACGCCGGAGCTCGAGGGCACGCACATCACGGCGAACCCTGCCGGCGGCGACGCGGCCCAGGTGAAGGCGATCGCCATCAAGAAGGGCATCACCCTGATCTCCATGGACAGCCCCGGCATGTGGCACCAGGTCGGATTCCTCGCCGACGTGTTCCAGGTGTTCAAGCAGCGCGGGCTGTCGGTCGACCTTGTCTCGACCTCGGAGACCAACGTGACCGTCTCACTCGATCCGGCCGCCAACGCGCTGGATGATGCGGCGCTCGCGGCGCTCAGCGCGGCGCTCGCCGGCCTGTGCCGAACCCAGGTGATCGGCCCGTGCGCCGCCTTGTCGCTCGTCGGCCGCAACATCCGCGGCATCCTGCACGACCTCGGCGGGGCGCTGGCGCTGTTCGAGGAGCAGCGCATCTATCTCGTGAGCCAGGCGGCGAACGACCTGAACTTCACCTTCGTGATCGACGAGGAGCAGGGCGATCGCCTGGTGCTGCAGCTGCACGAGCTGTTGATCCGCGCGAGAGCCAACGACGTCGTACTCGGGCCCACCTGGGAGCAGCTGCACGCGCCGGACGGTGCGTGCCCCCCGCCGGTACCGTGGTGGCGCGCACGGCGCACCGCGCTGCTCGAACGCTTCGGCGACCGCGACGCAGCCTACGTGTACGACATGGCGACCGTGCGGGCCGCGGCCGCGGAGCTGCGTGCGCTCGGCGCGGTCGCGCACGTGCACTACGCGATGAAGGCGAACCCCTACGGCGAGCTGTTGCGCACGCTGGCGCACGCGGGGATCGGCTTCGACTGCGTCTCGCGCGGCGAGATCGAGCACCTGCTGCGGGAGGTTCCGGCCGTCGACCGCGGGCGGATACTGTTCACGCCCAATTTCGCTCCCCGCGCCGAATACGAATGGGCGATCGCGCAGCAGCTGCGCCTGACGCTCGACAATCTGCACCCGCTGCGCGAATGGCCGCAGCTATTCGCTGGCCGCGAGCTGTTCGTGCGGATCGACACCGGCCGCGGTCATGGCCACCACCCGCACGTGCGGACCGCGGGCGTCCACACCAAGTTCGGCGTGCCGCAGTTCGAGCTAGACGAGCTCGATCGGCTCGCACGCGCCGCCGGCGCGCGCATCGTCGGGCTGCACGCCCACACGGGCAGCGGCAATTTCGGCATCGACACCTGGATCGAGGTGGCCGAAACCCTGGCGCGGGTTGCGTCGCGCTTCAAGGAGGTCACGGTGCTCGACCTGGGAGGCGGCCTCGGCGTGCCCGACAATCCGGGCCGGATGCCGGTCGATGTCAGCGCACTCGGCCGGGCGCTCGAGGACTTCAAGTCCCGCCAGCCCGCATTCGAGCTGTGGCTGGAGCCGGGCCGCTATCTGGTTGCGGCCGCCGGCGTGCTGCTCGCACGCGTGACGCAGCTGAAGGGCAAGGGCGCGGTGCAATACGTGGGGATCGCGACGGGCATGAACTCCCTGATCCGCCCGGCGCTCTACGGCGCCCATCACGAGATCGTCAATCTGACGCGGCTCGCGGAGCCGGTGACCGAGACCTACGAGGTCGTTGGCCCCATCTGCGAATCCGCCGACGTCCTCGGCCACGAGCGGC
>DATNHZ010000244.1:0-2550 GCA_035604655.1 Steroidobacteraceae bacterium | reverse complement strand
GAGCCGGGGCTCACCGAGTGGCTGAAGAGCACGCGCTCGCGGGCGCCGGGACTGCGGGTACTGGTCGTCGACGAGGACGGCCACGAGCTGCTCGGCAGGCCGCTGCCGGCGCGCCTCGCCCGGCCGCCGCGCGGGGAGCTTCCGTCCGTGCCCGGCCTGTCGGTCATTCCGGCGCACCCTTGGCCGCAGCTCGTCGCGGCCGACGGCCGGGCGTACGGGATCGCGGTGCTGCCACCGCGCCACGAATTCGGCGTACTCGGCCTGCCCGAGACGCGGCTCGCGGTCCTGTTGCTCGCGCTCGCGGGGACCGGAACCGCCAGCTGGCTGCTGACGCGCTCGATCACGCGCCCGGTGCGGGCCCTCGGCGCGGCGACCCGCGATCTCGCCCGCGGCAACCTCGACGTGCAGCTCGAGCCCGCGGTCAGCGCCCGGCGGGACGAATTCGGCACCCTCGCCCGCGACTTCGACGCCATGGCGCTGCGGCTTCGCGAGCTGCTGAGGGGCCGGGAGCGGCTGCTGCGCGATGTGTCCCACGAACTGCGCTCGCCGCTCGCGCGGATGCGCGTCGCGGTCGGCCTTGCGCGCCAGCCCGGGAGCGACGTCCCCCGGCAGATCGAGCGCATCGAGGCCGAGATCGAGCGGCTCGACCGTCTGATCGGGCAGGTACTGCACCTGTCGCGGCTGGATGCGACCGCGCGCGCCGCCTTTGCCGACGAGGTGGATCTCGTCGAGGTGCTCGATGGCATCGCGCGTGACGCCGCCTTCGAGGCACAGGGGCGGGGCGTGGCCGTCCACTGGCGGCCGCCGCCCGGCGCGGTCAAGGTCCGCGGCAATGCCGCGTGGCTCGCGAGCGCGCTCGAGAACGTGGTCCGCAACGCCGTCCGCTACACCGGCAAGGGCACGGCGGTGGAGCTTCGCCTGGAGCAGGCCGTCGCGGAGACGCGCATCGTGGTGCGCGATCACGGCCCTGGGGTCCCGCCGGGCGAGCTCGAGCAGATCTTCGCACCCTTCCACCGCATCGCCGAATCGCGGACCCGCGAGTCGGGCGGGGACGGGATCGGGCTTGCGATCACGGCGCGGGTGCTCGCCGCGCACGGCGGCACCTCCCGCGCCGAAAACGTTCCCGACGGCGGGCTGGCCGTCACGCTGGCACTGCCGCACCCGATCCCCGCCGCACCAGCCTGATATCGCCGGCGGCCGGGCCCGGCGGGCGGCGTGCAATCAATATGTTGCGTGCACGCAACATACGCGTTTTCACCCCTTTTAAGTACTCATCCTATTAGGGATACTCGCGCCCCCGCGGTGCGGTAATTGCGCTACCGCGGGTCGCAAATTCAACCACTCGGGGAATTCCATGGCCAGTCGTATCTCGAAGCTGTCGGTCCTTGCGACCGCGGTCTGCGTCACGCTCGCCGCGAGCGCCGCGCGGGCGGCCGAGGCCCCGGTCTCTACCCTCGCAGAGGTCGTCGTGACCGCGCAGTTGCGCTCTACCGCGTTGCAAGACGTGCCGTTCTCGGTCGCCTCGACGTCCGAAGAGCAAATCCGCAACGCGGGCGCCGCCAACATCGTCGACCTCGCGCGCAACGTCGCTGGACTGACGATTGCGGATCTCGGCCCCGGCCAGAGCCAGCTCGCGATTCGTGGCATCAGCTCCGGCCAGGTCATTCGCGACCAGCCCGGCGTCAAGGAGCAGGTGGGCGTCTACCTCGACGATTCCCCGATCTCGATTGCGCTGTTCACGCCCGACCTCGAGCTCTTTGACCTCGACCGTTTCGAAGTGCTGCGCGGACCGCAGGGCACGCTGTTCGGCGCCGGTTCAGAGGCGGGCACGCTCCGCTACATCACGACGCAGCCGAAGCTGGGCTCCTTCGAAGGCATCGCCGACGCCTCGCTCGAGGAGCCGGCTCATGGGACCTTCGGTGGCAGCCTGCGCGCCGCGGTCAACCTACCGGTCAGCGACACGATGGCGGTGCGCGTTGTCGGCTACGAGCACCACCTGCCGGGATTCATCGACGCGATCCAGCCGAACGGTAGCGTGATCAAGGGCGTCAACGACGGCGATCGGGCCGGTGGCCGCGTGACCCTGCTCTGGAAGCCCACCGAGGAGCTGACGATCACGCCGCGGATCGTCTACCAGAACCTTGAGACCTACGGATTCCCGCGCGAAGACGCGTACAACATTCTTGGGAATCAGTACATGACGACCCAGCCGGCGGTCACGATCGGCGAGCGGCAGCAGTACAGCCAGCAGCGCGACGGAATTGATGACAACTTCCTGCTGACCGACCTCAAGGTGGAGTACAACTTTGGCCCGGCGACGCTGACCTCGATCAGCGCGTACACGCACCGCGACCTGCTCGTCAATCGCGACGCGACGCAGCTGACCGGCAGCGTGACCTACGACGTCTTCGGCGAGGTGCCGCAGGTACGCATCAGTTCACCGCTCTATGACCATACGCATCTGAACGTCACATCGGAGGAGTTGCGCCTCGCCTCGACCGGCAAGAACGACGTCGACTGGCTGGTCGGCGGGTTCTTCCAGCATGTCCT
>DATNHZ010000243.1:0-2287 GCA_035604655.1 Steroidobacteraceae bacterium | reverse complement strand
GATCCGCGAGCTGTGCCCGATCATGGACATCACCGACGTGTTCGGCGCGATGTACGACCCCATGGAGGGTCATCTCGATCCGTCGGGCGCCACCCTTGCGTATGCGAAGGCGGCGCGCCAGAACGGGGCCGAGGTCTATCGCCATACGCGCGTGGTCGACCTAAAACCGACCGGCAAGGGCAGCTGGCTGGTGATCACTGAGCAGGGAAACATCGAGGCCGAGCACATCGTCAACGCCGGCGGACTCTGGGCCCGCGAAGTGGGCCACATGGTCGGGGTCGAGCTGCCGCTGATCCCGATGGAGCATCACTACCTGATCACCGAGGACCTGCCGGAGCTCAAGAACGCCACCAGGGAGCTGCCGGTGGTCGTCGACCTCGACGGCGAGATGTACATGCGCCAGGAGCGAATGGGAGTCCTGCTCGGCGTCTACGAGACGCCGGCGACGCCCTGGGCCGTCAGGGGCACGCCGTGGGAATACGGCGACAGCGAGCTCCTGCCCCCCGACCTCGAGCGACTGACCGGGGCGCTCGAAAAGGGCTTTACACGGTTCCCGACGCTGAATGCAGCCGGCATCCGCAGGATCGTCAACGGGCCGTTCACGTTCACGCCGGACGGCAATCCGCTGGTGGGTCCTGTACCGGGCGTTCCCAACTACTGGGCCGCGTGCGGGGTGATGGCGGGCCTGTGCCAGGGCGGCGGCGTCGGGCTCGTCCTCGCGACGTGGATGACGACCGGTGAGCCCGATGGCGATGCCTATGCGCTCGACGTCGCGCGCTTCGGCCCGTATGCGACGAAGGCATACGTCCTCGACAAGGCCAGCGAGTTCTACTCCCGCCGTTTTGCGATCGCCTACCCGAACGAGTACTGGCCGGCCGGGCGGCCCGCGAAGACGTCGGCTCTGTACGACCGGCTGCGGCTGCGCAACGCCGTGCACGGCGTCAGCTACGGACTCGAGTACCCGCTCTACTTCGCGCCCGCCGGCGTACCTGCGGCGGAGACGCCGAGCCTCAGACGCTCGAACGCTTTCGGGCCGGTCGGGGTCGAGTGCCGCGCGGCGCGCGGCCAGGCCGGGGTTCTGGATGCGAGCTCGTTCAGCAAGTACGAGTTCGCCGGTCCCGGCGCCGAAGCGGCGCTCGACCGGCTCTTTGCGGCCAAGCTCCCCGCACTCAGGCGGGTGAAGCTGACCCCGATGCTCGCGAAGAGCGGCCGGCTGATGGGGGACCTGACGACAATCCGCGTGGCGCCCGACCGGTTTCTGGTGTTCGGTTCGGGGTACTTGCAGGCCTGGCACATGCGCTGGTTTACCGAGCACCTGCCTAAGCGCGGCGTCACCGTGCGCAACCTCTCCGACGACTGGGGCGGGATCGCGATCTTCGGACCCAAGGCCCGCGAGGCACTCGCCCACTTGACCACCGAGGATGTGAGCCAGGCGGGGTTCCCATTCATGGCGGCGCGAATGATGGATGTCGGGCTGTGCAGCGCGCTCGTCGCGCGCATGTCGGTGACCGGCGAGCTGGGCTTCGAGATCCACGCGCCCCAGGTCTACCTGCGCGGAATCTACGACCGGCTGATGCTGGTAGCGCAGGATCTCGGCGTCATCGATGTCGGGATGTACGCGCTGCTGTCGCTTCGGATCGAGAAGGGATTCGGAATCTGGACGCGGGAATTCTCGCGCGACTACACGCCGATGGAGAGCGGGCTCGCCCGCTTCATCGCCTACGAGAAGCCCTCCTTCATCGGCCGGGCGGCCGCGCTCAAGGACCGGGATACGCCACCGGCGCGTCAGCTCGTGCTGCTCGATGTCGACGCGCTGGATGCCGACGCGAGCTTCTACGAGCCGATCTGGAGGGGCGAGGAGCGCGTTGGGTTCATCACGTCCTCCGCTTACGGCCACACGTGTGGCCGGAGCCTTGCGATGGGCTACGTATCGGCTCACTCTGCGCAGGCGGGCACGCCGCTCGAGGTCACGATCGTCGGCGACCGTCGCCACTGCCGGGTGCTCGCCGAACCCCCGGTCGACCCCAAGGGTGCGCGCATGCGCGCCTGAAGCGAGCGGCCGCGAATCGAGGAGCAGGCGCATGTCCGAGAACAGTCCGGCGGCGGTGCGACGCGCCCGGCCGAGCGGCCGCGAGGCCCGCCAGAAGGCGCGAGCGGCACGGCCGACGGCGCCCGCATACATTAGCCGGGAACTTCCGCCGTATGAGTTCCTCTCGCCCGACGCGCTCGAGGCCATCGAACGTCATGCCGATCTATTGCTTGAGGAGATCGGCCTCGAGATCAGGGG
>DATNHZ010000242.1:0-42269 GCA_035604655.1 Steroidobacteraceae bacterium | reverse complement strand
CCGCCACGGTCGAGGCCGCTCTTGCCGTCAACGGGCCGGGCGGCGCGACCTTCGAGGACCGCCGTCGCGCGCTCATTGCCAGGATCGGCGAGAACGTCAGCGTGCGCCGGCTCACGCGGCTCGCGGCGCCGACGGTGCTCGGCAGCTACCTGCACGGCACCAGGATCGGCGCGCTGGTCGCCCTCGAGGGCGGCGATGCCACGCTCGCCAGAGATCTCGCGATGCACGTGGCGGCGGCCAACCCGCAGTACGTCGATGCTGCGCGCGTGCCGGCCGAGCGCCTCGCCAAGGAACGCGAGATCCTGCTCGCGCAGGCGGCCGGCGAAGGCAAGCCCGCCGCGATCGTCGAGAAGATGGTGGAGGGACGGCTCCGCAAGTTCCTGGCCGAGATCACGCTCGTCGGGCAGCCCTTCGTCAAGGACCAGGACGTGACGGTGGAGGCGCTACTCAAGCGGTCGGCCGCCAGGGTCAGCGGGTTCGCGCGCTTCGAGGTCGGGGCCGGAATCGAGAAGAAGCAGGAGAATTTCGCGGAACAGGTCATGGCCCAGGTCAAGGGCAGCGCGAAACGCTGACCCGAATGCCCCCGGGCGCTTAGCCGACGGACGTGCCCATGCCGGACACCAGAGCACCGCGGTACCACCGCATTCTCGTCAAGCTCAGCGGCGAAGCGCTGCTGGGCGGAGGCGACGACGGCATCGATCCGGAGGTGCTGCGGCGGATCGCCGGCGAGATGGTCGAGGTGGTCGCGCGCGGCACGCAGGTCGCGGTGGTGATCGGCGGCGGCAACATCTTCCGCGGCGCCGGGCTGGCGCGGGCCGGCATGGACCGGGTGACGGCCGACCACATGGGCATGCTCGCGACGGTGATGAACTCGCTTGCGATGCAAGACGCGCTCGAGGGTCTCGGCATCCACGCGCGCGTGATGTCGGCGCTGCAGATCAACGAGGTCTGCGAGGATTACATCCGCCGCCGCGCGATCCGCCACCTCGAGAAGGGCCGGGTCGTGATCTTCGCGGCCGGCACCGGCAACCCGTTCTTCACGACCGACACCGCGGCGAGCCTGCGGGCGATCGAGATCGGCGCCGACGTGCTGCTGAAGGCCACCAAGGTCAACGGGATCTATACCGACGACCCGGTGCGCAATCCGGCGGCGACGCGCTACGCTCGCCTGACCTTCGACAAGGTGCTGCACGACCGTCTGAACGTCATGGACGCCACCTCCATCGTGATGTGTCGCGACAACAACCTGCCGCTGCAGGTATTCAACCTGCACAATGCGGGCGACCTGCTGAGGATCGTCGATGGCGAGGACGTCGGTACGGTCGTCGCCAATGACTGACCCGTCCCGGTCAGGGGCGGTGGGAGGAGTGCGATGCTGGACGACCTGAAGAAGGACGCGGCGGACCGCATGGGCAAGTGCGTGGCGGCGCTGAAAGTGGAGTTCAAGCGCATGCGCACCGGGCGCGCCAGCACCGCGCTCCTCGAACACGTCAAGGTCGACTACTACGGGTCCGAAATGCCGCTCGCGCAGGTCGCGAACGTGGTGGTCGAGGACGCGCGAACGCTCGCGGTCACGCCGTGGGACAAGTCGATGGTGCCGGTGATCGAGAAGGCGATCTACAAGTCGGACCTCGGGCTTACGCCGAACACGGCCGGCACCGTGATCCGCCTGCCGATGCCGCCGCTGACCGAGGAGCGGCGCCGCGACATTATCAAGAGCGCCAAGCACGAGGCCGAGAACGCGCGCGTCGCGGTCCGGAACGTCCGGCGCGATGTCATGAGCGACCTCAAGGACATGCTGAAGGAAAAGCTGGTCTCGCAGGACGACGAGAAACGCGCCCACGACGAGGTGCAGAAGCTCACCGACAAGTACGTGGCCGAGATCGACGGCGTACTCGCCGACAAGGAGAGGGATCTCCTCCACGGGTGAGGAGATCCATCCACCGTGGCCGTCCCGCGGCACGTGGCCATCGTCATGGACGGGAACGGCCGCTGGGCGGAGCGGCGCGGGCTGCCGCGCGTCGCCGGCCATCGCGCGGGCCTCAAGCCCGTGCGCCTCAGCGTCGAGGAGTGCAGCAGCCGCGGCGTCGAGGCCCTGACGCTGTTCGCATTCTCCAGCGAGAACTGGCGCCGGCCGGCGCAGGAAGTCGGGTTCCTGATGCAGCTGTTCCTGGAGGCGGTCGACCGCGAGGCGGACGAGCTCGCCGCCAAGGGCGTGTCGCTGCGCTTTATCGGCGAGCGCAGCGCACTCGGCGCCGAGCTGCAGTCGCGGATCGCCGGCGCCGAGGCCCGCACGGCGGGGAACCAGGGGCTGAAACTCGTGGTCGCGGTCGCTTACGGCGGCCGCTGGGACATCGTCGAGGCAGCCAGGCGCCTCGCGCGACAGTGCCGCGACGGCACGCTCGCCCCCGAGGCGATCGACGAGGTGCGCTTTGCGGCCGAGCTCGCGCTCGGAACGCTCCCGGAGCCGGATCTGCTGATCCGCACCGGCGGTGAGCAGCGGATCAGCAACTTCCTGCTGTGGAACCTCGCCTATGCGGAGCTGTGGTTCACGGATGTCCTGTGGCCGGACTTCGATGCGCCAGAGATCTCCAAGGCCTTCGAGGCCTTCGCGGCGCGCGAGCGGCGCTTCGGCAAGACCCGCGCGGCGGCCAGGGCGGACGCATGCTGAAAGTCCGGGTCGCGACGGCCGCGGTACTGGCCGCGCTGGTGCTGGTGGTGCTGTTTGCCCTTCCGGCCGGAGCCGGCATCGCCTGCATCGCGATTGCGCTGCTGGCCGGGTCGTGGGAATGGGCCCGCTTCGCGGGGCTGACCCGGCCGGCCGGGCGGCTGCTGTACGTGCTCGCCTCGGCCGCGCTCGCGGCCGTTGCCTGGGAGCGCACGCAGTTCGGCCCGTCGCTGCAGCTGCTGCTGACTGCGGCGGCCGGGTGGTGGTGCGTCGCCTTCCTCTGGCTCGCGCTCAAGCCCCACGCCATCAACCACGCGGCGGCCGCCGTCGCCGGGTTTTGCGTACTGGTGCCGGCGTGGGTGGGGATCGGGCGGCTGCTGCTGGTCGCCGAGCCGGTGCGCGGCGCGGCCTGGCTCTTTTACATGCTGCTGCTCGTGTGGGCGGCGGACATCGGCGCCTACTTCACGGGACATCACTTCGGCCGGATCAAGCTCGCACCCGAGATCAGCCCCGGCAAGACCTGGGAGGGCCTGATCGGCGGCGTGCTCGCCGGCCTCGCGGTCGCCGCGTCCGGCGCCGTCTACTTCCGCTACCCACCGCTGCCGTTCGTGGCGCTCGGACTCGTCGTGGTGCTCGCCTCGGTCGTCGGCGACCTGACCGAGAGCATGTTCAAGCGCTTCGCGGGACTGAAGGATTCGGGGAGCGTTCTGCCCGGACACGGCGGCCTGCTCGATCGGATCGACAGCATCACCTCGAGCGTGCCGTTCTTCGTGCTCGGTCTCGGCTGGCTCGGGGCGCTCAAGTGAGGCGCGCGTGAAGGGGATCGCCGTCCTCGGCTCGACCGGCAGCATCGGCCGCAGCACGCTCGATGTGATCGCCCGTCACCCGGACCGCTTCCGGGTCGTGGCGCTCGGCGCCGCCACGCGCTGGGAGGCGCTGCTCGAGCAGTGCCGCTTATTCCGGCCCGAGGTCGCGGTGCTGCTCGAGCCGCTCGGCGCGGCGCGCCTCGCCGAGGGGCTGCGCGCGCAGGGGCTTGCGACCGAGGTGCTGGTCGGGGCGGATGCGCTGGTGACGCTCGCGACGTGGCCTTCGGCCGACACCGTGATGGCGGCGATCGTCGGCAGCGCGGGCCTCTTGCCGACGCTCGCGGCGGCGCGCGCCGGCAAGCGCGTGCTGCTCGCCAACAAGGAGGCGCTGGTGATGTCCGGGAGGCTCTTGCTCGAGGCGGCCGCGGCCAGCGGGGCGGAGCTCCTGCCGATCGACAGCGAGCACAATGCGATCTTCCAGTGCCTGCCCGCGGGACGCCCGGGCGTGCTGCCGCGCGGCGTGCGGCGGGTGTGGCTGACCGCCTCCGGCGGGCCGTTCCTGCGCCTCGCCCCCGAGCGGCTCGCGCACGTGACTGTGGCGGAGGCCTGCGCGCATCCGCGCTGGGTCATGGGCCGCAAGATCTCGGTGGATTCGGCGACGCTGATGAACAAGGGCCTCGAGCTGATCGAGGCACACCTGCTGTTTGGCCTGCCGCCGGGCAGCGTCGAGGTCGTGATCCATCCGGAGAGCGTCGTGCACTCGCTGGTCGAATACGCCGACGGCTCGGTGCTCGCTCAGCTCGGCAATCCCGACATGCGTACGCCGATCGCGTACGCCCTTGCGTGGCCGGAGCGCATCGAGTCCGGTGTAGAATCCCTGGATCTCGTGCGGCAGGGGGCGCTGCGTTTCGAGGCCCCGGACCGCACGCGGTTCCGCTGCCTCGCGCTCGCCGAGGCGGCTGCCCGCAGCGGCGGCACGGCCCCCGCGATCCTCAATGCGGCCAACGAGGTCGCGGTAGCGGCATTCCTGGGAGGGCGGTTGAACTTTACCTCGATTGCGACGGTCATTGAACGCGTGCTCGAGCGCCTGACACCGACCGACGTCGCCGGCCTCGAGGAAGTGCTCGAGGCCGACCGTACCGCGCGGCGAGTCGCGGCGGGCTTCGTCACCGAACCGGCGGGGGCGTGCGCATGAAGGTGACGCTGGTGATGCTGCTCGCGTTCCTGGTGGCGATCGGCGTTCTGATCGCGGTGCACGAGTTCGGTCACTTCTGGGTCGCGCGCCGGCTCGGATTCAAGGTGCTGAGGTTCTCGATCGGCTTCGGCAGGCCGCTGTGGCTGCGGCGCGCGCCCGACGGGGTCGAGTACGTGCTCGGCGCAATCCCGCTCGGCGGCTACGTCAAGCTCGCCGACGAACGCGAGGGGCCGGTGGCGCCCGCGGACCTCGCGCGCGCCTTCAACCGCCGGCCGGTGTGGCAGCGGGTGCTGGTGCTGGTGTCGGGAGTGGGGGCCAACTTCCTGTTCGCGCTGCTCGCCTACTGGATCCTGTTCATGCACGGCGTGCCAGGCGTGCGTCCGGTCATCGGCACCGTCCGGCCCGACTCGCTCGCTTTCCATGCGGGCCTCGTGACGGGCGATGAGCTGACCGGGGTTGGCGACCGGCCGGTCGCGACCCGCGAGGACGCGGTGCTCGAGCTGCTGAGCCGGATCGTCGACGACGGCCGGATCGTGCTGCACCTGCGGCGCGGGACGTCCGACCGGGAGCTCACGCTGATCGTGCCGGAGGAGCGCCGCCGCGCGCTGACCGAGCCCGGCGCCTGGTCGCAGGGGCTCGGCTTCGCGTTCAGCGAGCCGCACCTCGCGGTGGTGCTCGGCGCAGTCGTGCCGAATGGCGCGGCGGCCGTCGCCGGCCTCAAGCCCGGGGACGAGATCCTCGCCGTCGACGGCCGGCCGGTCACGGAGTACCTCGAATTTCGCACCACGATCCGCGCGCACCCCGGCGCGACGCTGCTGCTCGATGTGCACCGCGGTGCGGGTCAGCTGTCGCTGCCGGTGGTCGCGCGCGCCATCCGCGACCCGAACGAAGGCGGAGCGCTCATCGGGCAGATCGGAGTCGAGTCAGCCGGCCGGGCCTCGTTCCCGGCCGAGATGCTGACGCTCGCGCGCTACGGGCCGTTGGCGGCGATGGGCCCGGCCGCCGCCGCGACCTGGAGCAAGACGGCGCTGACCGCGAAGTTCCTCTGGAGCATGGTGACCGGCCACGTGTCGCTGAAGAACGTCAGCGGCCCGATCAGCATCGCGGCCTACGCCGGGGTCAGCGCCCTCGAGGGGCCGGCGGCGTTTCTCGATTTTCTCGCGATCATCAGCATCAGCCTCGGGGTCCTGAACCTGCTGCCGATCCCGATTCTCGACGGCGGCCAGATCGTTTACCAGCTCGCCGAGGGGATCAGCGGCCGGCCGCTGCCGGAGCGGATCCAGGTGCTCGGCCAGCAGCTCGGCATCGTGCTGCTGATCTTGCTGATGAGTCTCGCCTTCTACAATGACGTCGCCTGGCGATTCGGCTAGCCGGCGGCGACCGCAACAGTTTCAAGGAATCCCCTCCGCATGCGATTTCGGCTGGCCCTCGCCGTCGCCCTCGCTTTGACCGCGGGCGTCACACTCGCGCAGTCCCCGTCCGCCGAGCCGGGCGAATTCACCGTCGGCGACATGAGGGTCGAGGGCCTGCAGCGCATCTCGGAAGGCACCGTCTACAACTACCTGCCGGTGAGCCTCGGTGACCGGATGACGCACCAGAAGGTGGAGGAGGCGATCCGCGCGCTCTATGCGACCGGGTTCTTCCGCGACGTCGAGCTGCGCCGCGACGGCAACACGCTGGTCGTCGCGGTCCGCGAACGCCCCTCGATCGAGAGCTTCGAGATCAAGGGCAACAAGGACATCAAGACCGAGGACATGCAGAAGAGCCTGAAGAACGTCGGGCTCGCGACCGGCAAGACCTTCGACCGCAGCGTCCTCGAGGACGTCAAGCAGTACCTGACCGACCAGTACTTCTCGCGCGGCAAGTACGCCGTCAAGGTCGATGCCAAGGTCGAGGACGTGCCCGGCAACAAGGTCAAGATCTCGATCGACATCAAGGAAGGCAAGCGCGCCAAGATCCGTCAGATCAACTTCGTCGGCGACACCGCCTACCCGCCGAAGGAGATTCTCGACACCCTCGAGCTCAAGACGCCGAACTGGCTGTCCTGGTACAAGCAGGACGACCGCTATTCGCGCGAGACGCTGCAGGGCGACCTCGAGAAGCTGCGCTCCTGGTACATGGACCGGGGTTATGCAAACTTCCAGATCGACTCGACGCAGGTCGCGATCGCGCCCGAGAAGGACGACATCTTCATTACGGTGAACGTCACCGAGGGCGACGTGTTCAGGGTCTCCGAGGTCAAGCTCGCGGGCACGATGGTGGTCCCGGAGGAGGACCTCAGGAAACTGATCCTGGTGCAGCCTGGCCAGATCTACTCGCGCAAGCTCGCGACCAACACGCAGGAACTGATGAGCTACCGGCTCGGCTCCGCCGGCTACGCCTTCGCCAAGATCGAGCCCGTGCCGACCACCGACCCCGACAAGAAGACCGTGTCGCTGACGTTCTTCGTCGACCCCGGCAACCGTGCGTACGTGCGCCGCGTGAACTTCAACAACACCACCAGCATCAACGACGAGGTGCTGAGGCGCGAGATGCGCCAGCTCGAGGGCGCGTGGCTGTCGAACCAGGCGGTCGACCGCTCCAAGCAGCGGCTGCAGCGGCTGCCCTACATCGAGAAGGTCGAGGTCGAGAACAAGCCGGTGACCGGCACGCCCGATCTCGTCGACGTCAACTTCGACATCAAGGAGGGCCTGCCGGGCCAGTTCGGTGGCGGCATTGGCTATTCACAGGCACAGGGAATTGTCCTCAACGGCAACTTCACCCACGCGAATTTCATGGGCCGCGGCGAGCGCGTGTCGGTCGAGGTCAACGCCGGCCGCTACTCGAGCGTCTACAGCCTGTCCGAGACCGATCCTTACACGACAATCGACGGGGTCGCCCGCACGCTGTCGCTCACCTACCGCAAGAGCACGCAGTTCGTGTCCTCGGCCTCGCAGTTCTCGACCACCATGCTGACGGCGGGGGCCGACTTCTCCTACCCGATCACCGAGTTCCAGGGCGTCCACCTGGGGGCCTCGGCGTCGATCGACCAGCTGCTCGCGAGCGAAACCGGCAGCGCCGATGAGGCGATCGCCTGGGTGCGGGACAACGGCAGCACCTACACCCGCACCGCGACCGTGCTCGACGGCACCGGCGCCACGACCACGTTCGACTTCTACGGCAGCAGGTTCGACATCTTCCAGGTGGTCGCCGGCTGGAGCTTCGACAGCCGCAACCGCGCGATCTTTGCCGACCGCGGCCTGCGCAACAGCGTCCAGGTGAGCTACGCGCTGCCGGGCACCTCGGTGCGCTACTACACCGCGGCCTGGAACTTCCTCGACCTGATCCCGACGTGGAAGCAGTTCGTAGTCGCGGTCAAGGCGCAGGTCGACTACGGCAACAAACTCGGCAACACCACCGCGCTGCCGCCGTTCGCGCAGTTCTTCGCCGGCGGTCCCGACACGGTGCGCGGTTACTACGAGTCCCGGCTGGGACCGAAGGACAGTTTCGGCAACCCCTACGGCGGCAATCTGCTGACGGTGGCCAACCTCGAGCTCTTGTTCCCGACGCCGGAGAAATGGAAGGCCAACGTCAGGGTCAGCGCGTTCTATGACATCGGCAACGTGTTCTCGACCTGCTGCGTGAACTTTGTCGGGCAGGACCGCCAGACGCCGGTCAACTACAAGTTCAGTTACAATGAGCTCAAGCGCTCGGTCGGAATCGGCGTGCAATGGCTTGCGCCGCTTGGCATTTTCCGCTTCAGCTATGCGGTTCCGCTGAATGCCAGCGAAGGCAACGGCATCACGTATCCGGACCAGCGCGAGGGGTTCCAGTTCTCGATCGGCTCGGCGTTCTGAGCGCGGTTGCGGCTCTCAAATTTATGTCTCATACAGGTTTGATTCACATGTCTAGTACCCTGAAGACCCTGATTGCGGTCATCGTCATGAGCCTCGGGCTCGCCCCGGCGGCCTCCGCGCAGGCGCAGAAGATCGCCTATGTCGACTACCAGCGGCTGCTGTCCGACTCGCCGCAGGCGCGCGCGGCAGCGCAGGCACTGGAGGCCGAGTTCGGTCCGAAACAGAAGCAGCTCGAGACCCAGCGCAAGGACCTCGAGGCGCGGATGCAGAAGTTCGACCGCGACCAGTCGACGATGGCCGAGGCCGAACGCACCAAGACGCAGCGCGAGCTGCGCGACGCCCAACTCACCTTCGAGCGCCGTGCCAAGGAGTTCCAGGAAGACGGCCAGATGCGCCAGAACGAGGAGCTGCAGCGGGTGCAAAAGCTGATCGTGGAGTCGGTCCGCGCCTACGCCAAGAGCCAGGGCTTCGACCTGGTGATCGCGCAGGGCGTGATCTACAGCTCCGACTCGGTCGACATCACGAGCCAGGTGCTCTCGAACCTGCAGCTCAAGGCCGCCGCCGCCACCGCCGCGCCAGCGACCGCGCCCGCGGCTCCGGCGGCGGCGCCGCCGAAGAAGTAGCGCCGGTCGCCGCGCGGCAGGTCGCATGGAGGACGTGACGCTCGGGCAGATCGCGGCCCGCTTCGGCCTCGTCCTGCGCGGTGACCCCGCCGCGCGCATCGCGCGCGTGGCGCAGCTCGAAGAGGCGGGCCCGGGCTCGCTCAGCTTTCTCGCCGACCCGCGCCACCGGCGCTTTCTCAGCACGACCGGCGCCTCCGCGGTGGTGCTCGATGCGGCGAGCGCCGCCGAGTGCCCCGTGGCCGCGCTGATTTCCGACAACCCGCGCGCCGCCTACGGGCGAATTGCGGGTTGGCTGCACCCGCCGCCCGCGCTCCTCCCCGGCGTACACCCGACCGCAGTGGTCGCGCAGTCTGCGACGATCGCGACCGGCGCCGAGGTCGGCGCGCAGGCGGTCGTCGGCGAGCGCGCGCGCATCGGCGAGCGCGTGCTGGTGGGACCTGGGTCGGTCGTGGGGCCGGGCGCCGAGATCGGCGAGGACACGCGGCTGGTGGCGCGAGTCACGCTCTACCCGGGTATCCGCATCGGCCGCCGCTGCCTGGTGCACGCCGGGGTGGTGATCGGGGCGGACGGCTTCGGCATCGCCCAGGATCGCGACGGCTGGGTCAAGGTGCCGCAGCTCGGGTCGGTCGTGATCGGCGATGATGTCGAGATCGGCGCCAACACGACGATCGACCGCGGCACGATCGGCGACACGGTGCTCGAGGACGGGGTCAAGCTCGACAACCAGATCCAGGTCGGGCACAACGTGCGCATCGGTGCCCACACGGCGATCGCCGGCTGCGTCGGGATCTCCGGCAGCACCACCATCGGCCGGCGCTGCATGATCGGCGGACAGGTCGGAATAGCCGGGCACCTCGGGATCGCCGACGACGTCGTGGTGCTCGGCCAGTCCCTCGTCAGCCACTCGCTGGCCGAGGCCGGTACCTATGCATCCGCAATTCCGGTCAGCGAGGCCGGCGCCTGGCGGCGCGTCGTCGCTCGCCTCAGGCACCTCGATGAGCTGTTCGACAGGGTGCGGCGCCTTGAGCGGCGCCGCGGCGATTCCGACTCGGAGACACAATGAACGATGTGGCCGGTGTGACGATGGACATTGCGGCCGTGATGCACCAGCTGCCGCATCGGTATCCGTTCCTGCTGGTCGATCGCGTGCTCGAGTACGTGCCCGGCAAGACGATCCGGGCGCTGAAGAACGTCACGATCAACGAGCCATTCTTCCAGGGCCACTTCCCGCACCGGCCGGTGATGCCGGGCGTGCTGCTCCTCGAGGCGCTGGCGCAGACGGCGGGGATCCTGGCGTTTCGCACCGCGGGGGTCATTCCGGACGAGCACACGCGCTTCTTCTTCGTCGGCATCGACAACGCCCGCTTCCGCAAGCCGGTCGAGCCGGGCGACCAGCTGCTGCTGTACGCCGAGTTCCAGCGCATCGTGCGCGGAATCTGGAAATTCGGCACGCGCGCCGAGGTCAACGGCACCGAGGTGTGCTCGGCCGACATGATGGTGATCCCCGAGGCCAAGGCCTAGAGGCGTGTCGCGCATCCACCCGACCGCGATCATCTCGCCGGGCGCGACGCTCGCCGAACACGTGTCGGTCGGCCCGTATTCGATCGTCGGCGCGGACGTCGTGCTGGGCGAGGGCTGCGACATCGGCCCGCACGTGGTGCTCAAGGGTCCGGCGCGCTTCGGGCGCGGCAATCGGGTGTGGCAGTTCGCCTCGATCGGCGATGATCCGCAGGACAAGAAGTACCACGGCGAGCGCACGCTGCTCGAGGTCGGCGATGGCAACGTCTTCCGCGAGTGCTGCACGGTCCACCGCGGCACGGTGACCGGCCAGGGCGTGACGCGGATCGGCAACGACAACCTGTTCATGGCCTACTCGCACGTGGCGCACGACTGCAGCGTCGGCGATCACTGCATCCTGGCCAATTACTCCGGGCTCGCCGGCCACGTCGAGCTCGACGACTGGGTGATCCTCGGGGGCTACTCGGGCGTTCACCAGTTCTGCAAGATCGGCGCCCACGCCTTCCTCGCCAACAACGCCACCGCGACCCGGGATGTTCCGCCGTACGTGATGGTCGCCGGCGCGCCGGCGGAGCCAAAGGGCATCAACGTCGAGGGCCTCAAGCGCCGCGGATTCAGCGTCGAGCAGATCGCGAACGTCAAGGGCGGCTACAAGATCCTGTACCGGTCGGGGCTGAAGCTCAGCGAAGCGCGCGCCGAGCTCGAACGGCTCTCGCAGGACCAGCCGGAGCTCGCCGCGTACGTCGATTTCCTGCCGCGGATGACGCGGAGCCTTCTACGCTGACGCAGCCGGCCGGACAGCCGGCCGCAAGGACAGGGGTGGACGGGCAGCGGATCGTGCTGGTCGCGGGCGAGACCTCCGGCGACAACCTGGGGGCGGCGCTGATCGCGGCGCTCAGGAACCGCCGCCCGGGACTTGAGTTCGAGGGCATCGCAGGACCGTTGATGACGGCCGCGGGCTGCACGCCGTGGGCGAGCGCCGAACGCCTCGCCGTCATGGGGCTGTTCGAGGTCGTCAGGCACCTGCCCGACCTGCTCGCTCTGCGGCGCAGCGTCGAAGCGCGCGCGCTCGCCGCCGCTCCGGCCGCGTTCGTCGGGATCGATGCGCCGGAGTTCAACCTGTCGCTCGCCGCGCGCCTCAAGCGCCGTGGCCTGCGCACGGTGCAGTACGTGAGCCCTCAGGTCTGGGCCTGGCGGCAGGGGCGGGTTGCGCGGATGGCTCGCACACTCGATCTCGTGCTGTGCCTGCTGCCGTTCGAGAAGCGCTTCTACGACGGCGTGGGACTGCACGCCGAGTTCGTCGGCCATCCGCTCGCCGACCGGCTGCCGCTGGTCCCCGACCGTGCGGCGGCTCGCGCCGAGCTGGGGCTTGCCCACGGGGCGACGGTCGTCGCGATCCTGCCGGGCAGCCGTCGGGGTGAGGTCGAGCGCCTCGCGGCGGACTTCGTCGGTGCCGCCCGCTGGCTCGCCGCGCGCCGGCCCGGCCTGCAGTTCGTGGCGCCGATGGCGAACCCGGCCGCGCGGGCGCTGTTCGCGGCGACGCTGGAGCGGTGGGGGAGCGGACTTCCAGTCGTGCTGACCGACGGTGCCGCGGACCGGGCGCTCGCCGCGTGCAACTGCGCTCTGGTGGCCTCGGGGACCGCGACGCTGGAGGCGCTCCTCTGCAAGCGCCCGATGGTGGTCGCCTATCGCCTCGGCGCCGCCACTGCAGCGCTCGTCAGGCTCCTCGGCCTCGTCAAGGCGCCGTTCTTCGCCCAGCCGAACCTGCTGGCCGGAAAGCTCCTCGTTCCGGAGATCTTCCAGGCCGCGGTGACTCCCGAGCGACTCGGCCGGGAACTGCTCGCCTGGCTCGACGATCCGGCGCGCGTTGAGCGCGTGGAGGCGGAGTTCCGCGCGATCCACGAGGATCTGCGGCGGGGCGCGAGCGAGCGGGCGGCGGAGGCGATCCTCGCGCTGATCGATGCCGCACCGCTTGTGAGTCGCGCATGACTCCGCGGTGGCGCGGGGAGGAGCGGGTGGCCGGAGTCGACGAGGCGGGCCGCGGGCCGCTCGCGGGCCCGGTGGTCGCGGCGGCGGTGATCCTGCCCCGGCGGCGCGCGTTCCTTGGGCTCGACGACTCCAAAGCCCTCGAGCGTCGGGCGCGCGAGCGGGTTGCGAGTAAGATCCGGGGCTGCGCGCTCGCCTGGGGCCTCGGCTGGGCCGACGCGGCCGAGATCGACGCCCTCAACATCCTCGAGGCGACACTGCTCGCCATGCGTCGGGCGCTGCTGGCACTTCCGGTGGCCCCGTGCCTGGTGCGGGTCGACGGCAATCGGGCGCCGTCGCTCGAGGGCCTGCCGTTTCGCAGCGCCATCGAGACCGTGCTGCAGGGCGACCGGCGCGACGCCGCGGTCGCTGCGGCCTCCGTGCTGGCCAAGACCTGGCGCGATGCGTGGATGGTCGAGGCCTGTGCCCGTCATCCCGGCTATGACTTCGCGGTCCACAAGGGGTACGGGACCGCCTCCCACCTCGAGGCGCTCGTTCGGCTCGGACCATGTCCGCTGCATCGGAGGAGCTTCGAGCCGGTAAGATCGGCATCATGAGTGCGTTCGTCCACCTGCGGCTGCACACCGAGTTCTCGCTGGTCGACGGCCTCGTCAGGATCGAGGAGCTCGCCGCGGCGGTCGCCGCGGCAGGCATGCCCGCGGTCGCAGTCACCGACCAGTGCAACCTGTTTGCGCTCGTGAAGTTCTGGCGCGCGGCGCAGGCGGCGGGACTGAAGCCGATCGTCGGCGTCGATGCGTGGCTGCGCGATCCGGCCGAACGGGCGGAGCCCGCGCGACTGACGCTGTTGTGCATGAACCTCGCGGGCTACCGGAACCTCACGCGCCTCGTGTCGCGCTCCTACCTCGAGGGCCAGCGCAGGGGATTCCCGATGCTCGAGCGGGCCTGGCTCGAGCCCGGCACCGTCAGCGGCCTGATCGCGCTCTCCGGTGCCGGCGAGGGCGACGTCGGGCGACACCTCGGCAATGGCCGGATCGCCGAGGCCCATCGTGCGGTCCGGGCCTGGCGCGAGCTGTTCGGCGATCGCTACTACCTCGAGGTGCAGCGGACCGGGCGGCCGGACGAGGAAGCACTGATCGACGGCACGCTCGGCCTCGTGCGCGAGCTCTCGCTGCCGGCGGTCGCGACCAACGATGTGCGCTTCCTCAGGCGCACCGACTTCGAGGCCCACGAGGCCCGGGTCTGCATTCACGATGGCACGCTGTTGGCCGACCCGGCCCGGCGCCGGCGCTACAGCGAGCAGCAGTACCTCAAGAGCCCGGCCGAGATGGCGGTGCTGTTCGCCGACCTCCCGGGCCTGCTCGAGCAGAGCGTCGAGATCGCCAGGCGCTGCTCCTTCGAGCTCAAGCTCGGCAAGTCGTACCTTCCGGAGTACCCGGTACCGGAAGGCACGACGATGGCGGGGCTGCTGCGCACCGAGACCGAGCAGGGACTGATCGCCAGGCTCGCCGCGCAGGACGCGGGGCTGCCGCAGCTGCGGTCGGTCGACCGCGGCGAGTACGCGGGTCGGCTCGCGCGCGAGCTCGAGGTCATCTGCGGCATGGGCTTCGAGGGATACTTCCTGATCGTCGCCGACTTCATCCGTTGGGCGCGCGAGCACGCCATCCCGGTCGGCCCCGGCCGCGGCTCGGGGGCCGGCTCCCTCGTCGCCTACGTGCTCGGGATCACCGACCTCGACCCGCTGCAGCACGACCTGCTGTTCGAGCGGTTCCTGAACCCGGAACGCGTCTCGATGCCCGACTTCGACGTCGACTTCTGTACCGAGGGGCGCGACCGGGTCATCGATTACGTGGCCGCCAAGTACGGCCGCGACCGCGTCTCGCAGATCATCACCTACGGAACCATGGCCGCCAAGGCCGTGGTCAGAGACGTCGGCCGCGTCCTCGGCCATAACTACGGCTGGGTCGACCGCATCGCCAAGCTGATCCCGTTCGAGCTCGAGATCACCCTCGACAAAGCGATCGACAAGGACGAGGAGCTCCGCCAGCTCTATCGCGACGACGGCGAGGTCCGCGAGCTGATCGACCTCGCGCGCTCAATCGAGGGGATTACCCGCAACGCCGGCATGCACGCCGGCGGCGTCGTGATCGCGCCGTCGGTGCTGACCGACTTCGCGCCGCTGTTCGCCGAGCAGGGCTCGACCTCGGTCGTCACGCAGTTCGACAAGGACGACGTCGAGGCGGCGGGCCTCGTGAAGTTCGACTTCCTCGGGCTGCGCACGCTCACGGTCATCGAGCTCGCGGTGCGGATCGTCAACCAGGCGCGCGCCAAGAGCGGCGAGGCGCCGCTCGACATGGCCCGCCTGCCGCTCGACGACCAGCCGACGTTCGCGCTGCTGAAGGCCTGCCGGACGACCGGCGTGTTCCAGCTCGAATCGCGCGGCATGAAGGACCTGATCCGCCGCCTGCAGCCGGATCGCTTCGAGGACATCGTCGCGCTGGTCGCGCTGTTCCGCCCCGGACCGCTGCAGTCCGGCATGGTCGAGGATTTCATCGAGCGCAAGCACGCGCCGCAGGGCCAGAAGATCGACTGGCTGCACCCGGCGCTCGAGCCCGTGCTCCGGCCCACCTACGGGGTGATCCTGTACCAGGAGCAGGTGATGCAGATCGCGCAGATCCTTGCCGGCTACACGCTCGGCAGCGCCGACCTGCTGCGGCGTGCGATGGGCAAGAAGCTGGCCGAGGAGATGGGCCAGCAGCGCTCGATCTTCATCGGCGGCGCGACCGAGCGCGGCGTGCCGGAGCGCCAGGCGACGCATATCTTCGACCTGATGGAGAAATTCGCCGGCTACGGCTTCAACAAGTCGCACTCGGCCGCCTACGCCGTGCTGAGCTACCAGACGGCGTGGCTCAAGGCCCATTACCCCGCCGCGTTCATAGCCGCGGTCCTCTCCTCGGACATCGACAAGACCGACAAGGTCGTGGTCGGCATCGACGATGCGCGGGTCATGGGCCTCGAGGTGCTGCCGCCGGACGTCAACGCCTCCGTCCATGACTTCGCAGTCGCCGACGAGCGGCGCATCCGTTACGGCCTCGGGGCCGTCAAGGGAGTGGGTGAGTCGGCGGTCGCGGCGATCGTCGAGGCGCGCACGGCGCACGGCGCGTTCGCCAGCCTCGCGGACTTCTGCCAGCGCGTCGACCTCGCGCGCGTCAACCGCCGCTGCCTCGAGGCGCTGCTCAAGGCCGGCTGCTTCGACCGGATCGGAGTCAACCGCGCGACGCTGATGGCGGAACTGCCGGCTGCGCTGCAGCTGGGCGAGCAGCAGACCCGCGCCGACACGATGGGCCAGGTCGACCTGTTCGGCCTCACCCCCGCCGCGCCGCCACGGCCGGAGGCGAAGACCGCGGTGCTGCCCGAGTGGCCGCAGGCCGTGCGACTCGCCGGAGAGCGCGAGACGCTCGGCTTCTTCATGACGGGCCACCCGCTCGATGAGTACGCCCACGACCTCAAGTACCTCGCGCCCGGGACCATTGCCGAGCTCGCCTGCGCGCGCCCGCCCGGCGGTGGCAAGGTGGAATGGCATCCGTCGCGGGTGGTGACGCTTGCCGGCCTCGTGCTCGACATCAAGAAGCGCGGCAACCGCACCTCGCTCGTGCTCGACGACGGCACCGGCAGACTCGAGGTGTCGCTGTTCGACGAAGTACTGCAACAGCACCGCGACCTGATCGCCAGGGACGCGATCCTGCTGGTCGAGGGCGGGCTCAAGTGGGACGAGTTCATTGAGGGCTGGAGGCTCGCTGCCAAGCGCCTGGTCCCGATCGATGCGGCGCGCGAGGCGCAAGCGCGCCGGCTGCTGCTGCGCTGGCCGGCGGGCACCGAGCCCGCCGGCGTGCTCGCCTCGCTCGAGGCGGCGCTGAGGCCGGTGCGTGGCGGCCGCTGCCAGGTGGCCGTCTACTACGCCGCGAGCGCCGCGCACGCGCTGCTCGAGCTCGGCCCGGACTGGAGCATCCGGCCGACGCCGGCGGCCCTCGAGGAGCTCGCGCGCCAGTTCGGCCCCGGCGGCTGGCGCATCGTCTACCACCCGCGCGACCAGGAAGAGCTGCTGAAGGCGTGGGGCGCCGCGGGCACGCCGGTCTCGCTGCCGCTGAAGATGGCGGGCTGACCGACCCCCTTGACGGCGGCCGGCGCCTCTGGAACCGTGCCTTCCCATGGACCTCAATTTCCTCGACTTCGAGCAACCGATCGCCGAGCTTGAGGCGAAGATCGACGAATTGCGCTACCTCGGCGATGACGGCGCGATCAACATCGTCGACGAGATCAACCGGCTGCGCGCGAGGAGCCGGGCCCTGACGAAGAACATCTTCGCGACGCTGACTCCGTGGCAGGTCGCCCAGCTCGCCCGCCATCCGCAGCGTCCCTACACCCTCGACTACCTGCCGCTCGTGTTCAGCGACTTCGAGGAGCTGCACGGCGACCGGATGTACGCCGACGACCTCGCGATCGTCGGCGGCCCGGCGAGGCTCGAGGGCCGCCCGCTGATCGTGATCGGGCACCAGAAGGGCCGCGACACCAAGGAGCGCGTTCGCCGGAATTACGGAATGCCGAAGCCGGAGGGCTACCGCAAGGCACTGCGCCTGATGCACCTGGCCGAGCGTTTCGAGCTGCCGGTCGTCACGCTGATCGACACGCCGGGCGCCTACCCGGGCGTCGGCTCGGAGGAGCGCAACCAGAGCGAGGCGATCGCCCGCAACCTGTTCGACATGTCCGGCCTCAAGGTGCCGATTCTCAGCGTCGTCATCGGCGAGGGCGGCTCGGGCGGCGCGCTCGCGATCGGCGTGTGCGATCGCCTGCTGATGCTGCAGTACTCGATCTACTCGGTGATCTCACCCGAGGGCTGTGCCTCGATCCTGTGGAAGAGCGCCGACAAGAAGGAGCTGGCGGCCGACGCGATGGGGATCACGGCCGACCGCCTGGCGCGCGAGAAACTGGTCGACGAGGTCATCCCGGAGCCGCTCGGCGGCGCCCACCGCGACCCGCAGGCGATGGCAGAGTCGCTGAAGGCGGCGTTGATCCGCGCGCTCGACGAACTCGCCGGCAAGCCGGTCGAGCAGCTGCTCGAGGAGCGCACGCTGCGGTTCGCCTCGTTCGGCGCGTTTCGCGCCGCCTGAACGCGCGGGCTCGCCCGTGCCTGCGACCGGCCCATGACGTTCTCGCCCGAGGTGCTCGCCCGGCACCTCGCGCCGCTGATCGGCGAGTCGCGACCGCAGCGCCTCGCGGTCGCTCTGTCGGGCGGCGCGGATTCTGCGGCGCTGCTGCACGCGGTCGCGGCGCTCGCGGGCGCGGATCCGGGGCTCACGGTCCGCGCGATCCACGTCGACCACGGCCTGAGTGCGGCGGCCGCACCGCTGGCCGCGGCCGCCGCTGCCGTTGCGGCCGCAACACGGGTTCCGCTCTGCTCGCTCACGGTTGTGGTCGACACGGGCGGCGGGCTCGGCATCGAGGCCGCGGCGCGCGCGGCCCGCTATGCAGCGCTCGCCTCAGCCCTCGAACCCGGGGAATGCCTGCTGTCGGCCCACCACCGCGAAGACCAGGCCGAGACGCTGCTGACGCAGCTGCTGCGCGGCGCGGGCCTGAAGGGACTCGCGGCGATGCCGGCCGCGGCGACGCTCGGCGGGGGACGACTGCTGCGCCCGCTCCTCGAGGTGCCGCGCAGGGCGCTGCGGGCCTATGCGCTCGCCGCGCGCCTGCCGTTCAGCGAGGACCCGATGAACGCGGACGTCCGCTTCGACCGTGCCTACCTGCGCCGCGAGCTGTGGCCCATTCTCACCGGACGCTGGCCCGAAGCCGCTCGCACCATCGCGCGGACCGCAGGGCACCTCGCGCGGGCGCAGGCGCTGCTCGATCAGGCATCCGCCGAGCAGCTCGCGCACCTGGCCCGGGGCCCGGCGCTGTCGATCGCCGGGCTCCTCGAACTGCCCGAAGCCCGGCGCGCCGAGCTCTTGAGGTACTGGCTCGGGCGCCTCGGGCTGCCGGCGCCGCCCGCACGGCGGCTCGCGGTCGTCGAGCGGGAGCTGCTCAGCGCGCGCGGCACCGGTGGGCCGCGCATGGCGTGGGACGGCTGCGAGCTGCGCGCCTTCGCCGGGCTCCTGTACGCATTCGCGCCGCTGCCCGACGCCCCGGTCGCCGGCCAGTCGCTGCCGCCGCCGGGCACCGTGCTCCCGCTCGGCGCACGCGGGGCACTCGGGGCCCTCGAGATCACGGCGACGCTCGGGGAGGGTCTCGCGCTCGGCCACGGAGGACAGTACGTTCTCGGCCGTCGCGCCGGCGGCGAGCGGCTCGCGCTCGCCCGCGGTGCGCCGCGCCGGGCACTCAAGGACCTGTTGCGCGAGTCGCGACTGCCACCATGGGCCCGCGAGCGTGCGCTGCTGGTCGGCGGCGGGACACTCGCCGCGGTCGTGCTGCCGCACGCGACCTGGGTGGCTGCCGAGCACGCGGCTGGCGCGTTGGAGCCGGGACTGAAGCTCGTCTGGCGCGGTGCGCCGCCGGTGATGATGCCGGCGCCGGCGGCGAGCAATTGCGAGCGAGATCCGTAGGTTTGTTCATTGAGCGCGGCAGCCCTTTCCGCTAGACTGATCTCCCGTCGTATGAGGGCCTTGCCGAGGCCTTTTTTCGTTGCGCACGGTCATGACGGGAGCTCCCATGACACGCTTCGTGTTCGTCACCGGTGGTGTCGTGTCCTCGCTCGGCAAGGGCATCGCCTCGGCCTCGCTCGGCGCGATCCTCGAGGCGCGCGGGCTCAAGGTCAGCCTCGTCAAGCTCGACCCCTACATCAATGTCGACCCGGGCACGATGAGCCCGTTCCAGCACGGCGAGGTGTTCGTCACCTACGACGGCGCTGAGACCGACCTTGATCTCGGCCACTACGAGCGCTACGTGCGCTATACGGCCACGCGCAACTCGAACTTCACGACCGGCCGGATCTACGAGCACGTGATCGCCAAGGAGCGGCGCGGCGACTACCTCGGCGCCACGGTACAGGTGATCCCGCATATCACCGACGAGATCAAGCGCTGCATCCGGCTCGGCGCGGGCGACGCCGAGGTGTGCATGGTCGAGATCGGCGGCACGGTCGGCGACATCGAGTCGCTGCCGTTCCTCGAGGCGATCCGCCAGATGGGCGTCGAATTGGGCCGGAACAATGTCGCGTTCATGCACCTGACGCTGGTGCCGGTGGTCGGCGGCGGGGAGATCAAGACCAAGCCGACCCAGCACTCGGTCAAGGAGCTGCGGGGAATCGGGATACAGCCGGACGCGCTGCTGTGCCGGTGCCGGGAGTCGCTGCCCGACGAGCAGCGGCGCAAGATTGCGCTGTTCACCAACGTCGAGGAGCGCGCGGTGATCTCGGCGGTCGATGCCGACGACATCTACCGCATCCCGCTTCTGCTGCACGAGCAGGGGCTCGACGACATCATCGTCGAAAAGCTGCGCCTGAACGCCCCGCCGACCGACCTCGCCGAGTGGCGCGCCGTGATCGGCGCCAAGCAATTGTCCGATGCCAGCGTCAACATCGCGATGGTCGGGAAATACGTCCAGATCCGCGACTCCTACATCTCCCTGAACGAGGCGCTGACCCACGCCGGGCTCAAGACCCGCACGCGGGTCAAGGTGCACTACATCGAGTCGACCGACATCGAGCAGACCGGCACCGGGTGCCTCGCTGGTATGGACGCGATCCTGGTTCCGGGCGGATTCGGCGAGCGCGGGATCGAGGGCAAGATCCAGGCGGTACGCTACGCGCGCGAGCACAGCATCCCGTACCTCGGGATCTGTCTGGGCATGCAGGTGGCCTGCATCGAGTTCGCCCGTGACGTGCTCGGGCTCACCGGCGCAAACTCGACCGAGTTCAACCGCTCGACCCCGGACCCGGTGATCGCGCTGATCACCGAGTGGCAGGACCGGGAAGGGGCGCGCCTGACGCGCAGCGAGCGCTCCAACCTCGGCGGCACCATGCGGCTCGGGGCGCAGCCGGCACGGATCGAGCCCGGGACCCTCGCCCGCGCGATCTACGGCCGCGACGTGATCAACGAGCGTCACCGCCATCGGTATGAATTCAACAACACCTACCTCGACCGCATGCATGCCGCCGGGCTGAGCGTCTCGGCGTTCTCGGAGGACGGCCTCGTCGAGATCATCGAGCTGCCCTCGCACCCGTGGTTCATCGCCGTGCAGTTTCACCCGGAGTTCACCTCGACCCCGCGCGATGGCCATCCGCTGTTCCAGGGTTTCGTCCGCGCGGCCCGCCAGCACCGTGCGATGCAGCTGCCGCAGGCGGCGAGCGCCTGAGCGTGCAGCTCCTGGGATTTCGGGTCGGGCCGTCGGAGCCGCTGTTCCTGATCGCAGGCCCGTGCGTCGTCGAAAGCGAGACGCTGCAGGTCGAGGTCGCCGGGCGCCTGAAGGAGCTCACCGGGCGACTCGGCGTGCCGTTCGTGTTCAAGTCGTCCTACGACAAGGCCAACCGCTCGGCGCGCTCGAGCTATCGCGGCCCCGGGATCGAGGCGGGGCTCGCGGTCCTGGCCGCGGTCAAGCGCCAGGTCGGCGTGCCCGTGCTCACCGACGTCCATGAGGACTCGCCGATCGGGGAGGTCGCGAGCGTCGTCGACATGCTGCAGACGCCTGCGTTTCTGTGCCGGCAGACCAACTTCATCGTCAACGCCTGCGCGGCCGGGCGCCCGGTCAACATCAAGAAGGGCCAGTTCCTGTCGCCGTGGGAGATGCAGAACGTCGTCGACAAGGCGCGCTCGACCGGCAACGAGGCGATCGTGGTATGCGAGCGCGGCTTCAGCTTCGGCTACAACAACCTGGTCGCCGACATGCGCTCGCTCGCCGTCCTTCGGGCGACCGGCTGCCCGGTGGTGTTCGACGCCACGCACTCGGTACAGCTGCCTGGCGCGCAGGGTACGTCCTCGGGCGGGCAGCGCGAGTTCGTGCCGGTGCTCGCCCGCGCCGCGGTCGCAGCCGGCGTCAGCGGCCTGTTCATGGAAACCCATCCGGATCCCGCGCGGGCGCTGTCGGACGGGCCGAACGCCTGGCCACTGGCGCGGATGGAGCCGCTGCTCGCGACGCTGCTCGAACTCGACGCAGCAGTGAAGCGCCGGCCGTTCGAGGAGGACCTGCTGGCAGCAGCGGTCCCGGGAGGCAATCGGTGAGCAAGATCGTCGACATTCGCGCGCGCGAGATCCTCGACTCGCGCGGCAACCCGACCGTCGAGGCCGACGTCGTGCTTGCCACCGGGGCGGTCGGCCGTGCCGCAGTCCCGTCCGGTGCCTCGACCGGGAGTCGCGAGGCGCTCGAGCTGCGCGACGGCGATCCAAAGCGCTACCTCGGCAAGGGCGTGCAGCAGGCAGTCGCGCACGTGAACGGGGAGCTGCGCACAGCGCTCGCCGGCTTCGACTGCGCCGACCAGGCCGGGCTCGACGCGCGGATGATCGCGCTCGATGGCACCGAGTCGAAGTCGCGGCTCGGCGCGAATGCGCTGCTGGCCGTCTCGCTCGCCAGCGCCCATGCCGCCGCGCGCGAGGCGGGCGTGCCGCTCTACCGCCATCTCGCCGCCGGCCGCACACCGCTGACGCTGCCAGTGCCACAGCTCAACATCATCAACGGCGGCGCGCATGCCAACAACCGCCTCGACATCCAGGAGTTCATGATCCTGCCGGTCGGCGCGCCGAGCCTCGCCGAGGCCGTGCGCTGCGGCGCCGAGGTGTTCCACGCGCTGAAGAAGATCCTCAACGCCCGCGGCCTCTCGACCGCGGTCGGCGACGAGGGCGGCTTCGCGCCGGACCTGGCGTCGAACGCCGCGGCGCTCGACACCATTCTCGAGGCGATCGCCAAGGCCGGCTACATCGCGGCCAAGGACGTGTGGCTCGGGCTCGACGTTGCGAGCAACGAGCTGTATGCGGACGGCCGGTACACCCTCGAGGCGGACGGTCGGAGCTACGATTCGGCCGGGTTCACCGAGTACCTGGCCGCGCTCGCCGCCGACTACCCGATCATCACCATCGAGGACGGCATGGCCGAGGATGACTGGGACGGCTGGGAGATTCTGACGCGACGGCTTGGCAAGCAGCTGCAGCTGGTTGGCGATGACATCTTCGTCACCAACACGAAGATCCTTGCTCGCGGCATCGCGAAGGGCATCGCCAACGCCGTCCTGATCAAGCCCAACCAGATCGGCACGCTGACCGAGACGCTTGCGGCAATTCGGATGGCCGCCGAGGCGAATTATTCGACCATCATCTCGCACCGCTCGGGCGAGACCGAGGACACGACGATCGCCGACATCGCCGTCGCGACCACCGCGACGCAGATCAAGACCGGCTCGATGTCGCGTATCGACCGCGTGGGCAAGTACAACCAGCTCCTCAGGATCGAAGCCTCGCTCGGAGCCGCCGCCCGCTACGCCGGCCAGGCGGCGTTCCCGCTGTCCGTGCGGCGATGATGCTGCGACCCGCCGCGCGCGCCCGGTCGCAACGCCGCGACGGCAGTGCTATCCTCTTGAGCCCATGAGGTTATTTGCAATTGCGCTGCTGGTGGTGCTGGCGGGCCTGCAGTACCGCCTGTGGATCTCCGACGACGGCATCAGCTCGGTGATCACGCTGCGCGCGAGCGTCAAGGCGCAGACCGCCGAGAATGTCGCGCTCGTCCGGCGCAACGACCAGCTCGTCGCCGAGGTCAAGGATCTGAAGGAGGGCCTGGCGGCGCTCGAGGAGCGCGCCCGCAATGACCTCGGCATGATCGGCGCCAACGAGACTTTCTTCCAGGTGGTCGAGAGCGCGCCGCGTGGCGCGATCGCGCCGGCGCCGCCTGCCGAGCCGCTGCCGATCCGGCGCACGTCGCACTGACGCGCCGGCGCGCGTCCGCTTGCCGCCCCCGACCTACTGGCTCGTCATGCCCGCCGCGGGCGCGGGCGAGCGGATGGGAACGGATCCTCCCAAGCAGTACCGAAGGCTCGGCGAACGCACGGTCATCGAGCACGCGCTCGCCCCGTTCCTCGCCGATACGCGCTGCGTGGGACTCATCGTTGCGCTGCGCGCGGGGGACACGACGTTCCGGGAGCTGCCGCCCGCGGCCGACCCGCGGCTGGCGACGGTCACGGGCGGTGCGGAGCGCGCGCTGTCCGTCGCGAGAGGCCTGAAAGCGGTTGCCGCGGCGGCCGGAACATCCGACCCGTGGGTGCTGGTGCACGATGCCGCCCGCCCGTGCCTGCCGGCGGCCGACCTCGAAGCGCTGCTGGCGGCGCTGCCGGACGCGCCCGACGGTGCGCTGCTTGGAGTGAGGGTCGCGGACACGCTGAAACGCACCGATGCGTCCGGACGGATCGTTGCGACGCTGCCGCGCGAGAGCCTGTGGCGCGCAGCGACCCCGCAGGCGTTTCGGCTGCGGCGGCTGCTCGCCGCGCTCGCCGCGGCGCCGGCGGCGACCGACGAGGCGAGCGCGGTCGAGGCGCTCGGCGACCGGCCGCAGCTGATCGCGGGCTCGCCGCTCAACGTCAAGCTCACGACGCCGCTCGACCTCGCGTTTGCCGCGCGCATTCTCGCCGGAGGAAGGCCATGAGCCGCCTCAGAGTCGGGCTTGGGGTCGACGTGCATGCGTTCGCGCCGGGCGAGGCGGTCTGGCTCGGCGGCGTGCGGGTGGCCCACGAACGCGGCGTCGCCGCGCACTCCGACGGCGATGTGCTGCTGCACGCGCTGTGCGATGCGCTGCTGGGCGCGGCCGGACAGGGCGACATCGGTGAGCACTTCAAGGACTCCGACCCGCGCTGGAAGGGCGTCGCGAGCACGGTACTGCTCCACCACACGCTGGCGCTCGTGCGCGCGGCGGGTTTTGAGGTCGTGAATGCGGACCTGACGCTGATCGCCGAGGCGCCGCGGCTCGCGCCGCATCGCGCCGCGATCCGCGCCCATCTCGCGGCCGAGCTCGGCGTAAGCCCCGAGTGCGTGAACGTGAAAGCCACGACCACCGAGCGGCTCGGCTGTCTCGGGCGGGGCGAGGGACTTGCGGCCCAGGCAGTCGTGCTGCTCGAGGCGCGTGTTTGAGCACGGCGTGGCTCGAGGATGCCCGCGCGCTCGCGCTCGTCCCGCCGTGGGCCCACGGCGAGCCGCTGGGCGAGGCCGAGATCAAGGTCACGCCCGAGGACTTCGTGGTCGTCGAGCAGCTCGGCTTCGAGGCCGACGGCGGCACCGGCCACGTGCTGCTGAAAATCTGCAAACGCGGCCGCGACACGCTCGCCGTTGCGCGCGAACTCGCGCGCTTCGGCGGGGTCTTTGCCCGCGACGTCGGGTTCGCGGGACTCAAGGACCGCAAGGCGGTCGCGACGCAGTGGTTCACGGTGCCGGCGCGCCGGCCGCTCGCCGACTGGCAGGGCGTCGAGGGCGAGGGCTACCGGGTGCTGGCGGCGCTGTCGCATTCGCGCAAGCTCAGGCGCGGCGCTCTCAAAGGCAATGCGTTTCAGCTGACGCTGCGCGGCATCGAGGCGCCGGCAATGGCGATCGCCACGCGACTTGGCGTGCTCGCCGCCGAAGGGGTGCCCAACTACTTCGGAATGCAGCGCTTCGGCCGCGACGGCGCGAACCTCGCGGCCGTCGAGCGCTGGTGCGCGGCAGGCGAGCTGCCACACGGCCGGGAGGGGCGCGCGTTCGTCTACTCGGCGGCCCGCTCGCTCGTGTTCAACGCAGTCCTGGCCCGCCGGGTCGCCGGTGGCAGCTGGAACCGAATCCTTCCGGGCGAGTTCGTCAATCTCGATGGCCGCAACAGCTGGTTCGCGACTGCCGCGGTCGATGCAGGTCTCGAGGAGCGGGTCGGCCGGCATGACATCCATCCGACCGGACCGCTGGTTGGGCGTGGTGCGACTCCGTCCGGGGAGGCCGGTGCCGTCGAGGCCGAGGTGACCAGCCAATATGCAGCGCTGCGCGAGCGGCTCGCATCCGCAGGTCTCGAAGCCGGCCGGCGGGCGCTGCGACTCGTGCCGGCCGGGCTTCGGCATACACTTGCCGGCGGGGACCTCACGCTCGAGTTCAGCCTGCCGGCTGGCAGTTACGCGACGGTCGTGCTGCGCGAGCTGGTGCGCAGCGAGCCGATCCCGGGGGAGGGTGCCGATGATTGAACAGTACGACCAGGGCCAGATCCGGACGCTGAAGCTCGCGCGCCCGCCGGTCAATGCGCTCGACCGCGGCCTGATCGCCGCGCTCGATGCGGCCGTCGCCGCCGCGCCCGGCGAGGGCGTGCGCGGGATGATACTCACCGGTGCCGGCGGGCGGTTCTGCGCGGGCCTCGACGTCCAGCAACTGGTCGTGCTCGACGAGCGTGGCCTCAGGGAGTTCCTGCAGAGCTTCGTCGCCTGCTTGAGGCGACTCGCCGAGACGCCGATTCCGATCGTCGCGGCGATCAACGGGCACAGCCCCGCGGGCGGGGCGGTGCTGGCGCTCTATTGCGATCATCGCGTGATGGCGGCGGGCGAGTACCGGATCGGCCTCAACGAGGTCCAGGTCGGGCTGTGCCCGGGTCCGATGATCCACGCGGTGCTGGTGCGTTGCGTGGGCGCGCGGACCGCGGCGGCTCTGCTGCCCGCAGGAGCGCTGGTCGAGGCGAGCCAGGCACTCGAGCTCGGCCTCGTCGACGAGCTCGCGCCGCTCGAGGCCGTCGAGGCGCGCGCCCGGGGCTGGCTCGAGCGGATGCTGGCGCTGCCACCGCAGGCGTATGCCGCGACGCGCGCCGTGGTACGCCGTGACCTGGTCGCGATCATGCACGGCGTCGGAGCGGCGGAGCTCGACCTGATGGCTCAGGCGTGGCGCTCGGTCGAAACGCGCACGACGCTGCGCGCGCTGGTCGAGAAGCTCGGCCGCAAGTGAGGCCTCAGCGCGCGAGCAGCACGTAGACGGCGCCGGTGCCGCCGTCGCGGCGCGGCGCGGAGGCGAATGCCAGCACGGCATCGACCTTGCGCAGCCAGATGTTGACCGCGTGCTTGAGGACCGGGCCCCCGGGTCCCGATCTGAGGCCCTTGCCGTGGATGACGCGCACGCAGCCGAGCCGGCGCTTGAGCGCCTCCGCCAGGAACTCCCGCAGCGCGTCGCGCGCTGCCGCTGCACCGAGCCCGTGGAGGTCGATTTCGTCGCCAACCGCGAACTCGCCGCGCCGCAGGCGAGTGAGGAGGCGCGCGCTGATGTGCGCGCGCCGAAACACGAGTTCATCGCCGCTCTCCACCAGCAGCTCGCCTGGCCCGAGCTCGAGGCTCTCCTCGAGCACGCGTCGCTCGTCCTGGCGCCTGAAGCGTGCGCGCGCCGGCGGGCGCGGCGGCGCGACCGGCTCGGCCCGCGGCTTCAGCGGCCGCACGTCCTTGACCGCCTCGCGAAACTCGCCGGCCTCGCTCGGCAACTCGGGCCTGCGCGGCCGCATCAGCGCTCCTCACATTCGCTCACGGGCTTTTAGTATAGTCATTGGCTCTTGCGCATGAACATCCTGCTCAGCAACGACGATGGCTGGCGCGCCGACGGCCTGCGCTGCCTGGCCACGGCCCTGGCGGGTCTCGGATCGCTGACGGTGGTCGCGCCGGACCGCAATCGCAGCGGGGCCTCGAACTCGCTGACGCTCGAGGCGCCGCTGCGGGTCGTCGAGTCCGATGGCCCCTGGTATGCGATCAACGGCACGCCGACCGACTGCGTGCACCTCGCGATCTCGGGCTTTCTGGCCGAGGAGCAGCACCTGGTCGTGTCCGGCATCAACGACGGCGCGAACCTCGGCGACGATGTGCTGTACTCCGGGACTGTCGCGGCGGCGATGGAAGGGCGCTTCCTCGGTCTGCCGAGCATCGCCATCTCGCTGGTGGAGGAAGGCAGGCGCAACTTCGCGACCGCCGCGCGCGTCGCGCGCGAGCTGATCGAGCGACTGACGGACGCGCCGCTGCCGCAGGCGGCCCTGTTCAACGTCAATGTCCCGGACCGGCCGTACGACGAGCTCGCCGGATTCAGGGCCACGCGTCTCGGCGTGCGACACCGCTCCGAGCGCATCGTCCGGGCCAAGGATCCGCGCGGCCGGGCCGTGTACTGGGTCGGCGGACCGGGCGGCGGCCAGGACGCAGGCCCGGGAACGGACTTCCATGCGATCGCGAACGGGTTCGTGTCGATCACCCCGCTGCAGATCGACCTGACGCGGCACAGCGCGCTCGCCGATCTCGATGCGTGGCTCGGGGATGTCGGTGGCTGACGCGCGCATGACCGGCATCGGCATGACCTCCGCCCGCACCCGCGAGCGGCTGGTGCAGCGACTGCGCGAGCAGGGCATTCGCGACCCGCAGGTGCTCGATCGCATCCGCAACGTCCCGCGGCACCTGTTCGTCGACGAGGCGCTGTCGAGCCGCGCCTACGAGGACACGGCACTGCCGATCGGGTTCGGGCAGACGATCTCGCAGCCCTTCATCGTCGCGCGGATGACCGAGGCGCTGCTCGGCACGGCGGGCCCGCTGCAAAACGTGCTTGAGATCGGCACCGGTTGCGGCTATCAGACCGCGATCCTCGCGCCGCTGGTCGGGCGCATCTCGACGATCGAGCGCGTCAAGCCACTGCTCGACCGCGCCAAGCTGCTGCTCAAGGAGCTGGGCTTCAAGAACGTGCGCTTCAGGTACTCGGACGGCAGCGCCGGCTGGAAGGCGCACGCGCCCTATGACGGGATTCTCGTCGCGGCCGCAGCCCACGCCGTGCCGCCGGCGCTGCTGCAGCAGCTGTCGCCGAACGGCGGCCGGCTGGTGCTGCCAGTCGGGCCAGACGGCAGCCAGGAACTGATCCGGATTACGCGCCGCGACGACCATTTCCTGCGGGACAAGGTGATCGGCGGCGTGACCTTCGTGCCGCTCGTGGGCGGCACCGGCTGAGAGTCAGCCGTGCCCGGTGCGTCGCGGGCGCGCGCCAGCGGCGCCGCAGTCCTCGCGGCGCTCGTGGGTCTCGGCTTCGCCGGCTGCGGCGGCCCGCCGCGTCCGCCACCGTCTAGCTACGTCGTCAAGGCCGGCGATACGCTCTACTCGATCAGCTGGCGGCACGGTCTCGACTACCACGAGGTCGCGCGCCTGAACGGCATCGGCGGCGACTACCGGCTGCGCATCGGGCAGGTGCTGCGGCTCGCGCCAGCAGCGGCCGTGCGGGCCAGGGCAAGTGCACCACCGATGCAGGCGCCGCTACCGGTCACACCGGCGCCGCACTGGGTGTGGCCGGCCGACGGCGCGCCGGCCGGGACGATTCATCAGCCCGCCGGCGGTATCGGGCTTGCGATCGAGGGAAGTGCGGGGGCCGAGGTGCGCGCGGCGGCCGGCGGCCGGGTCGTGTACACGGGCGCAGGGTTGCGGGGCTACGGTGAGCTCGTCATCATCAAGCACGACGAGGCGTGGCTGACGGCGTACGGCTACAACCGAAGCGTGTACGTCGCGGAAGGCGAGGCGGTGCAGTCGGGCCAGCGGATCGCGGCGATCGGCGAGGGGCCGGGACACCGGCCGATGCTGTATTTCGAGATCCGGCTGAACGGCCGGCCGGTCGATCCGACCACGCAGCTGCCGGCGCGTCGCTGATGGTGCCTCAGGCGGCTGGCGCGGCGGGAAAGATGAGTGCCAGGGCGACAGGGCGATCCTCGGCGAGCAATACATTGTAGGTCCGGCAAGCGGCGCCGAGGTCCATGACCTCGAGCCCGACGCGCGCGGCCTGGGCGCGCGCGAGCACCGCCCTCGCCGGGAATTCCTGCCTGGCTCCGGTGGCGAGCAAGACGACCTCGACGCCGAGCGCGAGCACCGGCTCGAGGCGCACGACGTCGAGCTCGGCGACTGAACGCACCGGCCAGTCGTGCACGGCGGTCGCGGTGATGATCGCGCTGTAGACGACGAGGCGGTCCTTGAGGCGCACGGCTCCCGCCGAGTAGCCGAGGACGGCGTGCGGGGCGGAGCGGGGTTCCTGGGCGAGTGGCATTGGGCTAGTGCAAGGGGTTCATGTCGTCATTCTACGCGGCTGTTACCGACCTTCCCGTGCCCGAGGCGGCTGACGCGGCGGCCGCGTCTGCGCTGCCGCGGCTTCCGGCCCTGGAGCGGCTGCTGGCACGCGGCGAGCGTGCGCCGGCGACGCCGGACTGGCGACGCTGGACGCTCTCGATCGCCGGGCTCACGGCGCCGCCTGGCGACCTGCCGCTCGGAAGGCTCCTCGCCGGCGCGCACGGGCTCGACCTGAGCGCGCCCGACGACACCTGGTTGGCGGCGACGCCGGTGCACCTGGTGGCAGGGCTGACGCGCGTGCAGCTCGATCCCGCGGGACCGGTGGTGCTCTCGGCCGTTGAGGCCGCCGAGCTCGCCACGCGCTTCGCGACCGAGTGGGGAGAGGAGCCGTTCGCGCTCCATGCGGCGGGCCCCGACCTCGTGCTGCGGCATCGCGGGGCGCTCGAACTCGCAACCGTCGATCCGGAGCGACTGGCCGGCCGCGATATTGCAGCCGCGCTGCCGACCGGTCGCGATGCGGGACGGATCATGCGTCTGATGACAGAGATGCAGATGTGGCTGCACGCGGCGCCGTTCGGAACCACACGCCCGGTCAACGGCCTGTGGCTGTGGGCCGCAGGTCGCGGCGCGCTCGAAGGGAGGCCGCGCTGGCCGGTGCTCGACTGCGCCGACCCATACCTTCGCGCCGCGCTCGCCTGTCACCCGGGGACGTCGGATCGCGACGCGCGCCTCGTGCGCTGGCACGTCCTCGCGGTGCTCGAGCGCGGCGAGCCGTTCGCTTCGGTGGACGCGGCGTGGTTCGAGCCGCTGCGCCGCGCGCTCGCCACCGGCGAGCTGGCCGGCGCGGAGCTGCACGTCGGCGCGGCGAGCTGGTGCCTGCGGCCGCGCCAGCGGTTCCGCATCTGGGTTCGGCCAAGGCCGTGGTGGGAGGTCGCGTGAAACGCCGTCCCATCGAACACCGCCGCGTGCCGGCGGATCACGCGCTGCCGGCCACGCTCGACCCGGTGCTGCGGCGGATCTACGCCGCGCGCGGCGTCGTTTCGGGAGAAGATCTCGAACTCGGTCTGGAGCGCATGCTGCCGGTCGGGAGTCTCGACGGCGTCGAGGAGGGTGCCGCGCTGCTCGCGCGCCACATGGCTGGCGGCAGTCACATTCTCGTGATCGGCGACTTCGATGCGGACGGCGCGACCGCGAGCGCGCTCGTCGTCCGCACGCTGCGGCGCTTCGGCCACGCCGCGGCCGGATACCTGGTGCCCGACCGGTTCCGCTTCGGCTACGGCCTGACCCCCGAGATCGTCGCGCTCGCCGCGGAGCGCAAGCCTGCCCTGATCGTCACCGTCGACAACGGCGTGTCGAGCCTCGAAGGCGTCGAGGCCGCGCGCGCGCGCGGGATCGAGGTGCTGGTCACCGACCATCACCTGCCGGGCCCGGTGCTGCCCGCGGCCACGGCGATCGTCAATCCCAACCTTCCGGGTGCGCGCTTCGGGAGCCGCGCGCTCGCCGGCGTCGGCGTCGCGTTCTACCTGCTGCTGGCGCTCGGCCGCAGGCTCGGGGCACCCGCTGCGCTGACGGCCGAGCTGCTCGACCTAGTTGCGCTCGGAACAATCGCCGATGTCGTGCCGCTCGATCGCAACAACCGGGTGCTCGTCGAGGCAGGACTGAAGCGGATCAGAGCAGGGCGTTGCGTGGCCGGGATCGCCGCGCTGGTCGCGGTCGCCGGCCGGCGGCTCGCCGACGTCGGCACGACTGAACTCGGCTTCTTCGTAGGGCCCCGCCTCAACGCCGCCGGCCGGCTCGAAGACATGTCGATTGGAATCGAGTGCCTGCTCACCGACGACCCGGAGCGCGCGCGCGAGCTGGCACTCAAGCTCGACCGCCTGAACTCGGAGCGCCGCTCGATCGAGACCAGGATGCAGCAGGAGGCGCTCGCGATCGTGAGTCGCCTGCACCTCGAGGAGCCGGGTGCGCGCCTGCCGGCGGCGCTGAGCCTTTTTGATGCCGAATGGCACCCGGGCGTCGTCGGCCTGGTCGCGGCGCGCGTCAAGGAAGAGGTCCACCGGCCGGTGATCGCGTTTGCGCCCGCCGACGGCGGCCTCGCGCGCGGCTCGGCGCGCTCGGTCGCTGGCATCCACGTGCGCGATGCGCTGGAGGCCGTCGCGACGCGCAACCCCGGGCTCATCGACAAGTTCGGCGGGCACGCGATGGCGGCGGGCCTGACCCTGCCGGTCGCCCGGCTGCGGGAGTTCGGCCACGCCTTCGCCGCGGAGGTCGAGCGGCGCGCGGTTCCAGGACTCCTCGACGGGGTCCTGCTGACCGACGGGCCGCTCGCGCCGGCGCAGATGACGCTCGAGCTTGCCGAACGGCTGCGCGCAGCGGGGCCGTGGGGTTCTGGATTTCCGGAACCGACCTTCGATGGCGAGTTCACCGTCGTCGAGTCGCGGGTGCTCGGCGAGCGCCACCTGAAGCTGTGGGTCCGGGCGGAGCCGAAGGCGACGCCCCAGGAAGCCATCGCGTTCGGCTGGCTCGCAAGGGCGCACGCGCTCGTCCCGCGCCGCGATGCGCGGGTGCGGCTGGTGTATCGGCTCGACGTCAACGAGTACCAGGGAATCCGCCGTCCGCAGCTGCTGATCGAGTACCTGGAAGAGGCGTGAGGGCGCTGCATGCTATGATCCGCGGCGATTTTCACGCTGCGCCCACGCCATGCACGCCGATGTCACGCCACTCGTCGCTCCGCTCCGCCGTCAGCTCAAGGATCTCGGGGAACGCCTCGCCTCCTTGAGGGGGTATCTTTGAGTACGAGCGCAAGAGCGAGCGGTTGGCCGAAGTAAGCCGCGAACTCGAGGATCCGAGGATCTGGGACAGCCCCGACCGGGCGCAGGCGCTCGGCCGCGAGCGTGCGCAGCTCGAGGACGTGGTCGGGCGGCTCGACCGGGTGCGCGACGGAATCTCCACCGCCGCCGAGCTGCTCGAGCTCGCCGAGACCGAAGCCGAGGCCCCGACGATCACCGCGCTCGCGCGCGATGCGGCCAAGCTTGAGTCCGAAGTACGCCGCTTCGAGCACGACCGCATGTTCTCGGGGCCCATGGACGCGCACAGCGCGTACCTCGACATCCAGGCCGGCGCGGGCGGAACCGAGGCCCAGGACTGGGCCAAGATGCTGATGAGGATGTACCTCAAGTGGGCCGACGCCCACGGCTTTCGCGTCGAGATCATGGACCAGAGCGAGGGTGAAGTGGCCGGCGTCAAGGGCGCCTCGCTCCGGGTCGAGGGCGATCACGCCTATGGCTGGCTCCGGACGGAGACCGGGGTGCACCGGCTGGTGCGCAAGTCGCCGTTCGATTCCGGCAACCGACGTCACACGTCGTTCGCCTCGGTGTTCGTCTCGCCCGAGGTCGATGAGGACATCAACATCGAGGTCAACCCCGCCGATCTCGAGGTCGACACGTACCGCTCGAGCGGCGCGGGCGGCCAGCACGTGAACAAGACCGAGTCGGCGATCCGGATCCGGCACGTGCCGAGCGGCATCGTCGTCGCCTGCCAGAGCGAGCGCAGCCAGCACAAGAATCGGTCCACGGCGATGAAGATGCTGAAGGCGAAGCTCTACGAGCTCGAGTACAACAAGCGCAATGCTGCCGCCAAGGTGCTCGAGGATTCGAAGTCAGACGTCAGCTGGGGCAATCAGATCCGTTCATACGTGCTCGACCAGTCGCGGATCAAGGACCTGAGGACCAACGTCGAGGTCGGCAACACCGGCGCCGTGCTCGACGGCGACCTCGACCAGTTCATGGAAGCGAGCCTGAAGCAGGGGCTGTGACGATGACCGACGCCGCGCATCCAGGACCCGCCGATGAGAACAAGCTGATCGCCGAGCGGCGCGCCAAGCTCGTTGCGCTGCGCACGGCCGGCCAGGCCTATCCGAACGACTTCCGTCGCGACGCGCACGCCGGCGATCTCGCGAGCGCCTTCGGCGACAAGCCGACGGAGTGGTTCGATGCCCACCCGACGCGGGTGCGGGTCGCCGGCCGGATGCTCGCCAAGCGCGACATGGGCAAATCGAGCTTCGCGAACCTGCAGGATTCGACCGGGCAGATCCAGCTGTTCCTGCAGGCGAGCACGCTGGCCGGGGAGTACGCGGCGTTCAAGGACTGGGACGTCGGCGACATCATCGGCGCCGAGGGACTCCTGATGCGTACGCGCAGCGGCGAGCTGTCGGTGCGGGCCGAGCACCTGCGGCTGCTGGTCAAGGCGCTGCGGCCGCTGCCCGACAAGTGGCACGGACTGACCGACACCGAGGCGCGCTACCGCCAGCGCTACGTCGACCTGATCGTCAATCCCGCGAGCCGCGCGGTATTCGAGCTGCGCACGCGAATAGTCGCCTACCTGCGGCAGTTTCTCGATGCCAGCGGGTTCATGGAAGTCGAAACGCCGATGATGCAGCCGATTCCCGGCGGCGCGGTTGCGCGGCCGTTCGTCACCCATCACAACGCGCTCGATCTCGACATGTACCTCAGGATCGCCCCGGAGCTGTACCTCAAGCGGCTCGTGGTCGGCGGGTTCGAGCGGGTCTACGAGATCAATCGCAACTTTCGCAACGAGGGGCTGTCGACGCGTCACAACCCCGAGTTCACGATGCTCGAGTGCTACCAGGCCTACGCCGACTATCGCGATTTCATGGACCTGGTCGAACGGATGCTGAAGGGCCTCGCCGACAGCGTGCTCGGCACGCGCGTGCTCGACTACCAGGGCGCGCAGATCGACCTGGGTTCGGCGTTCCGGCGGGTGACGATCGAGGAGCTGCTGATCGAGCACAACCCCGGCATCGACCCGATGAGCCTGCGCGACGCCCGCTATCTGCGCCGCGTGCTCGACGCGCGCGGCATCGCCCACGCGCCGGCCGACAGTCCGGGCAAGCTGCAGATCGACCTCTTTGAGGAGACCGCCGAGCACGCGCTGCTGCAGCCGACTTTCGTCTACGCCTACCCGACCGACGTGTCGCCCTTGTCCCGCTGCAACGATGCGGATCCCTTCGTCACCGATCGCTTCGAGTTCTTCGCCGCCGGTCGCGAACTGGCCAACGGTTTTTCGGAGCTGAACGATCCCGAGGAGCAGGCGACGCGATTCAGGGCGCAGGTCGCGCGCAAGGATGCGGGCGATGCCGAGGCGATGTACTACGACGCCGACTACGTGCGGGCGCTCGAATATGGCCTGCCGCCGAGTGCCGGCCTCGGAGTCGGCGTCGACCGGCTGGTGATGCTGTGCGCGAACGTGCCCTCGATCCGCGACGTGCTGCTGTTCCCGCAGCTGAAGCCGGAGTCCTGAGACCGGCGCACGCGACACCGCCCGGCCTGTCCGCGTACCCGGGAACCACCCTCAGCTGACGGCGTACGGCAATGGCGCGGGCTCGAGGCGCGCGCCGCCTGCCAGCTCGAGCGGCCGGTTACGCGCCTCGAGGTTGACGACCGCGAGCAACTCGGCGCCCGACTCAGCAGGCGCAGCCCGCACGACCTCGCCGACCTTGGTGCCCTCGAGCGTGAGCGGATCGCCGGGTCCGGGGATGGCGGCATCGGCGCTGCGGTAGCGGAACATCCGGCGCTTGATCCGCCCGAGGTTCTGCGTGCGGGCGACGATTTCCTGGCCGGTGTAGCAGCCCTTGGTGAAGCTGATCGCTCCGAGGAGGTCGAGGTTCAGCATCTGTGGCACCCAACTTTCGGTGGTCGCGCCGACGACACTCGGCTCACCGGCGCGGATGGCGGCGAGTTCGAAGGCGGCGGGCGAGCCGGGCGTCACGCGCCCGCCATGCGGCGCCACGAGCGCCGCGGCCGGACCGATCAGCACCGCGCGATCGGTGAGCCGCAGCAGGCTGAGCCCGGTGCCCAGGTGCTGGTGGGCACCGGCGGGTGCCGCGCCGAACGCCGCATCGAGCTCGCCGGGTGATTCCGGAACGACCGCCGCGACGGCGAGCGCCTCCCCGGGCAGCGACAGCGTGACCTTCGAGCGCAGCACGAAGCGGCGCAAGCGCTCGAGCAGAGCGCCGGCGAGCTCGGCCGGGACGACGAGCACAATCGCCTCGTCGCGCTCGACGAGGGTCGTGACCGCAAGGACCCGCCCCTGCGGTGAGAGGAACGCCGCGCAGACGACCGCGTCCACGGTCAGGCCCGCGACGTCCTGCGTCAGCTGCCCCTGCAGAAAGCGCGCGCGGTCGGGCCCGGCGATCTTGAGCGTGACGCGGGTGGGAAGGGGGCAGAGCTTCATGCGGACGGAATTCCCCGGGGCGTGGAGCGAGATTGTCGCCGGCACGGGGCCCGCTGTCATACTAAAGCGTCACTCCGCTTCGCGGCGGAATGCGCCAATTGCCCGAATCACAAGGGATTTAATCTGGTGCTGCACTGCGCGAATGTGGCACTATCGGCGCTGATGCCGATGCCGGACACCACCCCCACCAGCCTCCCCCGACCCGCCGCACCGGTGGTGCCCGCGGGCGAGGCGCGCCCTGATCCACCCAAGCCGCACGCGGCCCCGCCGACGACGCGCGAGATCGGCGGGCGCGACGGGCCCGATCCGACGCGCTTCGGCGACTGGGAAAAAGCCGGACGCTGCATCGACTTTTGAAGCTGCGCTGCCCGCCGGCCGGACGGCCGGGGAGCTGGCGCGAACCGGCAATCGAGGACTCTGAACTGATGGCCACTCGCTCTCGCCCGTTGTCGCCGCACCTGCAGGTGTATCGCCGGACGCATACGATGGTGCTGTCGATCCTGCACCGCGCGACCGGACTCGTGCTCGCGCTCGGCCTGCTGCTGTTCGCCGTCTGGCTGCTGGCACTCGCGGCGGGGCCGTCGGCGTATACGCAGCTGACGCGGCGGCTCATCTCGCTGCCCGGCCGGCTGCTGCTGGTCGGCTTCGTGCTCGCGTTCTGCTACCACTTCACGAGCGGCGTCCGTCACCTGGTATTCGACACCGGCCGCGGGCTCGAGCGGCGCGCGGCGCGTCACTCGGCGGTGCTCGTCGTCGTGGTGTCGCTGCTGCTTGCGGCCCTGAGCCTGTGGGCGATGCTGCGCTCCGGGGGATCACCGTGACGCTCAAGACCCCGCTCGGGCGCGTGCTCGGCCTCGGTGCGGCCGGTGGCGTCCAGCACTGGTGGCTGCAGCGCGTAGGCGCAGTCGCGCTCGCACCGCTCGGTGCATGGTTTGCGATCGCGCTCTTCTCGCTCCCCGACCTCGGCTATACGACCGTGCACGCCTGGCTCGCCGAGCCGATCCATGCGGTGCTGATGCTGCTGCTCGCTCCCATCGCCGTGCACCATGCGTGGATCGGCGTCACGATCGTGCTCGAGGACTACGTGCACGGGCGGGTCGCCAAGAGCGTGACGCTGCTTCTCGCCCAGCTGCTGCACCTGCTGATCGGCGTCGCCGCGATGTTCGCGATCCTCAAGGTTGCCCTCGGGGGCGCGGCATGAACGAGTACGATTTCATCGACCACACCTTCGACGTCGTGGTCGTCGGCGCCGGGGGCGCGGGCCTCAGGGCGACCTTCGGCCTGGCCGAGGCGGGCCTCAACGTCGCCACGATCAGCAAGGTGTTCCCGACCCGCAGCCACACGGTCGCGGCGCAGGGCGGGATCTCCGCCGCCCTCGGCAACATGGGCGAGGACGACTGGCGATTCCATTTCTACGACACCATCAAGGGCTCCGACTGGCTCGGCGACCAGGACGCGATCGAGTACATGTGCAAGGAGGCGATGAGCGCGGTCATCGAGCTCGAGCACTATGGCGTCCCTTTCTCGCGCACCGATGACGGGCGGATCTACCAGCGCCCGTTCGGCGGCATGACCACCCACTACGGAAAAGGCATCGCGCAGCGCACCTGCGCCGCCGCCGACCGCACCGGCCACGCGATGCTGCACACGCTCTACCAGCAGTCTCTGAAGCACGATGCGACCTTCTTCGCCGAGTACTTCGCGCTCGACCTGATCATGGAGGACGGCACGTGCCGCGGGATCGTGGCGCTCGACCTCGCCGAGGGCCGCCTGCACCGGTTCCGCGGCCACACGGTGATTCTCGCGACCGGCGGGTACGGCCGGGCCTACTTCTCCTGCACCTCCGGCCACACCTGCACCGGCGACGGCGGCGGGATGGTGGCGCGCGCCGGGCTGCCGCTGCAGGACATGGAGTTCGTGCAGTTCCATCCGACCGGCATCTACGGCGCCGGCTGCCTGATCACCGAGGGTGTGCGCGGCGAGGGCGGATACCTGACCAACTCGAAGGGCGAGCGCTTCATGGAGCGCTATGCGCCGAACGCCAAAGACCTCGCCAGTCGCGACGTCGTGTCGCGCTCGATGACCATCGAGATCCGCGAAGGGCGTGGCGTCGGGCCGCACGCGGACCACATCCACCTGCACCTCGAGCACCTGGGACCTGAGGTCATCAGGGAGCGACTGCCCGGGATTGCCGAGACGGCGCGGATCTTCGCCGGCGTCGACGTCAACAAGCAGCCCATTCCGGTGCTCCCGACCGTGCACTACAACATGGGCGGGATCCCGACCAGCGTCCACGGCGAGGTCCTGACGCTGAAGGACGGGAATCCCGAGGGCGTCGTGCCGGGCCTGATGGCGGTGGGCGAGGGCGCGTGCGTGTCGGTGCACGGCGCGAACCGGCTGGGTTCGAACTCGCTCCTCGACATTGTGGTGTTCGGACGCGCCGCGGCGCGCCACGCGGCGGCCAGGATCAAGCCCGGAACTGGGCAACGGCCACTCGCCAGGGACGCGGGCGATGCAGCGGTCGCACGCCTCGACCGGATCCGGCACTCCAAGGGCCGACGGCCGACGGCCGAGATCCGCCTCGAGATGCAGAAGATCATGCAGGCCGACGCCGCGGTGTTTCGCAGCGGCGCGACGCTGGACGAGGGTTGCCGCAAGCTCGCGCGCACATTCAGCTCCTTCGCCGACGTCGGCATCACCGACCGCACGCTCGTTTGGAACACCGATCTCATCGAGACGCTAGAGCTCGACAACCTGCTGCGCCAGGCGACCGCGACCATCCGCTCAGCCCAGAACCGCACCGAGAGCCGGGGGGCCCACGCCCGCGAGGATTTCCGGGAGCGGAACGATGCCGAGTGGCTGAAGCACACGCTGTGCTGGGTGGACGACAACGGGGCGGTCCGCATCGACTACCGGCCGGTGCACCTGCACACCCTGTCGGGCGAAGTCGAGCCGGTTCCGCCCAAGCCCCGCACGTATTGAGGCGCGACACCGCGGACCCATAAAGGTCGACACCCATGGCCGAGTTCCTGCTGCCTGCCAACTCCCGCTACAAGGACATCCCCGGAAGGGTGCATCGGGCGCCTGCGGGCGCGACCCGGGTCAAGACATTCCGGATCTACCGCTTCGACCCGAGTAGCGGCGAGAAGCCGCGGATCGACTCCTATGACCTCGATCTCGACCGCTGCGGGCCCATGGTCTTGGACGCGCTGCTCAAGATCAAGAACGAGGTCGACCCGACGCTGACGTTTCGCCGGTCGTGCCGCGAGGGCATCTGCGGCAGCTGCGCGATGAACATCGACGGGCTCAATACGCTCGCCTGCACCAAGGAGATCGCCGAGGTGAAGGGCGCGGTCAGGATCTTCCCGCTGCCGCACATGCCGGTGGTCAAGGACCTGGTGCCGGACCTGACCAACTTCTACGCGCAGTACGCGGCCGTCAAACCCTGGCTGCAAACGCGCACCCCGGCACCACCCGACCGCGAGCGGCTGCAGAGCAAGGAAGACCAGGAGAAGGTCGACCGGCCGTCGGCGTGCATCCTGTGCGCGTGCTGCTCGACGAGCTGCCCGAGCTACTGGTGGAACAGCGAGCGCTACCTAGGTCCCGCGGCGCTGCTGGCCGCGTACCGCTGGATCGTCGACTCGCGCGACGAGGCCACCGGCGAGCGCCTCGACCATCTCGACGATCCGTTCCGGTTGTATCGCTGCCACACCATCATGAACTGCACCGAGGCCTGCCCCAAGGACCTCAATCCGGCGCGGGCGATCGCCGAGATCAAGAAGCTGCTGGTCGAGCGGCAGCACTGAGGGGGACCTTGGCTGGTCCCGATCTCGATCCGAATAAGCTCCGCTGGCGCTGCCGGCGCGGCATGCGCGAGCTCGACGTGCTGCTCGAGCGCTACCTGAGCGAGCGCTGGCCGACGGCGCCCGAGGGGGAGCGGGCGGCCTTCGCGGCGCTGCTCGAGCTCCCCGATCCCGACCTGGCGGCGCTCTGCCTCGGCCAGAGCGTGACGCCGGTTTCCTCCCTCGCCGCGGTAATTACGGACATAACCGGCCCTCGACCGCGCGAACTTTCCAGCCTGACCCCGGTCTATGAAGGCGACTCCGAGGACGGTTGCCGTCCGGGGTCGGGGCAGTGAACGGCGAGGCGGCTGCGGAAAGCGACCTGTCGCTCGTCAGCCGGGTGCAGCGGGGCGAGAAGGCGGCATTTGACGTGCTGGTCCTGCGGTACCAGCACAAGGTCCTGAAGCTCGTAATGCGTTACATTCGCGATGCGATGGAAGCCGAGGACGTGGCCCAGGAAGCCTTCATCAAGGCGTACCGCGCGTTGCCCTCGTTTCGCGGCGACAGCGCCTTCTACACGTGGCTGTACCGGATCGCGATCAACACCGCGAAGAATACCCTGGTCTCGAGCAAGCGCCGCCCGGTCGAGTACAACCTCGACCTGCAGGATCCCGAGCAGTACGAGCTGCAGGGGCGCCTCACCAACGGCGAGACCCCCGAGCACCTGGTGCTCACCGACGAGATCCGCGAGACCGTGAACGGCGCGATGGCCGAGCTGCCGGAGGACTTGCGGACTGCGATCGTGCTGCGTGAAATTGACGGCCTGAGCTACGAGGAAATCGCCGCCGCAATGGATTGCCCGGTCGGTACCGTCCGGTCCAGGATTTTCCGTGCGCGCGAAGCCATCGACCGCAAGCTGCGCCCGATTTTTGCCGCCGGCCTCGGCCGGCCCGAGGAATGACGTATGCTGAGTATTCCGTTTCAAAGTGCGACCGAGCAGCGGCCATGAGCGAGATAAGCAACGATCAGCTGTCGGCGCTGATTGACGGCGAGCTGCCCGCCAGCGAGACCGCCCTGCTGCTGCGACGGCTGGCAGATGAGCCACTGCTGCGACAGCGCCTCGCGCGCTATTGCGCGTGCGGGGCGGCGCTGCAGGGCGGCCGCGCCCGGGCGGACTTCGCGCTGCGTGTAAGTGCGGCGCTCGTGTCCGAACCCGCGCACCGGCCGGCCCGGATTGCCCGCCCGGCGCTGCGTCGCTACCTGACACCGCTCGCCGGCCTCGCGATCGCGGCCACGGTGGCGGGGGCCGCGATCCTGGTGCTCGGACGCAGTCCGGCACTCGACACCCGCCCGGCCGAGCTCGCGCGCCTCGCCGTGCCGCCGGCGCAGCCCGCATCCCCCGTCGCATCGCCCGCGGCGACGCACCGCGCCTCGCAACCCGCGACGCTCGCGGCCGCATCCGCGCCCGCCGGATCGGAGCCCGCGAGCTACGTCACACCCGCCGCCCACCAGGGACTCGGGGTGATTCCGCGAGCCGAGCTCGCGAACTACGTGGTCGCGCACTCCGAGGTCAGCGCCTCGCTCGGCATGCGCAGCGTTCTGACCAACCTCGTGGCCGACGAGCCGGCCGTAGGCGCCCCTCCGCCATGAGCGAGGCGCGAGGCGGCCCGGGCGCCTGGCGCGCCTGGCTGGTGACCGGGGCCGCACTGTTTTCGCTGCCCGCGCTCGGCGACGACGAGGCGCGCCGCTGGCTCGCCGGCATGACCGAGGCGCTCGCATCGCGCACCTACCAGGGCGAGTTCCTGCATCTTGCGAACGGCCACGTCGAGAAGCTCAGGATCCTGCACCGGGTCAAGGACGGGCGGGTGATGGAGCGGCTCGTGAGCCTCTCCGGCAATGGCCGCGAAGTCGTCCGCAGCGACGCCGAGGTACAGTGCTACCTGCCCGACGAGCGCAAGGTCGTCGTCGAGTCGCGCGCCGACCACGGGCCGCTGCTCGGAACGCTCCCGACCTTCGACAACAATCTGGAAGCGAACTACCATCTCGAGATGGGCGGGCGGGCGCGCTCGGTGATCGGCCGCACCGCGCGCATCGTCGCGGTCACCCCGCGCGACGGCTACCGCTTCGGCTATCGCGTGTGGATTGACGAGGACACGCGCATGCCGCTGCGCACCGACCTGTGCGACGCGGAGGGTGCGGTGCTGGAGCAGGTCCTGTTCACCTCGCTCAAGGTCGGCGGCGTCCTGCCGGACAACGCGTTGCGACCAGGCGTGCGGGCCGAGGGCTACACGTGGGTGCATCAGGCCGCGAGCAATCACGGCAACCGCGCCGATGATCTGCCGTGGCGGCTGCTGCAGCTCCCGCCAGGGTTTCGCGTCAGCTCCTCCGGCGAGCAGCTGCTGCCCGACACCGACGGGCCGGTGACGCACCTCGTGCTGTCCGATGGACTCGCCTCGGTGTCGGTGTTCATCGCCGGGCCGCCCACGGCGCCCCGGCGCCAGACGGAAGGCCAGGGTCGGGTAGGTTCGGCGTTCGCATACTCGAAGATCGTCGGCGGCCATCAGGTGACTGCGGTCGGCGAGGTGCCCC
>DATNHZ010000241.1:0-9523 GCA_035604655.1 Steroidobacteraceae bacterium | reverse complement strand
CCGGCCAATCTTCCGCTGTTCGAGCGGCTGGGCGTCGCGGACCAGATCCGCGCAATCGGCATGGAGAAATGGGGCGCGGAGTTCGTGTCCCCATGGCACGGCCGCAGCGAGACGTTTCTGTTCGCCGATGCATGGCGCAAGGACCTGCCGCACGCATACCAGGTACGCCGCTCGCAGTTCGACGAGATCCTGATCCGGCGCGCGGCCCGGCAGGGCGCGACGGTGATCGAGGACTGCCGCGTCCGGCAGGTGGAGTTTCTTGAAGGCGCCGAAGGCGCGCGTGTCGAAGCGGAATCCGAGGACGGAACGCGCGTAACGTGGCGCACCCGCTTCGTGATCGACGCGTCCGGACGGGATACCGTGCTTGCGAATCAGCTCGGCGCCAAGCGCCGCAACAAGCAGCACAACAGCGCCGCGATCTATGCGCACTTTCGCGGTGCCGAGCGCTACCCGGGCAGCCGCGCCGGGGACATCTCGATCTACTGGTTCGACCACGGTTGGTTCTGGTTCATTCCGCTGGCGGACGGGGCGACCAGCGTCGGCGCTGTCGTCTGGCCCTACTACACCAGGACCCGGTCGTGTTCGGTGCGCGACTTCTTCCTCGCGACGATTCAAATGTGCGAGCCGCTGGCCGCGCGGCTGGCGCACGCTCACTTGGTGTCGGACGTCGAAGCGACCGGGAATTACTCATACTCGTCCGAGTTGAGCTGCGGAACCAACTACGTGCTGCTCGGCGACGCGTATGCCTTCATCGACCCGGTGTTCTCCTCCGGGGTTTGGCTGGCGATGAACAGCGCCGTGGCCGGCGCCGAGGCGGTTGACACCTGCCTGAAGAACCCGGCGCGCGCCGGTGCCGCGCTGCGCAGGTTCGACCGCACCATGCAGCGCGGACCTCGCGAGTTCTCATGGTTCATCTACCGCGTCACGAACCCGACGATGCGCGATCTGTTCATGCATCCGCGTAACCTGTTGCGGGTCAAGGAGGCGCTGCTCTCCGTGCTGGCCGGCGACATCTTCGGCGCGACACCGATCTGGCCGTCGTTGGGCTTGTTCAAGGGAATCTACTTCGCCAGCTCGCTCGCCAACCTCCGCCGCTCCCTTGCCGCCGCCCGCAGCCGCCGGCGCAATATTGCCGACCCGGAAGCGTCGGTCAGCTCCAGTTGATGGGATCCGAAGAGCATCTGGGCGTCGAGTACCTGAACGCCGATGAACTGGCGGAATGCCGCGGTCGTGGCTGGCAGGGCGTGCTCGGCATTGCCTTGTTCGGCGCCGATGCGCATGCACTTGATGCCCCCGGCGTACCGGTGGCCCGCGTCCGGATGCAGCCGCTCGGCAGCCGGCAAGTCGTGTTTGAGGTGTGGCGGGCCAAAGGACCGCTCGCGAGCGGAAGCGTCGGGCGGGTCCAGTACCGCTCGAACGACGAGCTGCTGTTCGGCTGCGTCGCGCTCCCCGAAGCCGATGTGCCGCACGGAGTCGATGACGGCAGCGCCTTGCGGACCGTAACCGAGCAGGCCTACAGCGAAGTTTTCCAGTGCCTCGCCTCGCTCGGCTTCCCGCGCGTGCTGCGAATCTGGAACTACCTGCCGAGGATCAATGTGGACGCCGGCGGCATCGAGCGTTACCGGCTGTTCAACGAGGCCCGGCACCGGGCATTTCAGTCTTTCCGCCGAGAGGTCAAAGGCAACGTGCCGGCGGCGTGCGCGCTCGGATCGGCGCCCGGCAGCCCGCTCGTGGTGTACTTCGTGGCGGGGACGCTCGACGGCACCGCAATCGAAAACCCGCGGCAGGTCTCGGCCTACGACTATCCGCCGGAGTACGGGACCTTCAGCCCGACGTTCTCGCGAGCGACGCTCGCGCACTCGGCGACCAGCCGCGCGCTGTTCGTGTCCGGGACCGCGAGTATTGTCGGCTACCGCACCGTGCACGCCGGCGACGTGATCGCGCAGACCCGGGAAACGATTGCCAACCTCCGTGCCCTGGTCGAGGCCGCCGGTCGCACGGCCGGCACGGACCAGATCACCGAGCGCCGGTTGCGGTACAAGGCTTATCTGCGCCGCGCCAAGGATCTCGAGGCCGTCAGCAACGAACTCGACAATGCACTCCAGCCGGAGACGCCAGTCGTTTACCTGAACGCGGACATCTGCCGGTCCGACCTGTTGGTTGAGATTGAAGCCGTGGGTTTCGGGGCCCCGCCCGGAGCGTGTTGAGGAGTGGCGGGCCCTAGCTCCCTGGTCGGGCGTTGTGTTGCGGCCATTGTCGGCTCGGCCGTGATCGGCGCGGGCGCTGCAGTAGCCGACACGCCGCAGAAGCCGCTGTGGGAGTTTGGCCTCGGGGTTGGCGCGCTCGCATTCGCCGATTACCGCGGGGCCGACACGAGCCACATCTATCCGCTCCCGGTACCGTATTTCCTCTATCGCGGCCAATTCCTGCGCGCCGATCGGGACGGCGTGCGCGGCCTGTTGCTCGACCGGACGGTCGCGGAGATCAACATCAGCGTCGGCGCCACGACGCCCGTCCGCAGCGGCGACACGCTGGCCCGCCGCGGAATGCCGGATCTGAAGCCTACAGTCGAGATCGGCCCCTCCCTCGACCTGCACCTGTGGAAGTCGGTGGACCGGCAGGTGCGCCTCGACCTGCGGTTGCCGGCGCGCGCTGCGGTGACGGTCGAGTCCGCGCCGCGCTCGATCGGCTGGTTCGTCGCGCCGCAGTTCACCATCGACGTCCTTGACGTCGGCCGTCACGCTGGCTGGGATCTCGGCCTGCTGGCAGGCCCGCTGTTCGCGGATCAGCGCTACCATCAATATTTCTACGGAGTCGCGCCGGAATACGCGACCGCCGGCCGGCCGGCGTACCAGGCACATGGCGGCTACGCGGGGACGCAGGTTCTGATGTCGCTATCTAAACGTTTCCCGGACTTCTGGGTCGGCGCCTTCGTCCGCTACGACGCGCTTGGCGGTGCGACTTTCGCTTCGAGCCCGCTGGTGCGAACCACCAGCTACTGGGCGACCGGCGTCGGGATCGCGTGGATGATTGGAAAATCGTCCAGGATGGTGGACGCAATCGACGTGCGACAGTAACCGGTCATGCTCACATCGCTGCGGCACTCGGTCGAGACCCTCACGCTGTTCGCATCGCTGACACTGCTCGGCGTCATTTGCCTCGTGTGGACCGTGTTTGCGTTACCGCTATGGATCGTCCTGCCGCAACGTCTCGGAATTCCCTGCGGGCGGTGGGGCATCCTGGTCGGGTTTCGGCTGTACGTGTGGTCGCTGCGGCTAATGGGCGCCTACCGCCTCGACCTCGCGGCACTCAGCGAGCTCCGCGGCGGGCCCGCGGTGGTGCTCGCGCCCAATCACCCGAGCCTCATCGACGCGCTGCTCATCATCGCGCACGATCCCAACGTCGCCTGCGTCATGAAATCGTCGCTGATGAATAACCTGTTCCTGGGGGCCGGCGCGCGCCTGGCCGGATACATCCGCAACGAGCCGACGCGACGCATGATCGCCGGCGCAATCGAGGAGCTCGCGCGAGGCGGCGTGGTGCTGCTGTTTCCGGAAGGCACCCGCACGGTGCAGGCACCGATCAATCCGCTGAAGGCGAGCGTCGGGATCATCGCGAGGCACGCCGGCGTGCCGGTGCAGACGCTGATCATCGAGCAGGACCGCGCGTTTCTGAGCAAGGGTTGGTCGTTGTTCAGGCGGCCTACCCTGCCCGTGACCTACCGGATGCGCCTCGGCAGACGCTTCGATCCGCCGACAGACGTGCGGGCCTTCACCGTCGAGCTCGAGCAGTACTATCGCGCGGAGCTCGCGCGGTCCGAGCAGAACCGCTGGATCGAGGATCGGCCGACCGCGCGCTCGAGCGGGTGAACCTGCCGCCATGCCGGATGCCTCGCCGACGCACCTCGTTCTGATCCCGAGTTACAACCCTGGGCGAAAGGTCTTCGAGACCGTGGCCGAAGCGCGGCGTTGCTGGGATCCGGTCTGGGTCGTCGTCGATGGAAGCACCGACGGTACCGGCGCCGAGCTCGCGCGCCTCGCGCAGGGCGATCCTGGCCTGCGGGTGTACATCCGCCCCCGCAATCGGGGCAAGGGTGCCGCAGTTCTGTTCGGCGTGCGCGCGGCGCTCGAGCAGGGTTTCACTCATGCGCTCACGATGGACTCCGACGGTCAGCATGCGCCGGCGCGAATTGCAGCGTTCATGGCCGAGTCGCGCTCCCACCGCGACGCGATGGTTCTCGGCGAACCGGTGTTCGGGCCTGACGCGCCGCGGCTGCGGGTCCGCGGCCGTCGGATCTCGAACTGGTGGGCCAATCTCGAGACTCTCTGGGCCGGGATCCACGACTCGCTGTTCGGATTTCGCGTGTATCCGCTTGCACCGCTCGAGCGGGCAATGCGCTGGCAGCCGTGGATGCGCCGGTTCGATTTCGACGTCGAGGCGGTCGTACGGCTGTGCTGGAGAGGGGTGCAGCCGATCAACCTGCCGGCGGAGGTGCGCTACTTCCGCGCCGACGAGGGCGGTGTCTCGCACTTCAACTACTGGCGCGACAATGCGCTGCTGACGTGGATGCACGTGCGTCTGTTCGCCGGCTTCCTCGTCCGCCTCCCGCTACTGCTTGCGCGCCGGCTGCGGGCGCGGCCACCCGCCGGCTAGGTCGGCCTGCGGGCGCGGTACTCCGAGAAGATTCCCAGTTCAACGAAGCGATCGACCTCGACGAAGCCCGCGGCCCGCAGGGCGTCGGTGATCGCCGCCGGTGGGACGCAGGCTGCAATCGTGTCCCAGTTGTAGCGCATCAGTTGCGGCATGTCGCGGTGGCGGGAGACGACCGCCGCAATCGCCGGCATCAGCCCCCGCAGGTAGGCTCTGAGCAAGACGCGCGCGATCGCCCGTTCGGGCCGCGTGACCTCAAGCAGGCACACACGCCCACCGGGGCGCAGCACCCGGTAGTACTCGGCAAAGACCCGGGCCAGATCGCTGACGTGCCGCAGCGCATAGCCCATGCTCAAAAAGTCGGCCGAGCCGTCCGCGGCGGGGATCGCTTCGGCGCTGCCAGCGAGCAGTCGGACGCCGGCCGGCACCTTGGCGTGTTCGACCATGCCCGGGCTCGGATCGACGCCGACGACCAGGGTCCCGTCACCGACGATGATCGCCGCTTCCCGCGCGACGAGCCCGGTACCGGTCCCAATGTCGAGCACCTTCATTCCCGGCGCCAAACCCGCCCGCCGGAGGGCCCGGCGGCGGTACCACGAACCGGTTCCGAGACCAAGCACGCGTTCGACCCGGTTGTAGTCGCCGGCCGTCTGGTCGAAAATCCGCCGCACCCATCGGCTGCGGCCGGCTTCCGTCTGGTAGTAGGGGGGAAGGGGTGGGTGTGGTGCCGTCACGGTCTTCAACCATCCTCGCAACGCCGGCACCCAGCGGGCGCGAAAGCCATGTGACGATAATATAGCGTCCGCGGATTGGCGTTTGACAGCCGGCCCGGTGAGCGATCTATGTCATTGATTGCTATGAGCCTCCACTGGGCATCAATGGTTGCACCCGGACCAACCGCCCTGAATAATGGCTGGCACCGTCGCGCCGGTACCGGCCGTCCGCGGTGCGCCGCCGCTCGGACAGAGCGGGGGCGGACGTCGAATACGGGTGCGAGGGTTGGAGGGTGGCCCGATCGTCCGGCGAGATCTGAGCCGGCGCGGGCGCAGCAATCGAAGAGCACACAGATGGCCGAAAACGCAGAGTCGATTCCGTTAGCGACGACCCCGGGGAACGTGGCGATCGTCCGCCGGGAGCTCGCGACGCTGATTACGCAAGCGCTGAATCTCGACATTGCGCCCGCGGACATCGTTCCGGACGCGCCGCTGTACCGCGAGGGGCTCGGACTCGACTCCATCGACATCCTCGAGATCGCGCTCGTAATCTCCAAGCAGTACGGCATCCACCTGGAGGCTGACAGCAAGGAGAACCAGGTGATCTTCAGCTCGCTGACAGCCCTGTCGGAGTTCGTGGCGGCCCAGAGGACGAAGTGAACGCGCGCGCGCGCGCGTGGATCCGCGGTCTTAGCCTCGCCGTGCTGGCGATCGCCTATGCGGTTCTTGCGCACCTCAGCAACTCGACGCCCGGCGCCAGCGGCCTCGGCGTCGCGCTGGCGGCAGGTCCGCTGCTGGTTTTTGCCGTGATTCTGGCCTGGCGCTCGACGGTGAGACTGCCGGCCTTGCTGCTCTGCGCGCTCGCCAGCCTGCTCACCTACCGGTACTGGCCGCTGCTCGCCCAGCATTTTCCGTGGCTGTACCTGCTGCAGCAGGTCAGCGTGTACGGGCTGCTCGCGCTGATGTTCGGGCGTTCCCTCGCGGCGCAGCGCGTGCCGCTGTGTACTCACTGGGCGACGCGAGTGCACGGGCCATTGTCGCCCGCGGTGGCGCGCTACACGCGCGCCGTCACCGTCGTGTGGACCGCATTCTTTGCGTTGATCACGCTCACCCTGGTGGTACTGTTCGCACTCGCCCCGTTACCGGTGTGGTCGGCGTTCGCGAACTTCTGCGCCTTTCCGCTGATCATCACACTGTTCGTCGTTGAATACGCAGTACGCAACCGCGTGCTGCCAAACATGAGGCACGCAGGGATCCTCGCCGGCGCCCGCGCATTCCTGACTTCCGAGCGGGACACGGCCGCTGCGCGGCGTGGCTGACCGTCCGCGACCGCGCCTGCCGTGACAATGGAAGTCGTTCCGCTGCTCGCGCACGCCTCGGCCACGTCGGTCGTTGCCTACCGGAGGGGGAGGCCGATCAGTGCCGGCGAGTTCATGGCCGACGCGGTTCGCGTTGCCGCGATCCTGCCTGGCGGCGCCCACATGCTCAACGCTTGTGGCGACCGCTACCGGTTCGCGGTAGGCCTCGCGGCTGCGCTCATCACGAACAAGGTGAGTCTGCTGCCGCCGACCTGCGTGCCGGAGGTGATTCGCCAGCTGCGCGCGTTCGCGCCCGACGCGTTTTGCCTGACCGACGACGCCGCGAGCGAAATCCAGCTGCCGATCGTGCGTTACCCGCCCGGCCCTGCCGCACCGCTCGATGCCTGGCGGGTACCCGGCATTCCGGGGGACCGCTTGGCCGCTTACGTATTCACGTCTGGTTCCACGGGCGCACCTGTCCCGCACGCCAAGACCTGGGGCCGGCTCGCACAGAGCATGCGCGTCGGGGCGCAACGCCTGGGCCTCGACGCCACGCGGCCCTGTACGCTCGTCGCGACCGTTCCGCCGCAACACATGTTCGGATTCGAGTCGAGCGTGCTCGTCGCGCTCCATGCGGCGCAGTCCATCTGCGCCGAGCACCCGTTCTACCCTGCCGACATCGCGAGCGTGCTCGCCGCCGTCCCGCGCCCCCGAGCCCTCGTGTCGACGCCGATCCACCTGCGTACGCTGCTGGCAGCGGGCATCCCGCTGCCTGCCGTCGATCTGCTCGTGTGCGCCACGGCGCCGCTGGATGCGCGGCTCGCCGAGGACGCCGAGCAGCGTTTCGACGCGCCCCTGCTCGAGATCTATGGTTCGACGGAGACGGGACAGATCGCCTCGCGTCGCACCGTCGACGGCGCGGAATGGAGCCTTTGGCCATCCGTCGAGCTGGTCGCCCGCGGCGATCGCATCTGGGCGCAGGGCAGGCATATCGAAGCCGCGACCGCGCTTGGGGACATCGTGGAGATCACGGCTCCCGGCCGATTCCTGCTGCGCGGCCGCACCGCAGATCTGGTCAACATCGCCGGCAAGCGCAGCTCGATCGCGTACCTGAATCACCAGCTCAACGCGATACCCGGCGTGCTGGACGGCGCGTTCTTCCTGGGAGACGAGCCGGCGCATCAGTCCGCGACCGGAATTGCGCGCCTCGGCGCGCTCGTCGTCGCGCCGGGCCTGACGGTGGAGACCATTCTGCGCCAGCTGCGCGACAGGCTGGATCCGGTGTTTCTACCCCGCCCGCTGCTGTTAGTCGACAGCATTCCGCGGAATTCGACCGGCAAGCTGCCGCGCGCCGCGCTCAGGTCATTTGCCGCCCGCGGCTGACGCGCCGCGATCGGGACGCCGACGCAGATGACGACCATCACCGAAATCCATATCCCGGTGGATCATCCGGCGTTCGCCGGCCACTTTCCGGGCACCCCGATCGTGCCGGGCGTCGTGTTGCTCGACGAGACTCTGCTGGCTATCGCCTCGCTCGGCGGCGTGTCCGCGGAGCGCTGCGCGATTTCATCGGTGAAATTCAGGAGCGTTGTCCGACCCGGGGAGGCGGTGACGCTGCGCTTCGAATTCGTGGGGCCGAACAGCATCCGCTTCGAGCTGCGGTCGATCGACCGCCCGGTGGCGAGCGGCGCGCTGACGGTGGAGTCAGCCGTCGGAACAACCGGTGGCCGCTGATCGCGCCAAAGTCCGCGACGGTGCGCCGGTCGCCGGGCGTCCGGACTGGGTGGCACGCCCCGAACGCGGCACCACGACGATGCTGCGCGTGATGACCTTCATTTCGCTGCGGCTCGGCCGCCGCGCCGGCCGGATCGTGGTGTACGCAATCGCGGCGTATTTCTTCCTGTTCGCGCCGACCGCGCGCGTGCACATGCGGCAGTATCTGCGACGGGCGCTCGGACGCGAGCCGACACCGCTCGACCGCTATCGCCTGATCCTGACGTTCGCCTCCACCATCCACGACCGCCTGTATCTCATTGGCGAGCGCTACGACCTCTTCGACATCTCGCTAGAGGGCATGGAGGTCGTCGCGAAACGATCTCGGCGTGGCGAGGGCGCCGTCCTGATGGGCGCGCATCTCGGGAGCTTCGAGGTTACGCGGACGATCGGACGGCGCCAGCCCGGTCTGCGCGTGGCGATGGCGATGTACCAGGACAACGCCCGCCGGCTCAATGCAACGCTGGCGGCCGTCAACCCGAATCTCAGCGTCGACATCATCCCGCTCGGTACGATGGGTTCGATGCTGCAGATCCGCTCGAGGCTGGACGCCGGCGATTTCGTCGGGCTGCTCGGCGATCGCACGTTCGGCCCCGAACGCTACGAGCGCGTGGTGTTTCTCGGGGCGCCGGCGTACTTTCCGAGCAGCGCCATGCGCGCCGCCGCGGCGTTGCGCTGCCCGGTCATCTTCATGGCGGCGCTCTACCGGGGCGCCAACCGCTATCGCGTCGTTTTCGAGGAGCTCGCCGACTTTTCGACAGCGACCGCTGGCGAACGCGAGGACGCCGTGCGTGCCGCGATTCACCGCTACGCGGCAGTGCTGGAACGGTACTGCGCCAGTGACCCTTTCAACTGGTTCAACTTCTTCGACTTCTGGCGCGAGCCGGCGCCGCCGGGTCCCGGCCCCACGTGAGGCCTTGCCCGTGATCCCGCTGACACCTCGCGTAAGAATTCCCGGGCGGCACGGCGTGCTGCTCGCGTGCGGCGCGATCTTGTCGCTGCTGACCGGAGCCGTTGCGGCGGACGACGGCGGGAATGCCCTTGGCCAGCTGATGCAGCAGCTCGCGCAACGGCAACACGGGCATGCCG
>DATNHZ010000240.1:0-3345 GCA_035604655.1 Steroidobacteraceae bacterium | reverse complement strand
CGCGGCGAGCTTCTCGACATCATCGACGTCGAGTGCGGCCAGGGTGCGCGCGATTCGCGCCGCGAGGCCGTCGTGTGCCAGGAACTGACGGAACGCGTCGGCCGTCGTCGCGAACCCGTCCGGGACCTTGACGCCGAGGCGGGTCAGATGGCCGATCATCTCGCCGATCGACGCGTTCTTGCCGCCGACCCGGTCGACGTCGTGCATGCCGAGCTGGCTGAACGGAACGATGTAGGTTGTCACGCTGCTCACCTTGCGGGCATCCGGCGACGGCCGCTTAGGCCGCGGATTGTGCCGCATCCGCGAGGCCGGTGCGTGAACGGTTGCAATGGCTCGCCGCCGCCCCGCCCGCGGTACACTCGGGGTGTCCCGCAGAGGGGGAACGGTGGTGCCCAAGCGCACGGTATTCTTCGTGTCCGACCAGACGGGCGTCACGGCCGAGACGATGGGCCACAGCCTGCTGACGCAGTTCGACGGCCTCGAGTTCCGGTCGGTCACGCTGCCGTTCATCGCCACGCCCGACAAGGCGATCGAGGCGCGCGAGCACATCAATGCGACGGCGGCGGCGGAAGGAGTGCCGCCGATCATCTTCAGCACCCTTGTCAAGGACGAGTTGCGCGAGGAGGTCAAGGGTGCCAACGGCGTGTTTCTCGACTTCTTCGAGGCGTTCCTCGCGCCGCTGGAGGCGGCACTCGACGCCAAGAGCTCGCACGCCGCCGGGCGCGCGCACGGCATGGCGGACACCGCCGGCTACGCGGCACGGATCAATGCCACGAACTTTGCGCTGGCGAACGACGACGGCGTGCACACCCGCGAATACGGCGCCGCCGACGTGATCCTGGTGGGCGTATCCCGATCCGGCAAGACGCCGACCTGCCTGTACATGGCGCTGCATTACGGGATCTACGCGGCCAACTATCCCCTCACCGAGGAAGACCTCGAGTCAGCGCGCCTGCCAGCCGTGCTCGACAAGCACAAGGCCAAGCTTTATGGCCTGACGATCCGCCCGGAGCGGCTGCAGCAGATCCGCCACGGCCGCCGGCCGGACAGCCGCTATGCCTCTGCGCAGCAGGTGGCCTTCGAAGTGCGGGCTGCCGAGGCGCTGTTCCAGCGCTACGGCATACCGTTTCTCGATACGACCGATTGCTCGATCGAGGAGCTCGGCAGCCGCATCGTGCACAAGGCCGGCATCGAGCGGCGTCTGCGGCCGTGACCGGCGGGTGACCGAATTCACTCAACGCGGCCGATCCGTGCGCGCGTTCTCATCTGCCGGCAGTGCGATAAATGGCGGAAATCGCTGTGTTATATTCGGCCCATGCTCGGGGACGACCTCTGCACCGTTTCGTGGCGCGCGTGGCCGAGAAGCTTCCTCGGCCTGATGACGCTCTACGAGAGCAACTACATCCGCCTTGGCTGGCTGGTCGGCAACGTACGCGCACTCAAAGGTGAGCACCGTTCGCGGGTCGCCGACGACTGTGAGCTGAAGCTCACGGTGCTCGGCCATGAGCCCTATACGACGACGCTGGCGCTGACCTACTGCTTCGGTCCCGCAGCCCAGTGGCCGGATGCACCGGACCTCGAGGTGCGCGTCTACCACGACGCGCGGGTGGCGGAGGCGCACGCGGTCGGGAGTGCGGGGGGGCGCGCCGCTCCCCGCTCGCCGGCCGCGGCGGCATCCGAGCGCCTCGGCTCACGCTGGTCGCGGAACATGATGCTGAACAAGTGGCTCGAGTACTGCGTCGACCGCGGCCACCGGTTCGGTACGACCGGTGGCTGAGCCGCGGCGGCCGCGCGTGACGGCAGCGCCGCGCCCATGAGCATCCGCGACAAGATCACGGCTCTCAGGACACCGTTACTCGGATCGCGGCGTGATCCGGACGAGCAGGAGCGCCTGCTCAAGCTGTTCTGGAACCGGGCCGAGCTGAAGAAGGAGCTGGCGCGCCTCGACGCGCAGCTGCACCAGCAGCGCGACCGGCTCAAGCAGCAGGAGGGCGCCACCGCGCGTATGGCCGAGGAGCACGAGTCCCTCGAGGTGCTGCTCGGTAATCCGCTGCTCGGCTTCGGCGCGCTGGTGCACTTCCAGCTGCGCGCACTCTATAAAGCGTGCCACGTGCTGCTCGAGCAGTTCGGGGCCGAGCTGCGCCGTCAGCAGGAGGACAAGGAGCGCAAGCGCCAGGTCGTCGAGTTCCACCAGGACCGGCAGGCGCGGGTGCAGCTCGCCGCCGAGCGGCTGGAGGAGGCCCAGGCGGCGCTCGAGCTGGAAGAGCAGTCGCTCGCGGCGATGTCGGGCGAGCTGAGTGGACTGACCAGCTTCTGGCACTATCTGCGGCGCCGCAAACTGACCGCCCAGGTCGGCGCACAGACGGCCCAGCGCGACCGCGCGCAGCAGTACCTCGCCGACATGCAGAAGACCAAGGTCACGGTGGAGAAGGAGCCGTGGCCGGAGTTCCTAGGCGTCGGGCTCGAGGGGCGGCGGGCGATCAACATCGCCGTGCTCGCGTACGCGCAGCTGCTCTACGCCCGCCTCGCGGAGTCGGGGCTCGCGCTGCAGTCACGCACCGCACGCCTGAAGAGCGTCCACGAGGCTGACTACGGCTCGCGCGAGGAGTGCTCGCGGCGGATGGCCGACATCGCCGCCGCACTGGCCGGGGTGCGGGCGCAGAAGGACCTCGCCGCCGAGATCAGGACCCGCAGCGAGTTGCTGAAGCACGCGGTCAGCTACAACGATCCGGATGACGCGATCCCCCAGCCCGGCTCGTTGCCCTCGGCGTTCCTGCGGCGCGACGGCGGCGTACCGATCCGCGAGCCAAACGTGCTGGCGGATGACTACTGGGACGTCGGGAAAGTGCTGCTCGGCTGAGCGTCGCGCCCGTCGCGCGGCGGCGGACCGCTCGGGACTACGACAAGGGCCTCGGCTGCAGCTGCGACAGCCGCGCCGGCCCGCTGCGGCCGACGACCACCAGGTCCGCAACGATCTGCGCGGATTCCTCGAGGTTCGCATCCGGTTCGGTCTCGGGGTTCAGCTCCTCGAGCGACTTCAGCGGCGCCTCGCTGTGGGCCGCCCGGCGGCCGTTGATGCGAGCGAGCCGCTCGGAGTCGAGCCGCTCGCGCTCGGCTTTGCGGGTTGCGAGATTGAGCGAGATCGCCTTCTCCGCCCGGAGCTTGTCGACGGCCTGCGCATCCCCGGCGAGTTCCTTCAGATCAGGATCCGTCTTCATTCGGTCCTCGTGCGAGCGCCCGATCACGGCAAGCTCGCCGGCCAGCGCCTGCTGCGGCTCGAACTCGACTGAACGGATCCGGTCCCACGGCAGGGCGCTGTCGCGGGTGCTCTCGCCGACCTCGCTC
>DATNHZ010000239.1:0-3288 GCA_035604655.1 Steroidobacteraceae bacterium | reverse complement strand
CGGCGGCGCAACGCGGCACAGGCGTTCATCGCGGCCGCGGATCACGAGTTCCGCGGGCAGGCGGGTGCGGCGGAAGCGAGCTGGGGCACAGGCTCATCTGGCGCTCCGGTCAGCCGCCCTGCGCGGTCGCGCGGTCCAGCAGCGGCATGATCTTCTGCTCGATGTCGGTGACGACCTCGCGAGTCAGGTGCGGTGGCACGGGGAAGGCGACGTTGCTGAGGCCCGCCGCCTCGAGGTCGCGAAGCACGGCGGCGATCTCCTCGGCCGTGCCGGTGAGCGTGGTCATCCGCACGATCTCTTCGGTCAGCACGGATGCCTCACCCTCGAGCAGGTGCGAGAGATGGCCGCGGTGGGTCTCCTGGTGGATGCGCTCGCGTCCGACCCCGAAGCGCGAGAGCACCTCGCGCTCGTAGACCTCGATCCGCTCGCGCAGCGGTGGCGGCAGGAACTCGGCGATGGCGGGATCGTCCGCATAGGCGTGAAACGGCATCATCGCCCCCGCGCCGACCCGTTCCAGCGCGCGCTCCGACATCGCCGACTCGCCCGGCTCGAGCACGCACACGCTGATCGACCACATCTTGTACGCGCCGGCCATCGAACGGCCCGCGGCCGCGGCGGCGGCCTCGATGCTCGCCAGCGATCCCGCAAAGACGTCCCGGCTGTTGTGCATCGTGTTGGCGTACATCAACGAGGCGATCCAGCCGTCGCCGGCCGCCCCGACCGCGGCGAGCGCCTTGGGCCCGTCGGCGGCGATGTACACGGGGGTGCGCTGCTCGATGTCGATGTAGCGGCCCTCGGTTTGGCGAAACCTGATCGGCTGCTCGTGACGACCCCACCGATGCACGATCTCGTCGCCATCGAGCAGCGCCCGGCATTCGAGCGCGTAGTCGCGCAGCCGGTCTGCGGGCAGACGCGGCATCCCGAACACGGCGCGCCCGGTGAACCCGCTTCCGAGCCCCAGGAAGGTGCGCCCCGGCGCGATGCGACTGACGCTGGCGATCGCGGCTGCCGTGGTTGGCGCGCGGCGCAGATCAGGGATCGCGAGCATCGTCCCGACCCGCATGCGCGTGGTCGTCTGCGCGGCCAGCGCCATGCACACGAAGGGATCGCCGGCAAGCAACGGCGAGTCGACGAAGCCGGCGGTCGCAAACCCGTGCTGCTCTGCAAACGCGACGTCATCCCAGCATCCGTGATAGCCCATCAGGACCAGCCCGAAGTCCACAGCTCTCCTCGTCCGGCGCCCGGGCGGCGAGCGTAGCAGGACCCGGCCCGGGCCCCCGCCTCTCTCGGCGTAGCGCCGCAAGCCGCGGCCAGACGACGGAGGCGGCGCTCGTGCGCCCGGCCGGCGCGCGTCACGCAGCCGGCCCGCACCCGGACGCGTCGGCGCCGCGGGCCGGTCGGCGCCCGCACACGCGCTGCGCAAACGGCCAAGGAGTCCTGCACGCCCTGACAAGCGCTGCGGCGGGCAAAGGCTGAAACTGTGCGAAATGTCGCAAGGGTCCTAGCTCGCCCGGCCGGCAGGCCGGGCGGTTGTAGATGCTCGCGGAAGGGGAACGGAAGGTGGCTCTTGGTACCTCCGCCGCGCCGTGGGCAGTAGCCCCCAGGACGGGCGCAACGCTTCGAGGACGGGGTTTCGACACAACGACACGCGTCGCCCATGGGTGGGGGACACGGGAGGGAGAAGAGACATGGGAAGTGTGAGACGCAGGTGGCGGATCACCGGTGTCGTCGCGGGGGCCATCGCCCTCGCCGGCTTCGCCGTCGGCGGTGCGACGTCGAGTGCCGCACCGAATACGGTGCAGATCGCGTTCTTCAGCTACAACACCACGCCGTATCCGTTGTCGGGGTTCAAGGCCGCCCAGGCCGAGGCGGCGAAGGTCGGCGCCAAGGTCACGTTCCTGAACTCCAACAACGATCCGACGTTGCAGGCAACCCAGATGCGCGACGCGATCACGAGCGGCAAGTATCAGGCGTTCTACATCTGGCCGAACAACGCGGTGGCGCTGCAGCCGCTCGCCGTGCAGGCGAACAAGGCAGGCATCAAGGTCGGGGCAGCTGACGCGACGCTGGGCAGCACCGCCGACCAGGCCACGCTCAAGACCGAGCCGGGCCTGACGATCACTGCCGGCACCGGACTCAAGGAGGAGGCGCAGATCGCCGTTTCGGAGATCAAGAAGGCGTGCGCGGCGAAGGTCGGCGCAGGCAAGCCCTGCAACGTCGCCATCATGCCCGGGATCACGGCCTTCCCGCCCGATGCCTACCGGATCGGACTGATCCAGCCCGCGTTGGCCGCCACCGGTTACATCAAGTCGACGCTGATGCCGCAGGGCATGTACTCGACACCGGGCGCGCAGGCATCCACGCTCAACTTCTTCCAGTCAAAGCCGAAGGTTGACGTGCTCTACTCGTTCGCGGATCAGATGATCGCGGGCACGCTGATCGCGCTCAAGCAGCTGAAGCTGACGCCTGGGAAGGATCTGGAGCTGATCGGGTTCGGCGCATCGACCGAGGCCGTCGCCGGAATCAAGGCCGGCACGTGGTTCGCGTCGCAGGCGCTGTACCCCGCAACGGAGTCGAAGTTGGCGGTTCAGTACCTGGTTGAGGCGGTTCACGGGAAGACGGTTCCCGCGGTCGTTGACACCTACAAGCTCCCCGGCGCGTTGCCGGTGATCGACGCGGCTGCGCTGAAGGCGCATCCGGGCTTCAAGCCAGACTGGAGCTATGCCGGGTAGTGAGGCTGGCGGTGGGCCGGATGTGCGCCACTCGGCGCACATCCGGCTCGCCGGGATCGTCAAGACCTACGGCGGGAAGCGGGCCCTCGACGACGTGGCCCTCGAGATCGCGGGCGGGACGGTCCACGCGCTGGTCGGCGCGAACGGGGCCGGGAAGTCGACGCTGGGCAAGATCATCGCCGGAGCGATCCGGCCGGACGCCGGGGAGATGTACCTCGATGGCCAGCCGGTCCGCTGGGCCGATCCCCACGATGCGCGACGCCACGGCATCGCGCTGATCGCCCAGGAGCTCGCCCTCGTGCCGCACCTGAGCGTGATGGAGAACGTCTTCCTCGGGATCGAGCCGCGGCGGATGGGCTTGGTGGCACGGCAGCGGCTCGCGCGTCAGTACGGCGAGCTCGTCGAGCGCTGGGGCTTCAAGCTCGAGCGCGATGCGCTCGTCGGTCAGCTGCGCCTCGCCGACCAGCAGATGGTCGAGATCCTCCGCGCGGTCGCCACCGGCGCGCGAGCGATCGTGATGGATGAGCCGACGTCCTCGCTGACGCACGTGGAGATC
>DATNHZ010000238.1:0-9704 GCA_035604655.1 Steroidobacteraceae bacterium | reverse complement strand
TGGCCCGCTGGCTGGCCGGCGTCTCGAACGCCGATGGTGAACCATCGTTGGGCGGCGCCGCAACGGCGCGGATGCTGCATCCGGGAACCACGTCATTCGAACGCTGGCTCACCGGGCACAAGCTGCCGTTTGGTGCGGCCGTGACCGTGGCGATCGATGCGATCAAGGCGCACGGCGGCGTCTTGTTCGACGCCACCGCCGCCGCGGTTGGCGGGACCGTCCGCGGCGTCAATTACGCGCTGCGGCTACTGCCGTCGCCGTTGCTCATTCTCGGGCTGGCGCTGCTCGGCTGGCTGATGCAGCGCTCGCTGGGACTCGCAGCGTTCATCGCCGCGGCGCTTGTGTTCATCATGAACCAGGGTTACTGGTCGCAGACTCTCGAAACGCTGTCGCTGGTGCTCGTGTCGGCGCTGGTCGCGACGCTGCTCGGCGTGCCGCTCGGCATCGCGACTGCGCACCGGCCGCGTCTGCACGCGACGCTGCGCCCGGTGCTCGATCTGATGCAAACGCTGCCGACGTTCGTGTACCTGATCCCGACGCTAGTCCTGTTCGGACTCGGGGTCGTGCCCGCGCTGATCTCGACAGTGGTGTTCGCTCTGCCCGCGCCGATCCGACTCACGCACATCGGCATCGCCGGTGTGCCCAAGGCGTTGCTCGAGGCCGGCGAGGCTTTCGGCGCGACGCGCTGGCAGCTGCTCTGCAAGGTCGAATTGCCGAGCGCTGCGCCCCTCATCCTGGCCGGTGTCACGCAGTGCATCATGCTGAGCCTGTCGATGGTCGTCATTGGCGCGCTGGTCGGTGCAGGCGGGCTCGGGGTGCCTGTGGTGCGGGCGCTGAACACGGTGCAGGTCGGTATGGGCTTCGAGGCTGGGCTTGCCATCGTGTTACTCGCAATCGTTCTCGACCGCATCACACGCTTCGCGAACCGCGCTCACGACTGAGCCCGGTTCAGTTGAGCAGCGCGCTGCGGGCCGGTTGGTAGCTCTTCGGGAGCGCCGGCGCGGGCCGGCCGGCCACCAGTGCGGCCGACGATGGCCGGGGGACGGGCGATGCAGCCGAGAGTGCCGCCGAAGGGGATCCTCGCCCCCGCCTGGCGGCGCCGGTGGCCTCCGGGTCCGGCCGTGGCTTGCCGCCGCCCGCCCGTCGTTTATCCTAGGGTGCCCGGACGTGCGGTACGCGGGAGCGCAGCGGTGCTGCGGAAGATGCGAAGCTATTGCGCTGCCAACATCGGGTAGCGTGCCCGCGGAGGGACGATGCCTTCCCAGATCCCGAATCTTTGCAACCTGGCCCTGGTCGGGCATGCCGGCAGCGGCAAGACGACGCTAGCCGAGGCGCTGCTCCATGCAGCCGGTGCGATCCGCGCCCGCGGCAGCACCGCGCGCGGCACGACCGTGTGCGACTTCGATCCGCTCGAGAGGCGCCAGCAGCACTCCCTCGATGCGGCGCTGTGCGGCTTCGAGACCCACGGCCGGCGCGTGACGCTGCTCGACACCCCGGGGCTGCCGGACTTCGTTGGCCGATCAGTCACGGTGCTCGCGGCGGTCGAGTCGGCCGCGGTGGTCGTCAATGCCGCGACCGGGGTCGAGTCGATGACCCTCCGGATGATGAACGAGGCGCGTGAACGCGGTCTGTGCCGTTTCATCATCGTCAACCGCATCGATGTCCGCGAGGCGAACCCGCAAGCCGTGCTGGCGCAGCTGCGCGAGGCCTTCGGCCGCGAGTGCCTGCCCCTCAATCTGCCGGCCGAGCAAGGTCGCGCGGTGGTCGACTGCTACTTCCGGAGCGAGGGGCCCGCCACGGATTTCGGGTCGGTGGCGGCGGCCCACGAAGCGATCATCGATCAGGTCGTCGAGGTGGACGAGGAGCTGATGACGCGGCACCTCGAGCAGAGCGGTTCGGTCACGCTCGAGCAGCTGCACGGCGCCTTCGAGCAGGCGTTGCGCGAAGGGCACCTGATCCCCGTGTGCTTCGTCTCGGCCGAGACCGGCGCCGGCGTCCCGGAGCTGCTGCGCGTCCTCGCGGAACTTGCCCCGAGCCCGCTCGAAGCCAACCCACCGGCGTTTCTGAAGGGCGAGGGCGAGGCGGCTGAGCCAATGTCGGTCGCGCCTGATCCGGCACAGCACGTCATCGCGCACGTCTTTAAGGTCACGGTTGACCCCTACGTCGGAAAAATCGGCGTGTTCCGCGTGCATCAGGGGACGATCAGGCCCGGCCAGCAGCTGTTCGTCGGTGACGGGCGAAAGCCGTTCCGGGTCACGCAGCTGTTTCGACTGCAGGGCAAGGAGCAGCAGCCTCTGCCGGCGGCGGGGCCCGGCGACATCTGCGGCATTGCGAAGGTCGATGAGCTGCATTTCGACGCGGTGCTTCACGACTCGCACGACGAGGATCACCTGCATCTCAAGTCGGTACGCTTCCCGCCGGCAATGCTGGGGGTCGCGATCGAACCAGAGAAACGCGGCGACGAGCAGCGCCTGGCCGACACGCTCCACAAGCTGGTCGACGAGGACCCCTGCGTGCGCGTCGAACATCACGCGTCGCTCAACGAGACCGTGCTGTACGGCATGGGCGAGCTGCATGTGCGGCTGCTGCTCGAGCGGATGACGGAGCGCTTCGGCGTGCACGTCAAGACGCACCCGCCGAGCATTCCGTATCGGGAGACGGTGACCAAGAGCGCCGAGGCGCTCTATCGGCACAAGAAGCAGACGGGCGGTGCCGGCCAGTTCGGCGAGGTGAAACTACGGGTCGAGCCGCTGGCCCGTGGCAGCGGCTTCGAGTTCGTCGACGACGTTGTCGGCGGTGCGATTCCCGGGCAATTCATTCCAGCGGTGGAGAAGGGCGTCCGCCAGGCGCTCGCCGAGGGGGCGGTGGCCGGGTTTACGATGCAGGACCTGCGCGTGACCGTGCTCGACGGCAAGCACCATCCGGTCGATTCCAAGGAAGTCGCCTTCGTCACTGCCGGGCGACACGCATTTGAGGAGGCGGTCGCGCAAGCGAATGCCGTGGTTCTCGAGCCCGTCGTGCGGGCCGAGATCAGCGTGCCGAGCAATGCGGTTGGTGACATCGCGGCGGACCTGGCGACCCGGCGCGGGCGCGTGACCGGACAGGCCTCGTTGCCGGGTGGGAGGCTGTCGCTGTCGGCACTCGTGCCGCTCGCGGAGCTGACGGACTATGCCGTGCGGCTCAAATCCCTGACCGCCGGCGAAGGCAGCTATACGCTCGACCTCAGCCACTACGAAACGGTCCCTCCGAGGCGCCAGCAGGAACTGACGGCAGCCTGGGAGCGCCATCCGCACTCGGCTTGAGCGCGAGGCTCCGGGCGCGCTCGTCACGGCAGTTGCGGCCGCCGGGAACACCCATTCCGTGATTGCGTCCGCGCCCGCCCGGGCCGGAACCGCCATGACGCCAATCGCCGGACTTGTGCGCGGGCGTCCCCCGCTCACGGCCTTGCCGCCAGCCGTCATCCCGCGTCGGCGATCGCACCCCGGTTGCGAGTCGTCGCAACGACGATCGGTGGGCTGACGGAACGGGGCGGGGTGTGGCGCATCCATAGGACGATCGCGCTCCAGGACGTGCCGGGCCTGAGCCTAGGTCCCCATTCGCGGCCCGATCGACCGATTGCATGATCCCGACCGGCCTGCGCCTCGAGCGCGAGATCCGGACGCAGGGGCTGCGCGGGTTCGTGCCGGCGGCACCGACCTGTCGCAGGGCCGGTGCTCGGCTGCGCCGACCTCGGTTGTTGACTAATAACCGACCAGTCAGTAAGTTACTAGCTTCTACACGGAGACGCAGGCGAGAGAGCGCCAGCCGCTTTGACACGCTCCATGACCACTGCCTCGACGCCAGTACCCCGCCGCGAACGCCGCAAGGACGCGCGCCCAGGGGAGCTCATCGATGCCGCGCTCGATGTGTTTTCGGACCGCGGGTTCGCGGGCGCGCGCCTCGACGACATCGCGCGACGCGCGGGCGTCACCAAAGGCACCGTGTACCTGTATTTCGCGAGCAAGGAAGAGCTGTTCGAGGCCGCCGTGCGCCATACGCTGGTCAGTTCCATCGCCCGCGCAGACGCCACCGTCCGCGATTTCGAGGGCTCGACGCCTGATTTGCTGCGCGCAGTCCTGACCGGGTGGTGGCACGGTGTCGTGCGCACGAAGGCCGCCGCGCTCGGCAAGCTGATGGTCGCCGAGGCCACAAACTTTCCGGAGCTCGCACGCTTTTACTACGACAACGTGATCGAGCCCGGCCGGCGGCTGCAGGCGCGCATCCTCGAGCGGGGCATCGAACGCGGCGAATTCCGGCCGGTGCCGGTCGAGCTCACCGTCAGCTTCATCATCGCGCCGCTCCTGTACGTGCAGTACAACCAGCATTCCTTCGCGAAGGTGATCGCCGGAGCAGCGATCGACAGCGACGGCTTCCTCGATGCATTCGTCGAACACCTGCTTGCAGCGCTCGCGCCGCGCGAGACCCGGCCGTGAGCGGGGGCACCCGGGTAGTCGCGATCGTGGTCGTGCTCGCCGCCGGCGGCTGTGCCGGCACCGGTTCGCGGCCGCCGCGTCCGCAGCTGCTCGGGGCCGCCGAACTTGCGGGCGTTGCGGCGACGACCCGCGTCCCGGCAGTAACGGACCGTTGGTGGGCCGCTTTTCAGGATCCGCAGCTCGATGCGCTCATCGACGAGGCGCTGGCGCACTCGCCGACTCTGGCTGAGGCACGCGCGCGTCTCGGATCCGCCGAGGCGCTGGCGACCGTGGCGCGCGCAGCGCGATCGGTGGCCGGGAATCTCTCGGCCAGTGTCGAGCGCGAGCGCTTGAGCGAGCAGGGCCTCTATCCACCGCCGTATGCGGGGGCGACGCTGAATCTCGGCCAGATCGGCGTGGATCTAAGTTACGAGCTCGACCTCACCGGACGGACGCAAGCGCGCGTTGCGGCGAGCGAGGCGTCCGCCAATGCCGCCCGCTACGACCTGGCGGCTGCACGCCTCGCGCTCGCTGCTGCCGTCGCGCGGGCCTATCTGAAGTTCGATCGCAGCCACGCGCTCGAGGATACGGTGCGCGAGTCGGCGGCCCGCCGCCGCGAGGTACTCGCGCTCACCGAGCAGCGGGTCCGCGCCGGACTCGATACGGTGCTCGAGGTGGAACAGGCGCGCGCCGCGCTTGCCGTCGCCGACGGGGATCTCGCCTCGATCGCCGAGGAGCGCGCACTGGACGCAAACCAGCTCGCGGCGCTCGTCGGTGCCGGACCCGGCCGCGGCGCGCTGCTGACGCGTCCGACACTCGCAACCGCACCGCCACCGCCGGTCCCCGCGGAGCTGCCCGCCGACCTCCTCGGCCGCCGGCCTGACGTCGCTGCCGAGCGGTCAAGGGTGCTGGCCGCAGCGTCGAACGTGCGCGTGGCAGAAACCGATTTCTACCCGAACATCAATCTCAACGCGTTGCTCGGAGTTCAGTCGATCGAACTCGGCTCGCTGATCAGCAGCGCGGCGCGCATCTGGGACGTTGGCCCGGCGCTCAGCCTGCCGCTGTTCGACGGCGGCCGCCTCCGGGGTCAGCTCGCCGGGCGCGATGCCGACTACCAGGCGGCCGTCGCCCGCTACAACGCCACCGTCCTCGATGCGTTCCACGACGTCGCTGACGCCGTCACCTCGCTGCGCTTGCTGGATCGCGAGCAGGCGGCGAGCGAGGCAGCGGTCGCGGCACTCGAGCACGGCTATCAGCTGGCCCTGGCGCGCTACCGCGGGGGCCTGAGCAACTATCTGACCGTGCTCATCGCCGAGGAACAGCTGCTGGCGCAGCGTCGCCTGGCGGTGGAACTCGATGCACGCCGTGCCGACCTCGCCGTGGTGCTGTACCGCGCGCTCGGCGGCGGCTTCTCGGCCTGACTGCCCATGGAGAGGACATGAGCGATCCAGCCCCTACCGCTGCCGCACCGCCGCCGCGCCCCGGCCCGTCGACGCGCCGTCGCCTGCTCCAGGGCTTCGCCGCAATTCTTGTCGTGATCGGCATCGCTGTGCTCGCCTACGTGCTGCTCATCGGCAGGTACCGCGAATCGACCGATGACGCCTACGTCGTCGGCAATCTCGTGCAAGTGACGCCGCAGACGGGCGGAACCGTCGTTGCGATCCGCGCCGACGACACGGACTTCGTCGCCGCCGGGCAGCCGCTTGTCGAGATCGATCGTGCCGACGCGCGCGTCGCGCTGGACCAGGCTGAGGCGCAGCTGGCAAAAACTGTACGCGACGTCCGCGCCCTCTACGCATCGACGGACGCGCTCCGGGCGAGCCTCGAGGTGCGCAACAGCGAGCTCACGCGGGCGCGCGACGATCTTGCGCGGCGCGAGTCCCTCGCGAGCACTGGCGCCGTGTCGGGCGAGGAACTCGAACACGCGCGCGCGGCCGTGGCTGCCGCGATCGCAGCGCAGGCGTCGGCCCGCCAGCAGTGGGAAAGCAATCGGGCACAGACCGAAGGCACGGATGTCGCCTCGCACCCGCTGGTGCAGCAGGCCGCCGCGCGCGTTCGCGAAAGCTATCTCGCCTACGCCCGCAGCGTCGTCCTTGCGCCCGTCAGCGGCTATGTGGCGCGACGCACGGTGCAGGTCGGGGAACGGGTGCAACCCGGTGCCACGCTGCTGGTGATCGTGCCGCTCGACGGGGTTTGGGTCGAGGCGAACCTCAAGGAAAGCCAGCTTCGCAACCTGCGCATCGGTCAGCCCGCGCGGCTCGACACCGATCTGTACGGCGGTTCCGTCGAGTACCACGGCCGGATCGAGGGACTTGCGGCCGGCACTGGCAGCGTGTTCTCGCTGCTGCCGGCGCAGAACGCCACCGGCAACTGGATCAAGGTCGTGCAACGCCTGCCGGTGCGCATCACGCTCGATCGTGACGAGGTCAAGGCTCATCCGCTACGCGTCGGGCTGTCGGTGCGGGTCGTCGTCGATACGCGCGATCGCGGTGGCGGGCAGCTGGCGGGCGCGACGACCGGCAGCAGGCGCTTCGAGTCGGCAACCCAGGATTCGGCGCTGGTCGATGCCGATGCACGCATCGCCGCGATTCTGCGGGCCAACGCTCCGTCGCCGGCGCAACCCCGCCCGTCGGCGGCGGGCGCCGCGCCCCGTCCGCCGGGCGGCGGCTAGCGCGTCCGATGACGGACGCTGTCAGTCCGACGCCGCTGCGCGGCTGGCCGCTGCTGCTGGTCACGTTCGGGCTGTCCGTCGCGACCTTCATGGAGGTGCTGGACATCACGGTTGCGAACGTCTCGCTGCCGACGATCGCCGGCGACCTGGCGGTGAGCTCGACGCAGGGCACGTGGGTGATCACCGGCTATGGCGTCGCCAATGCGATCACCGTCCTGCTCGCCGGCTGGTTATCGCGGCGCTTTGGAGAGGTGCGCATGTTCACCCTCTGCGCGCTCAGCTTCGGCGCCGCTTCCTTCCTCTGCGGCTGGGCCTGGAGCCTGCCGGCGCTGGTGACATTCCGCGTGGTGCAGGGTGCGGTCGCAGGCCCGATGGTGACGATGGCGCAGAGCCTGCTGCTGCGCAACTACCCGCCAGAGCGACGGGGGCTGGCGATGGCGGTTTGGGGGATGACGGTCATCGTCGCCCCGCTGGTGGGCCCGATCCTCGGCGGATACATCACCGACAATTTCTCATGGCAGTGGATCTTCCTGATCAACGTGCCCATTGCGGCGATCGCGGCCACGACCGTCTGGCAAACGCTGCACAGGCGCGAGACCGAGCGGCAGCGCGTGCCGGTCGACTACATCGGTTTCCTGCTGGTCGTGATCGGCGTCGGCGCCCTGCAGATCCTGCTCGACAAGGGCAAGGAACTCGACTGGTTCGAGTCGAACACGATCATCGCCCTGGCGGCGGTGTCCGCGGTCGGGTTGTCGACCCTGGTGATCTGGGAACTGGGTGAGCGCGCGCCGGTCGTCAACCTGCGGCTGTTCCTGATTCGCAACTTCACCGTGTCGGCAACCGTGATCGCCTTTGGCTTCGCGGCGATGTTCGGCAGCATCGTGCTGATGCCGCTGTTCCTGCAGACTCAGCTGGACTACACGGCGACCTGGGCCGGTCTGGTCGTCGCCCCCGTCGGAATTCTGTCGCTGCTGCTGACGCCATTGCTCGGCCCGGCGTTGCCGCGCGTTAACCTGCGCATCGTCATCACGGCCTCGATGGTGATCTTCGCCGCCGCATCATTCTGGCGCGCCACCCTGACGACCGGCGCCGACTACCTGCACCTGGCCGCGCCGCAGGTGCTGCAGGGACTCGCAGTGGCGTGCTTCTTCACTCCGCTCATCGTTCAATACACCGCCGAGCTGCCGCCATCGCTGTTCGCGAGCGCCTCGAGCCTGATGAACTTCATGCGCATGCTCGGCGGTTCGGTCGCGACCTCGATCGTCACGACGCTCTGGGATCGGCGCGCGGCTTTGCACCAGACGACGCTCGTCGAGCACGTGGTGGCGGGGTCGTCCGCCGTCAACGACACGCTCGGTGTGCTCGCCGCACGCGGCATCAGTGGCCCTGCAGCACGCGCCGCGATCGCGCGCAGCGTGTCGCAGCAGGCCTACATGCTGTCGGCCGACGAAATCTTTGCCTGGACGGGAATGGTGTTTCTGGCGCTGATCGCCGTCGTCTGGTGCGCGCGGCCGGTGCGCCCGCGAGGAGCCGCCGTCGGGCACTGATCGCACGCTTCGGCACCGCACTGCGCCCGCGGGCGTCAGGGTGCGGCCGGGGCCACCGCCAGCGGTGTCGGTCCAATCGTGTTGATGCGATCGACGAAGTATCCAGTCTCGCCGAAGCACGTCGTCGGAATGCCGCGATGTTCCGCGTAGTGGAGCTGCAAGCGCTGCCCGACGACCGCTGACAGCTGGCGCGCGACGGCCGGATCGCGAACGGTGAAGTTCCAGATCTCCGGCTGCACGCCGGCCACCACGTACAGCGCCAGCTCGCCCTCGTAGGTCTTGCAGAGCCAGCCTTTGCGCGAGAATTTCTGCAGGGCGCCGGCGCGCTCGCCGTTCGAGTATTCGAAGCTGAGGCTCAGCCAGGTATACACGGCCACCGCGCCGCCCACGGCGATCAGCGCAAGGATGACGGCGAGCGCGGCGCGCCGGGCGACGGTCCGGGCGGCCACGCTACAAGATCTCCTCGCGCACCGCGTCGGGTGAGGCGGGATCGTGCAACTCCGTGTTAAATCCAATCATCAGCATCGGGCCTGGGCCGGGATTGCGGTATGCGTGCGTCACGCCCGGTGGCACGGTAAACCGCCAGACCTCGCCGGCGGGGACTTCGATGTCGCGGATCTCACCGTCCTCCTTGAGCCGCACCAGCGCCGGCCCGGTCACCACCGAGATCTCCGTGCCGAGCGGATGGCTGTGATTGCCGCGCACGCAGCCGGGCTCCGTCAGCACGACGTGCACATTGCGGCTAGCTTCGATCTGCGCCACGTCCACGGGCTCGAACAGCACGCCGCGCGCGTCGCGCCGCGTGCTTAACGTCTCAATCCGGGTCCTGGTCTTGTCCATCATGAGAAGGATAGCAAGCCGGCGGCGCAAACTCGCGGGTTCGAAGCTGGCGCTTACGGGTTGTGGGGCGCCTCGTGCTCGGCAGGGTGGGCCTCCGGCCGGGCGGCTGGCGGCGGCGGCCGCGAGGCCGGGCGCGCGTCCATCGGTGCTGCCGGGCGGCGCTCCGCTGCCGCCGGCGCGTCGGGCACTGGCGGG
>DATNHZ010000237.1:0-6733 GCA_035604655.1 Steroidobacteraceae bacterium | reverse complement strand
AACCGCAAGCACGAGCCCGACGCTGCTGTTCGCCTCGTCGACCGTGCCGTAGGCCTCGACGCGCGCCGATTCCTTGGCCGTGCGCGTGCCGTCGCCGAGTCCGGTCGTGCCGTCATCGCCGGTGCGGGTGTAGATCTTGCTGAGTCGATGGCCCATGGGATCCCTCGGTACGCGATTGCTTAATGGTGCTGGTACCGCACCGACACCATCAGGCTGCGGCGCATCGTGTTGTACCCATAGACCAGTGAATACTGCTTATCAAGCGCATTCTCAAGCCGTGCCTGCAAGCTGAGTTCCGGGCTGAGTGCGAACCGGGCCGCGAGGTTCACGAGCGCATAGCCCCCGAGGTGCACGGCCGCAGGATAGTTGATGTCCATCCGCTCGCCGACCGCGAGGAGGTCAGCCGAGTATTCGCTGCGGTCCAGCGTGCGCGCGATCGCGAGCGTCGCGCTTTGGCGGGCGCGACGCAGCAGTTGCGTGCCGTCGGCCAGGTCCTCGGGATTCTGCCGGCTCGCCTCGAGCCGCGCTCGCCACGCTTCGCTGTACCACTCCCAGCTCGCCTCGACGCCGCGGATCCGCGCGCGATCGACATTCTGCTCCTGTCCGAACGTCGGCGGGGTCGGCAGGTCCACGAACTCGATCAGCTCGTCGATGCGATTGTCGAAGGCCGCGAGCGTGAGCAGCTGGTGGCTGCCGATCGCCTGCCTGAGGCCAAGTTCGAGGTTTCGCGAGCTCTCCGGCCGCAGCGCGGGATTGCCGCCGTAGCCATACAGGTCGGTGGTGTCCGGAGCCCGGAACGCGGTGCCCCAGCCGGCGGTCAACAGCGTCCCGGCCTGCGGCGCGAAGCCGTACTCGGCGTTCCACGTCAGGTGGTCGCCGAACACGCTGTGGTGCGTGTAGCCGACCGCGGCCTGCAGCCGCTGCGGGCCGAACGTCGCCCGGTCCTGGACGTACCAGGTGTCGGAGTAGGTGTCGACGTCGAAGGCGGTACCGAAGGAGAGGGTCTGCGCATGCTCCTGCCAGAGGAGGCCGCCGAAGGTGATCTGCTGCGCGCCGGCGCTGACATCGTTCTGCCAGTCGACTGAATTGCGGTGCGTGATCGCAAAGTCATCGGCGGGCGGGCTCGCATAGGTGTCGAGTTGCACCTGGCGGATGTCATCGGTCGCCTGCGACAGGGTGACCCGCGTCCGCCAGTTCCCGGTCAGCGGGCCGCTGGCATCGACCGCGTACGATGAAGTCTCGAAGTTCTGGTCGAGCGGCGTGAGGATGTCCCCGGAGTACTGGGTCGTGCCGCTCGCGTGCCAGGCGCGAACGCCGAGGTCGACGCCGCCAAGGCTCGTGCGGCCGGCGAAGTTCACCGAATCGTCGCGGAACCCGCGGTCCTGGCTGCTGCCGACGAGCGTCGGGAACCCGGTCGAGTCGAGGTAGTTAGCCGCCAGCGAGACCGACCCGGCGGGGCCGCCGTACTGGCCGCTCGCAAATGCCTGGCGGGTGTTGTACCGGCCATCTCCGACCAGCGCCTCCAGCTGATCGCCGTCGGGGCGGCGCGTGATCACGTTGATCACCCCGCCGATGGCGTCGGTGCCGTACAGCGTCGACATCGGGCCCTTCACGACCTCGATGTGATCGACGAGCTCCGGCGCAATGTTCTGGATCGCCGGCGTGCCAAGCGTGCCGGGGTTGATGCGCACGCCGTCGACCAGCACGACCGTCTGGTTCGAGTTCGCGCCGCGAATGAACAGCGACGTCTGCTGGCCGGGGCCGCCGGCGCGGGCGATGTCGATCCCGGCATGAAATCGCAGCAGGTCCGCGATGTCCGGCGCAAGCGACTGCTCGATCGCATCGCGGTCAATGACGATCACCGGCATCAGCGCCACGGTGGCATCCTCCGGCTCGCGGCTCGCCGTCACGACGACCGGGTGCTCGATGCTGTCGGCGCCGCTCGCCGTCTCGTCGGCGGCGGCGGTGGCGGTGAACGGGGTGCAGACCCAGGTGATACCGGTAAGTGCGAACAACCGGCGCAGACGGTGCAGGTTCATGCTGTCTCCCCCCTGCACGCCCGCAGGGCTAGGTGGCACACCCGCAGTCGGTGGAGGGAAACGCAGGTCCTCCGGACAGACCCAGCGTGGCCAGCGCCCACCGCGCTGCGGGAACGAGTGTCGGGCCGGTCTCCGGACTTCCGAGTCGGCCACTTGCGTGGCCTCGAACCGTCGCCTTCCCACGAGCTCCAGTGGAACCTGGCGCTCGCAGTGGCTGCCGCGTTGTGCGCGGCGGACGCGTTCGCTGCTCGGCTACCGTTGCGGGGGCAGCGTCGGAATGACAGGACCCGAAGGCCCGGTACCACCGACTTCCCGTTTCATCCCCGGCCGCACCCGTGTGCCGCCGGGATCACCTGACGGCCCGCACTCTGGCGATGGCGCCGGACGCTGTCAAGCATTTGACAGCGCGTGCTCCGGCTCGGATAAAAGGCAACCATGAACCACAGCGCCGAGCTGCGCGCCGCACTCGAGGCCGCCGCGGCCGCTGCCCGCGTGATCCGCGAGCGGTACGCGAAAAACCTCGCCGTGCACCTCAAGGAAGACCACTCGCCCGTCACCGAGGCCGACCTGCGGGCCGAAGAGGCGATCCGCGCCGTGCTTGCAGCACGCTTCCCCGGGCACGCCATCTACGGCGAGGAAACCGGCCGTACCGGCTCGGGCGACTCGCTGTGGCTGGTTGATCCGATCGACGGCACGAAGGCTTTCGTCCGCGGCTATCCGATGTTCTCGACCCAGATCGCGCTGATGCGCGCAGGCAAGCTGGTCCTCGGCGTGTCGAGCGCGCCGCTCTACGGTGAACTCGCCTACGCCGAGCGCGGCCACGGGGCGTGGCTCAACCACCGGCCGCTTAGGGTGAGCGAGGTCGCGACGATCGAGGCGGCGGCGCTGTCGGCCGGGAACCTCCGGACGCTGGCCTCGGGCCCGGGCTGGGCCCGGTTCGGGGCCGTCGTCGCGCGGGTCAACCGCATCCGCGGCTACGGCGACTTCCTTCACTATCACCTGCTGGCGGCCGGCAAGATCGACGCGGTCGTCGAGTCGGACGTCAACATCCTCGACATCGCCGCGCTCGTCACGGTCGTCGAGGAAGCGGGCGGGGTGTTCACGGCGCTTGACGGCACGCCGATCGGTCTTGGCACCACGACCGTGCTCGCGACGAACTCGCGCCTGCATGGCGCGCTGCTGACAGCCCTCGGCTGACGACGACTCGCGATGAGCCTGACCGCCCAGATTGCGCTGCTGCTCGCCGCCGCCGTCGTTGCGGTGCCGCTGTTTCGCAAGCTGCGTCTCGGCGCGGTCCTCGGCTATCTCGCGGCGGGCATGCTGGTGGGGCCCTCCGGCCTCGGACTGATCAGCAACGTCGACGCAATTCTGAGGCTGGCGGAATTCGGCGTCGTACTGCTGCTGTTCGTGATCGGGCTCGAGCTGCAGCCCTCGCGCCTCGTCACGATGCGCCGCACGGTGTTCGGCGTCGGTTCGCTGCAGGTTCTGGTATCGACGCTCGCGCTTGCGGTCGCCTCATGGGTATGCGGCGCGACCCCGGCCAACGCGGCGCTGCTCGGCTTTGCGCTGTCCCTGTCGTCGACCGCGCTCGTGCTGCAGGTGCTCGCCGAGCGCGCCGAGCTCAAGGCCCAGCACGCGCGCGCGGCCTTCGGCACGCTGCTGTTCCAGGACATCGCGGCCATGGGCATGCTGACGATACTGCCGCTGCTGGGCGCTTCGAGCGCGCCGGCCGCCGGCGGCGTGCGCGGCTGGCTCACGGGTCTTGCGGCGCTGGTCGCGGTGATCGCCGGCGGCCGCTATGCGCTGCGCCCCCTGCTTCGGGTCGTGGCCGACAGCCGCCTGCGCGAGACCTTTACCGCGACCGCGCTGCTCGTCGTGGTCGGCACAGCGCTGCTGTTCTCGGCGACCGGGCTGTCGATGGCGCTCGGGGCATTCATCGCCGGCGTGTTGCTCGCGGATTCGGAGTACCGGCACGAGCTCGAGGCGGACATCGAGCCGTTCAAGGGTCTGCTGCTGGGCCTGTTCTTCATCGCGACCGGCATGTCGGCCAGCATTGCGACGCTGATCGAGCGGCCCTCGACAGTGCTGGGCCTTCTGGGGCTGCTGCTGATCCTTAAGTGGGTGAGCGGCTGGCTGGTCGCGCGGCTCACGGGCTACGTGGGTGCGAACGCCCGGCGCTTCGCGACCGAGCTCTGTGGCGGTGGCGAGTTTGCCTTCGTGCTGATCGCGCTCGCGGCCCGCAGCCGGCTGCTGGACCCACTGACCGGGGATCTCGTGGTGATCGTCGTCACGCTGTCGATGATCCTGACGCCGCTCCTCATCAATGCGCACGCGTTCCTCGAGGCGCGCCTCGCGCGGGCGGCGCCGCCGGCGCCGTTCGATACGCCGGAGCCGACGGAGCCGCGCGTGCTGATCGCCGGATTCGGCCGATTCGGCCAGATCGTGGGCCGGGTGTTACGCGCCAGGGGCATCCGCTTCACCGCCCTCGAGATCAGCCAGTCGCAGGTCGACTTCGTACGGCGCTTCGGCAACAAGCTGTACTACGGGGACGCCTCGCGCGTGGAATTGCTGCATGCTGCCGGCGCCGGCCAGGCCGAGGTGCTGGTGATCGCGATCGACGATGTTGAGGCATCGGTCCGGACCGCCGCGATGGCGCGCCGCCACTTCCCGACCCTCAGGATCCTGGCGCGCGCCCGCAACCGGCAGCACGCGTTCCGGCTGATGGATCTGGCCGTCCCGGTGGTGATCCGCGAGACCTATGCCTCGAGCCTCGAGGTGGCCCACGAGGCGCTGGTGGCGCTCGGCGTACCGCCCGCGGAGGCGCGCCGGAGCGTCAAGCTGTTCCGTACGTACGATGAGCGCACACTCGCCGCGCAACAGGAAATCAAGGAGGATCAGGAGAAGCTGATCGCCGCCTCCAAGGAATCTGCGGCCCAGCTCGAGCGCCTGTTTCAGTCCGATCTGAACCGCGATCTCGACCTGCGGCCGGCGTCAGTCGCTGAGGAACAGCCGCCGCCCCTCGACCACGATCTCGCGCATCGCGACCCGGTAGATCGCCGATAGCGACTCGGCCGTCAGGACTTCGGCGGTCGGGCCGTGCAGCCAGCGGCCGTCGCCGAACAGCAGCAGCGCCCGGTCGGCAAATCGCGCCGCGAGCGCCGGGTCATGGAAGGTGGCGAGTACCGCGCGCCCGGCGTCGGCACGCGCCCGCAGGAGCTTCAGCACGTCGAGCTGGTGATGCGGATCAAGGTGGTTCTGCGGTTCGTCGAGCAGCATCACCTCTGGATCCTGCGCGAAAACCGCTGCCAGCGCCACGCGGCGCCGCTCGCCACCCGACAGCGTATCGATCGCCCGGGCGTCGAAGCCGACGAGGTCGCATTGCGCGAGCGCCTCGCGGGCCACCGCGATATCCCGGGCCCCTTCCCACTGCCACAGCTCGAGGTACGGGTGTCGTCCGACCAGCACCGCATCGAGCACGGTCCCCGGGAACGGGTCCTCGGTGACCTGGGTCAGAAGTCCCAGGCGCCGCGCCCGCTCCCGGCGCGGCCAGTCGGCGAGCGCCCGGCCGCCGAGCGAGACCGTGCCCGAGGCCGGTGCGCGCAGCCCCGCAAGCGTGTGCAGCGTGAGCGACTTGCCGGCGCCGTTCGCGCCGAGCACGCAGCCGAACTCGCCTGGACGTGCCGCAAAAGTAAGGCCATCGACCAGCCGGCGGCCGGTCACGGACACATCGAGCGCGGCAGCCGCGAGCATCGATTCTCCGCACCCCCGGCTCAGGGCTGCAGCCGCTGGACGTGCCAGGGCGTCCCCGCGAACGAATGGCCGTCGCCGATGGCGGCGAGCGAGCGCGTCCAGCGGGCGCGGTCATGGATCCGGTACTCGCCCTCGACCCACAGCTCTACCGCCTCGACCCACAGCCGGTAGCCCCCCCAGTGGGGCGGCCGCGGAACCTCGACCCCCTGCGGATCGTCGTTCGCCTCGTCCGCGTCGGGCCCGACGGGCGGGGTGTCGAAGCGCGTGGCGGCGGAGCGCAGCGCCTCGATCAGCTGGTGCCGCGTTCCGATCGGCCGGCTCTGCTGGCTGGCCCAGGCGCCCAGCCGGCTTTGCCACGGCCGGCTCGCGAAGTAATCATCGCTCTCTCGCGCCGGGGACTTGACCACGAAGCCCTCGATCCGCACCTGTCGGTGCAGCGCGTCCCAGTGGAACAGCGCCGCGACCCGCGGCTCCGCCGCGAGCTCGGCGCCCTTGCGCGACTCGTAGTTGGTGAAGAACACCAGATAGCCCTGCGGCAGCACGATGTCCTTGCAGAGCACGACGCGCGAGCTTGGCTGGCCGTTGGCCGCGACGCTCGACAGCACCATCGAATTCGGATTCGCCTGGACCTGCTCGTCGAAAGCCTGGCGCAGCCAGGTCTCGGCGACCTGCAACGGATCGGGCGGCAGGGGATCGGGCAGCCACTGGGCGGGGAAGGCGTTCATGAAGCAATGTTAAGGCTTCGGCGAGCCACACGTAATCAGGGGCCAGCCGCAGACCAGCCTCGCCGATCCACTATGGGGCCGTACGAGGCGCGGGAGAATTGCGGTGGTCGCGGCCCGGACGACCTATCGAAGCACGCTCGTCGCCGCGGCGCTCGCGGCCGGCTCCGGCGACGTCCTGCCGGCGACCGCAGCCAGGCGCGGATTGCCGCGGGGCTGCCA
>DATNHZ010000236.1:0-3521 GCA_035604655.1 Steroidobacteraceae bacterium | reverse complement strand
CCCGCCGCTACTGGCAGTTTGCACTCGGCGCACGCGCACACCTCGACTGGCTGATCCAGACCTATGGGATCCAGTGCGATTTTCGCCCGGGACTGCTGCATGCGGATCACCGTGCGCGGCTGAGCGACGGTACCCGCCGGCACGTCGAGCATCTGCAGACCACGTACGGCTACCCGCACCTGCGATTCGTAGACCGCGACGAAATACGCAGCCTCGTCGGCTCGAGCGACTACCACAGCGCCTCGCTGGACACCCACGGGGGACATCTGCATGCGCTCAACTTTTCGCTCGGTATCGCGCGCGCGGCAGCCAGTCACGGAGCGCGTCTGCACGAAGGCGTAGAAGTCACGAGCCTCAGGGCCGAGGCCGGGGGTTGGCGGCTCGCGACCCGCCGTGGCGAAGTTCGCGCGGCGCGCGTGGTGCTCGCCTGCAACGGCTATCTGCGCGGGCTGTCCGCGGCCGTCGAGCGGCGGGTGATGCCGATCAACAACTACATCGCCGTGACCGAGCCCCTGGGGCCGGAGCGCGCGCGGGCGCTGATCGCCAACGGCGCCGCCGTGGCCGACTCCCGCTTCGTCGTCAACTACTTCCGCATCACGCCAGATCACCGGCTGTTGTTCGGTGGCGGGGAGAACTATCGCTACCGCTTCCCGCGCGACATCGCGGCCTTCGTGCGCCCGCACGTGCTGCGGATCTTCCCGCAGCTCGCGGCGGCGCGCTTCGACTACGCGTGGGGGGGGACTCTCGCTATCACGCCGAACCGGATGCCGCTGATCCGCGAGCTGGAGCCGGGGCTGATCAACGCCAGCGGCTTCTCCGGGCTGGGGGTACTAATCGCGCCGTACACGGGCAAGGTCGTCGCCGAGGCGCTGGGCGGGGAGCGTGACACGTTTGAACTGCTCGGCCGTGTGCCGATTCCGGTTTTTCCCGGTGGCCCGGCGCTGCGCTGGCCGACCCTGGTCGCGGCGATGTCGTTCTACGCGCTCATGGACCGCCTTTGAGCACTGTTGATCTAGGCAGGTAATCATGCATGAACACACCAAGACTACGCTGGCTCCGCCGGCCGAATGGCAGGCGTTTCTCGCTGCTAACCCGCACGTCGAGGCTGTCGATGCGTTCGTGATCGACGTCAACGGCAATACTGCCGGCAAGCGCCTGCCGGCGACCGATGGCGCGGCGCTGTACGCAGACGGCGTGCAGTTCTCCGCCTGCGCGCTGATCGCCGATAGCCGCGGCCTCGGCCAGGGGCCGCTTGGAATCGGCAAGAACGACGGCGACCCCGACGGGACCGCCAAGCCGATCGCCGGCCTGCTCAAACGAGTTCCTTGGACCACGACTCCGACCGCCCAGGTCGTGTGTCACATGGTCGACGTCGAGGCAGGCGACGACTTGTGGTTCGATCCGCGCGCGATGCTGCGCGACGTCGTCGCTAGTTGCCGCGCTGCGGGCCTGCAGCCCGTCGTCGCCTGCGAGCTTGAGTTTTATCTGATCGATCCGAGGCGCGGTCCCGATGGTCAGATCCAGGTTGCCGCGCTGCCAGGCCGAACGCCGGCGCGACGCGCGGCGAACCTGTCGCTCGAAGCGGTCGAGGATGCCTCTGCGTTCCTGTCGCAGGTGGCCGCGGCCGCCGCCGTTCAGGACCTGCCGGTGTGCGGCGCCGTCGCCGAATACGGTATCGGCCAGTACGAGGTCAATTTGCGTCACGTCGCTGATCCGCTGCTCGCGGCCGATCACGCCGTGCTGCTGAAACGCCTCGTCAAAGGTGTGGCCCGGTCGATGGGAATGGACGCGACGTTCATGGCCAAGCCGTTCGCGACGCAGCCCGGCAGTGGGCTGCACGTGCACGTCAGCCTCGTCGACGACGACGGCCGGAATCGCTTCGCGGCGCCCGGGGGCGAGGTACTGCTGCGTCAGTCGATCGCCGGCATGCAGGCGCTGATGTACGACTCTATGGCCCTGTTCGCGCCCAACTTCAACTCGCAGCGCCGGTACCTTGGGCTATTCGTACCGACGACACGCGACTGGGCCAACAACAACCGCAGCGTCGCATTCCGCGTACCAGCGACGCACGGTCAGGCGCGGCGGATTGAGCACCGCGTCGCAGGCGCCGATGCGAGCCCGCACCTGACGGTGGCCGGCGTGCTGGCGGCGCTGCTGCACGGGGTGAGCCACGGGCTCGAAGCCACGGCGCCCGCGGAAGGCAGGGTGCGCAAGGGTGGTGAACAGGATTTTCCGGCCGACCTGATGCTCGCGCTGGCGCGCTTCGAGAAGTCCGCGCTGCTCGCGCAGTACCTGCCCGGCGATTTCCTGCGCCTGTATGCGGAGCTGAAGCGTGGCGAGTACGGCGAGCTGATCGAGGACGTCTTCACCCGCGAGTATGACTTCTACGCCTGATCGTCCCTTGCCGGCCGGCGTCGCCGGAGTTGCCGACCGCGGCATCGCGCACGCACGTCTGCGCGAGCTGCGTGCCTTCGAGGAGGATCGCTACCGGCGGGCGCGACCGAACTCGCATGCCTTGAGCACGGGCAGTGCGAGCGGCTACTACGCCGGGGTGCCGCTTCACTGGATGCTCGACTGGCCGTTACCGTTTCCGCTCGTCGTCGCCGATGCGCACGGCGCGACACTGACCGACGTCGACGGGCACCGACTATCTGACTTCTGTCTCGGCGATACCGGGTCGATGTTCGGTCACTCGCCCGTGCCGGTGGTCCGGGCCCTTGCGGCGCAGGGCGCTCACGGCCTCGCCTACATGCTGCCGGCCGAGCATGGCCTGGTCGTCGGCCGCCTGTTGGCCGAGCGCTTCGGATTGCCGCACTGGCAGGTCGCGACGACTGCGTCGGACGCCAACCGCTTCGCGCTGCGGGTCGCGCGCGCCGTGACCGGCCGGGCCAAGGTCCTGGTGATGAATGGCTGCTACCACGGGGCCGTCGACGAAACCTACGTGAGCCTCGACGGGGATCGCGCCGTCACCAAGCCCGGCCTGATCGGCCAGTTCGCGGACCTGACGGTGGGTACCAAGGTCGTCGAGTTCAACGATGTACCGGCGCTCGAGCGTGCACTCGCGTCGCGCGACGTCGCCTGCGTAATCACCGAGCCGGTGCTGACCAACTGCTGCATGGTGCTGCCACAGGCCGGCTACCATGCGGCGCTGCGCCGGCTGACCCGCGCGACGGGCACGCTGCTGCTGATCGATGAGACGCACACGATCTCGTCCGGCCCGTCCGGATACACGGGCGCCTTCGGGCTCGAGCCGGACATCTTCGTGCTGGGCAAGCCGATCGCCGGCGGCGTGCCAGCCAGCGTCTGGGGTTTCACCGAGACGGTCGCCGCCGGCTGGGATCGGGTGCGGCGCGACAAGCCACCAGGGCACTCGGGCCTCGGGACGACGCTGTCGGCCGGCGCACTCGCGATGGCCACGATCCGCGCAACGCTGAGCGAGGTCATGACCAAGGCAGCCTATGCGCACATGGAGACGCTGGCGGCGCAGCTGGCAGCCGGCCTCGAGGGCACGATCGCGCGGC
>DATNHZ010000235.1:0-5080 GCA_035604655.1 Steroidobacteraceae bacterium | reverse complement strand
CGCCGCGGCCATCCCGGAGCGCGTGCCGCTGTACCTCACGATCGACGCCGACGGCCTCGATCCGACCGTGATGCCGGCGGTGATGGCGCCCGCGCCCGGCGGGCTCTACTTCGAGCAGGTGGCCCCGCTGCTCGAGCGCCTCGCGCGACGCCAGCCGGTCGTCGGCATGGATATCGTCGAGATCGCGCCGCGGTTCGATGCGGCGAACGGCATTACCTGCATCACCGCCGGGCGACTGGTCGTGACGGTGATCGGCGCCAGCTGGGCGGCCCGCGCCCGCCCGGCCGCCTGACCGAGGCGGCTGAATGGCACAGCCGAGCCCGTACCCGCCGGATTTTCTCGCCGACCTGACCGCCATCGTCGGCGAGGACGGTCTGCGGCAGGGCGAGCAGCTGGCGGGCATCGATCCGGGCGTTCACCGCGACAATCTCGAGGCGCGACTCATGACGCGGCCGGCGACGACATGCGAGGTCGCACGCCTACTCGCGCTGTGCAGCGCCGCGCGGATCGGTGTCGTTCCGCAGGGAGGGCGCACCGGGCTTGCGGGCGGCGCGGTCACGCGACCCGGCCAGCTGATCATCTCGCTCGAACGCATGAACCGCATCGAGGCTGTCAACGCGGGCGCGCGCACCGCGACGGTCGAGGCGGGTGTGACGCTCGAGCGACTCGAGGAGGCGTTGGCTCCCCACGGCCTGGTGGCGGGAATCGACCTCGGCGCGCGAAGCTCGGCGACGATCGGCGGCATGGTGGCGACGAATGCGGGAGGGATCGAAGCGTTTCGCTACGGCACGATGCGCGACCGGGTGTTGGGTCTTGAGGTCGCGCTCCCGAGCGGCATGGTGCTCGAGGAACTCGCCCGGGTGCGCAAGGACAACGCCGGGCTGCCGCTGCGACAGTTGTTCATCGGCTCGGAGGGCACGCTCGGGATCGTGACCCGGGCGGTCCTCGCGCTCGCGCCGGAAGCGGGCCCCCGGCAGACGATCCTCGTGCTCGTCCCGCACCTCGACGCTGCGGTATCCGTCATGCGCGCGGTCGAGGCCCGGCCGGAAACGATTCTCACGGCCGCGGAGCTCATGTCCGGCAATCACCTCGCGCTGACGGCCCGCTCGCTCGGCATCACCCAGGTCGCAAGCGCCTCGCCCACAGGCTTTGGCCTACTGCTCGCGGTCGCGGGCCGCGGCGGCCGGCCGGCCGCAGAGGCGCTCGAGGACGCACTGGTCGCGGCGAGCGAAGCGGGTCTGATCACCGATGCACTGGTGCCGAAGAACGCCGCCGAGGAGCGCGACCTGTGGCGGATCCGCGAGGACTGGGCGGTCGACCGGGTGCGGCCGGGCGGGCTGTGGTACGACGTGTCCGTTCCGATCGATGCGCTCGCGGATTACCTGTCGGCGCTCGAGACGCGGATCCGGCAGCATGACGCGGGACTCGAGATGTACGTCGTCGGCCATCTCGCCGATGGCAACATCCACGTGACCATCAACGCGAGCCGACCGATCACCGAGCGCTACGCGGAGATCGCGCCGCTGATCTACGAGGGGCTGCGGGCCGGCGGCGGCAGTTTCTCCGCCGAGCACGGGATCGGCATCGAGAAGCGGGCATCGCTCGAGAGCTGGGTCGGACCGACCGGGATCTCGCTGATGCAGGCGGTTAAGGCGGTGTTCGATCCGGCCGGGATCATGAATCCGGGCAAGGTATTGCACGCGACCGGGGCGGAGACGGACTGGCCTGACGCGGCAGGCTCCTGGCAGGCAGGGCTCTGACTTCGACCGCCGCGCAGCCGGGCTGGCTCGGGTGGAACCGGGATGTTGCAAGAATCCCTGCGCTGGACGCGATGGCGGCTTGCGGGCGCCGCCCGCGCGACGTGCGCGGTCGCGGTGCGCCGGAATCCGCAAGCCGGGCTGAGAGCGGTGTGGATCAACGGCTTAGCGGTGACACACCCTTGAAACGCCGGCCCGGGCGGGCCGCCGGCGACGACGCGTTTCGCGCGGTATGAGGCGTAAATCCAACATGTGGCGGATTTGACAATCGGACCGCGCGGGTTTCTTATCACCGATGGCAATTCAAAGAGTGCGTGGGGATCCATTTTGAGCAGTGCCTCGGAGCCGGTCGGAACGCTCGACGTTGCGCTCGCCCACGCCGGGCGGCTCCTGACCAAGGAGCCCGCGCTCGCCGCCGAGCAGGCCAGCGAAATCCTGAAGGCCGTACCCGGCCACCCGCACGCACGGCTGATAGTCGGGCAGGCACACCGACTCGCGGGCCACACGCAGGCGGCGCTCGAGGTACTTGAGCCCCTGGCCCGCGAGCAACCACGTTCGGCGGCCGTGCAGCTCGAGCTCGGCATCTCGCAAGGCGAGGCCGGGCGTTTCGAGGAAGCCGCTGCCGCGCTGCGACGCGCGGCGCAGCTCAAGCCGGATCTCTCTGATGCGTGGCGCGCGCTCGCCGATGTACTCGATGCCGTCGGGGACGGCGCTGGTGCCGATCAGGCGCGCGCGCGGTACATACAGGCTGCGACCAAGGACCCGCGCCTGCTCGAAGCGGCGGCGGCGCTGGTCGCGAACAACCTGCCGGTCGCCGAGGCGCGGCTCCGCGCGCACTTGACGCAGTACCCCACCGACGTTGCGGCGCTCAGGATGCTGGCCGAAATCGCCGCCCGCTTGCGGCGCTATGCCGATGCCGAGCAACTACTGACCTATTGCCTCGAACTCGCCCCGAGCTTCGACGCGGCACGCTTCAACCTCGCGGTCGTGCTCAACCGTCTGCCGAGGGCAGTGGACTCGCTGCGCGAGGTCGAGCGCCTGCTCGCGCGCGAGCCGCGCAATCCGGGCTACCGCAACCTCAAGGCCACGGTACTCGCGAGCCTCGGCAATTACGCCGAGTCGATTGACCTGTACGAAAAGGTACTCGGGGAATATCCGAACCAGCCCAAGGTATGGATGAGCTACGGCCACGCGCTCAAGACTGCGGGCCGGATCGAGGACAGCATCCATGCCTACCGTCGCTCGATCGTGATGGAGCCGACGCTGGGCGACGCCTACTGGAGCCTCGCCAACCTGAAGACGTTCCGATTCGCGGACGCGGACGTTGCCGGCATCCGCGCAGCGCTGGCGCGCACCGACCTTTCGGACGAGGACCGGCTGCACTTCGAGTTCGCGCTCGGCAAGGCGCTCGAGGATGCCGAGGCGTGGGAGGACTCGTTCACGCACTACGCCGCTGGCAACGAAATCCGCCGCAAGCAGGTGCACTACCGTGCGGCCGACAGCCGCGAGCTGGTGCGGCGCGCTAAAGTGATCCTGACCCCCGAATTCTTCGCGGCGCGCGCCGGCTGGGGCGCGACTGCGGCCGATCCGATCTTCATTCTCGGCATGCCGCGTGCGGGTTCGACGCTGCTCGAGCAAATCCTGTCGAGCCATTCCATGGTCGAGGGCACGATGGAGCTGCCGGACATTCCGGCGATCGCGCACGATCTCGTGCGCCGCGCGGGGCGGCCCGGCGGGGAGACCCACGCCGACATCCTGCCTGGCCTGACGCGCGACGAACTTCGCAGCTACGGCGAGCGCTACCTCGAGGCGACGCGCGTGCAGCGCAAGACCCCGGCACCATTCTTCGTCGACAAGATGCCGAACAACTGGCCGTACGTCGGCCTGATCCACCTGATGCTGCCGAACGCCAGGATCATCGATGCGCGCCGCCATCCGCTCGGCTGCTGCTTCTCCGGGTTCAAGCAGCACTTCGCGCGCGGCCAGGGCTTCTCTTACTCGCTCGCCGACATCGGTGAGTATTATCGCGACTACGTCGAGCTGATGGCTCACTTCGACGCAGTGCTGCCGGGCCGCGTCCACCGTGTGATCTACGAGCGCACGATCGCCGATACCGAGACCGAAGTGCGCCGCCTCCTGGATTACTGCGGCCTGCCGTTCGAGGAGCAGTGCCTGCGGTTTTACGAGAACGACCGCGCCGTGCGAACGGCAAGCTCGGAACAAGTGAGGCAGCCGATTTTCAGAGAGGGCGTGGACCACTGGCGGCACTACGAACCCTGGCTCGGGCCCCTCAAAGAGGCGCTGGGTCCCGTGCTCGACTGCTATCCGGCGGTGCCTGTCTTCGCACCAGCCGTCGAATCCGGAAATCGTCCGACAATCATCACTCAGTGAACAGGGGAGCGACATGAGCCGTAGCCGACTGAACACCACCAAGCGCGAAGGCCCGGATGCGGGTCGCCGCCGCCACGCACTGCAGCGCGTACCGCTCGCCTCGGCGATCTCGGCAATTCTCGCCGGCGTGCCCGCCGCGCATGCCCAGCAGGCCGTGCAGGCCCAGCAGGCCGGCGCCCTCGAAGAGGTGGTGGTCACGGCGCAAAAGCGCAGCGAGAACCTGCAGGACGTACCAATTGCGATTCTCGCGCTCGGCACCGAGAAGCTCGAGGAACTGCACGTCGGGAACCTCGACGACTACGTCAAGTACCTGCCGAGCGTCGCCTACAGCCGCGGTCAGGGCCAGGGCGGCAACGGCCAGCCGGGAGCCTCGCACGTTTACATGCGCGGCGTCGTGTCGGGCGCCAACGAGAACCACTCGGGCTCGCAGCCGAGCGTCGGCACCTACCTCGACGAGCAACCGGTCACAACGATCGACGGCACGGTCGACATACACGTGTATGACATCGAGCGCGTCGAGGTACTCGAGGGTCCGCAGGGAACCCTGTACGGCGCGAGTTCGGAGGCGGGCACGATCCGCATCATCACCAACAAGCCCGATCCCACGAAGTTTTCCGCTGGCTACGACGTCGGCGCCAACCAGGTCGATCACGGCGGTTTTGGCTGGTCGGCGGAAGGCTTCGTGAACCTGCCACTGTCTCCGGTGGCGGCGATCCGCCTCGTTGCCTGGGACGAGCACGATGGTGGCTTCATCAGCAATGTCGCCGGCACCAACGCTGCCGCTGGCATCGTCGACGGCGTGCGCACGTTCAACACCTGGAGCGGCCAGACCGTGTCTGCGGCCGGCAACGGCTCACCGCCGTACGTCGTGCCGACGAACGGCGTGATCGGCGCCGGCGCGATCAGCAATGCCGCGTACCGTGGGAACGACT
>DATNHZ010000234.1:0-2814 GCA_035604655.1 Steroidobacteraceae bacterium | reverse complement strand
CCCGCCCCAAATTCGTGTGCAGCACCGTGCCGGTCAGGTTGTAGACGGGTTGCAGGCGCGACGCCGCGCTTGCCGCGACGCGCTTGCCGATCGCCGCGGCGAAAGCGGCGTCGGTGAGCGCCGCGCGAGGCAAGCTGCCCGCGAGCGCCGCCGACCGCAGCGCTTCGAGCTCGGCTCGGGCCGCGGCCACGACGAGCGAGCGGCCCGCGCTTGCGACGAGACCCGCGACCGGCGCCAGGCTGAGCAGACGGTCGACGGACGGCAGCTCTGCCGCCGTCGCACAGGCGTCGACCGCCACCTCACGCACGGACGTCAGCCCCGGTTCTGCCACAGCAGCGGATTGCTGCTGGCGCGGTGAAACCCGGCCTCGGCGAGCAGCAGGTCGAGCGTCACGCTCGCGAGGTCATCCGCCACCGGATCGACGCCTGGATCGTGCTCCTGGTAGAAGATCTTGCGGTAGCTGTGGCAGCTATCGCACGATTCGGCGCGAATCGCCGCCGACCCGCCCTCGATCGAGTGGTAGGCGATGCCCCGCGTCGCACCGCACTGGGTGCACTCGACCCGGACCCGGTGCCATTCGGTCGCGCACAGGCCGCAATGCAGATACCGATACCCAGCGTACGGCGCTCCGGTGCGCACGACGCTCGCGACCGGAAGCGTCCCGCACACCGGGCACACGCCCTTGGACTCCGGCAGCCCGATGTCGTCGGGCGTCAGCCGGCCGGCGAACGACACCCAATACACCTGCAGCGCGCCCATGACGATGGGCGCTGCGGCGGGATCTGAAACCTCGAGGTCACCCGCGAGCAGCCGGTCGGCGTTGGCCTCGAGTTCGCGCGGATCGAGTGCGGCAAGCCGGTCGCAGGCGGCAGCGACCGCGGGCGGGAATCCGGCGGTGCCGCCGACTGCGGTGCGGAGCTCCTCGAGGACGCCGCGCCAGCCGACCGGCCGCGGGCCGCCGAGCGCCGGCACGACCGGCATGCCGTGCGCCCGCGCCGCCGAGCGCAGCGCCACGTCCGGCAGCGGCACGTCGAGCCGCTGCAGCGCACTGTGTTGCGCGGCGGCAAGGACCGCTAGAAGCTTGAGATAGCCCTCGAGCGCGTGGCCGCGGCTCAGCTCGCGAAAGCGCTCGGCGCGCGCCGCGAACAGCCGGCTGCGGTCCGGGAGCCTGAGGCGCGGCACCGACCGCGAGGCGAGCGCCTCGATCTGGCCGGGCTCGAGGATTCGTTGCACGGCGCATCACCGTCGGCACGCGCACGGATGCGCGCACCCCAGTATAGCGCCGCGCGCGCGCCGCTCAGCGGCCGGCGGCCGGGCGGGTCATTTCCCGGAACCACGCCCGGTGGTGCTTGAAGGCCCAGCCGAGCGTGACGGTGCCGCCGGTCATCGCACCGACGCTGCCCTTGACCCACAGGGCCGCGGCGATGTGCACGATGACGCCGAACACGAGCAGGAACGCGGCGATCGCGTGCAGCAATGCGCTCAACCGGATCAGCCCGATCGGGAAGTACCCAGCGAAGTAGGCCCGCCAGATCACGACGCCAGACACGAGCAGTGCCGCGAGGCAGCCGGCCAGCAGAAAGAACAGGAGCTTCTGGCCGGCGTTGTAGCGGCCGACCTCCGGCAGGCGGTCTTCGCGGTTGTCGAGCACGTCGCGAATCCCGCGCAACCATGCCCGATCGCGCGGCTCGAGGCGGTTGTGGCGCCAGAGTGGCCGCCCGAGCAGGTAGAACGCCACGCACATCGCGATTCCCACGAATGGGTGCAGCACGACGCTCCACGGGCCGCCGCCGAGCACCCCGCTAAGCCAGAACAGCGCCGGGTGGAACAGCGCCAGACCCGAGGCCCCCGCGCAGACGAACAGAACCACGACCAGCCAGTGGTTGACCCGCTCGGCCGGTTGATAGCGTAACAGGAGGTCCGGACGGTCGACGTCAGCCATTGGCCCGCTCCTTCTCGCGCCTGGCGGCGCTCTCATCGTCCGCGTCCGTCTCGTTGGGACCGACACGCACGTAGTTCAGCAAGCCGGCGAGCGCGGCGAGCGCGAGCGCACCGAGTGCCAGCGGCTTTGGAACGCCCTTCCACAGCCGCACCAGCGGACTGATCACCGGCCGCGCCGGCAGCCCGCTGTACAGGCCCGGCTGGTCGGCGTGGTGCAGCACGTACATCACGTGCGTGCCGCCGACCCCCGCGGGGTCGTAAAGCCCGGCATTCTCGAAGCCGCGCGACTTCAGATCGACCACGCGGTCGGCTGCATCGCGCTGCATCTGCTCCTTGGTGCCGAACGTGATTGAGCCCGTCGGGCATGCCTTGACGCAGGCCGGCTCGAGGCCGACGGCGACGCGGTCCGAGCACAGGTTGCACTTGTAGGCCTTGTGGTCCCGCTTCGAAATGCGCGGCACGTCGAACGGGCAGCCGGTGACGCAATAGCCGCAGCCGATGCAATTCTCCTCGTGAAAATCGACGATGCCATTCGCGTACTGCACGATCGCCCCGGGGGCGGGACAGGCCTTGAGACAGCCGGGATCCGCACAGTGCATGCAGCCGTCCTTGCGGATCAGCCACTCGAGATCGCCCTTCGGGTTCTCGTACTCGCTGAAGCGCATCACCGTCCAGGACCGGTCGGTCAGATCGCGCGGATTGTCGTAGGTGCCAGTCGTCGTGCCGATCTCGTCGCGCAGGTCGTTCCACTCCATGCACGCCGTCTGGCAGGCCTTGCAGCCGATGCACTTGGAGGTATCGATCAGCTTCGCGACTTCGGTGGTCGCCGCGGCGCGCACGGCCGGTGCCGGCATCGTCGTGGCCGAGCGGCGT
>DATNHZ010000233.1:0-2581 GCA_035604655.1 Steroidobacteraceae bacterium | reverse complement strand
GCGCGAGCCCTGAGACCTACCGCCGCCGGCGGCGCGCGGCCGGCGCCGGCCGCGCGCCGCCGGCGGCGGTAGGTCTCAGGGCTCGCGCTTGCGGTTCAGACAGTCGTCCCGGCGGCAGTGCGCGTACAGGATCAGCGCGTGATCGGCGATCGCGAAGCCCAAGCGCTTGGCGGCGGCCGCCTGCAGTTCCTCGATCCCCGCGTCCGCAAACTCCTCGACCTTGCCGCAGTCGACGCACACGACGTGGTCGTGATGCTCGCCACGGTTGAGCTCGAACACCGCGGTGCTGCCCTCGAAGTGGTGCCGGGTCACGAGCCCGGCGGCCTCGAACTGGGTCAGCACGCGATAGACGGTCGCCAGCCCGATGTCCTCGTGCGACACGAGCAGCTGCTTGTAGATGTCCTCGGCGCTCAGGTGACGCGTGGCGGAGACCGCCAGGATGTCGAGGATCTTGACCCTCGGTATCGTCACCTTGAGTCCCGCGCGGCGCAGGTCCTGGCTTTCCACGGTGTGACCTTCCTCGGGTGAGCATCTGCGGCGACCGAGCGTGCTGCGGTCGGGTGCGATCCGGTATGATCGCGCCATTATCCTCCTCGCGTCGCGCCGCACCAACCCGGCGTGTAACGTCCAATGGCACAGCGATTCCGGCTCCCGCTCCTTATCTGCGTCTGGCTTGCGGGCGCCATCAGTGTTTGTACGGGCGGGTGCGTCTACCGTATCAACATCCAACAGGGCAACTTCCTGGAGGCCAAGGACGTCGACCAGGTGACGGTCGGAATGACCCGCAGCCAGGTACGGTTCCTGCTCGGCACGCCGATGCTCGCCGACTCGTTCCATCCGGACCGGTGGGACTACCTCTACTACTTCAAGACCGGCCGCAGCCAGAAGGTCGACCGGCGCCTCGTGGTCGTGTACTTCGCGGAAGAGAAGGTGGCGCGGATCGAGCGCCCGAGCGGCCAGTTCAAGGACCCGAAGCTGCCGGCCTCACCGGGCGCCTAGGGCCGCTTCGCACCCATCGTACGGCCCTGGCGGGCGAGCCTGCGACGCGTCTCCTTGGGATCGGCCGGCAGTGGCCGGTAGAGTTCGACCCGGTCGCCCGCGGCCAGCACCTGCCCCGGCTTCACGAGCCGGCCGTGGATCCCGAGCGCGGCATCGGCGGGGATTCCGGGGTGAGCTTCTCGGATCCCCGCGCTCCTGACTGCCTGCTCGGCCGTCGTCCCTTCGGGCACCTCGAGGTCGATCAGCGTCTGTCGGTCGCGCTCGGCATAGACCACCGCGACGCTGATCGTCCGGTCAGCCACGGTAGACCTCGCGGGCGCGGCGGACGAACGCGTCCACCAGCGAGTCCCAGCTCGACTCGAACACCGGCCCGAGCACGAGACCGAGCGCCGCACTCCTGAACTCGAAGCTGACCGCGAGCTCGACGCGGCAGCCGCGGACCTCGCCCGCCGCGGCGGCGCGGATCGGCACGAAATCCCATGTGCCGCCGAAGCTCCTGAGCGGGCCGTCGACCAGCGACATCTCGATCCGCTCGCCAGGCCGCATGGCGTTGCGGGTCGTGAGCCCGATTCTGACGCCCGCGCGCTCGATCTCGACGGTCGCGGTGATGGTCTCCGCGGTCTCGGCATGGATGCGTGTGGCTGGACACCACGGGACGAACTCCGGGTAGCGCGCGACGTCATTGACCAGCGCGTACATCTGCGCAGGCGTGTAGGGCACCAGAGCATTGCGGCGGACTTCGCGCACGCGCAGGGTCTTCCCAGAACGGACGGGAATCCATTCTGGCGGCTCCGGCCGCGATCGACAACGCAAGCTACAATGGGCACCCGGGGCTGGCGACGGTCATGGCCGACAAAGACACGCACGCTGGCGCGATCGCCGTAAACCGGCGCGCGCGCCACGACTACTTCATCGACGAACGCTACGAGGCTGGCCTCGCGCTCAGGGGCTGGGAAGTGAAGTCGCTACGCGCCGGACGGCTGCAGCTCGCCGAAGGCTACGTGCTGCTGAAGGACGACGAGGCCTGGCTGCTCGGGAGCCACATCGCCCCGCTCGCCTCAGCCTCGACCCACGTGGTCGCCGACCCCACCCGCACGCGCAAGCTGCTGCTCAATCGCCGCGAGATCGATCACCTGGTCGGCGCGACCGAGCGCAAGGGTTACACGGTCGTGCCGCTGTCGATGTACTGGAAGGACGGGCGCGCCAAGCTCGAGATCGGGCTCGCCCGCGGCAAGAAGCAGCACGACAAGCGTGCCACCGAGAAGGACCGCGACTGGCAGCGCGAGAAGGGCCGCGCCCTCAGGGCTCGCAACCGCTGAGCGGGCCCCGCGGCGGATCTCAGGGGAGCGCCGCGGTGACGACGATCTCGACCTTGTAGGCAGGAGTTGCGAGCGCGGCTTGGAGCGTCGCGCGGGCGGGCGTCTGGCCGCGCGCAACCCAGCCCTCCCAGACCGTGTTCATCGCGCCGAACGTGCCCATGTCGGCGAGGTAGATCGTGGCCGACAGCAGCCGCGTCTTGTCGGTGCCGGCCGCGGCCAGGAGCCGATCGATACTGGCGAGGACCTGGCGCGTCTGGCCGGTC
>DATNHZ010000232.1:0-2895 GCA_035604655.1 Steroidobacteraceae bacterium | reverse complement strand
CATGTGATGAGCCCGAAGGCCCTGATGTCCGCACCGACCCGCCGCAGCCGTGAACGCGCCGCCCACGAGCTGGCGGCGATCATCGACTCGCAGCTGTTCCGCGCGCTGTGCGAGCCGGTGCGCATCGAGATCGTGAAGTTGCTCACCGCGCAGGGACGGTCGGACGTGCAGACGCTCGCCACGCAGGTGCCGCAGGACCGCTCGGTGGTCTCCCGCCATCTCGCCGTCTTGCACCGCGCCGGCGTGGTGCAGCGGGAAAAGATCGGGCGGCAGGTGTTTTTCGAGCTCGATGGCATCAACGTGGTCACGCGCATGGAGCGGATGGTCGAACGTTTCCGGTCGATCATCCCGCTGTGCTGCCCGCCGCGCGTCGACCCCGAACGCCGCACATGACGGCGCGTGAAAGGAGATCCTCATGAGCACCACAGACACGACACCGGCAGACCAGATCCGCGAGCAGGTCCGGGAACGCTACGCGGAGATCGCCCGCGACGGCGGGGTGCGTCCGAGCGCCGGCTGCTGCGGCCCGCAGCCCGCGCAGGTCGCCGAACGCATCGGCTACTCGCCCGGCGACACCACCGCGGTCCCGGAGGGCGCCAACCTCGGCCTCGGCTGCGGTGCGCCGCTCGCCGCCGCCGCTTTGCAGCCGGGCGAGACCGTGCTCGATCTCGGCTCGGGCGCCGGCTTCGATGCGTTTCTGGCGGCGCGTGCGGTCGGGCCGGCGGGACGTGTGATCGGCGTCGACATGACCGACGAGATGCTGGGCAAGGCGCGCACCAACGCCGAGCGTGCCGGCGTCAGCAACGTCGAGTTCCGCAAAGGCTACATCGAGGCCCTACCGCTCGAAGACGCCAGCATCGACGTGGTGATCTCCAACTGCGTCATCAATCTGGTTCCGGACAAAGCCGCGGTGTACCGCGAAGTCGCACGCGTGCTGCGGCCCGGCGGACGCATGGTGATCAGCGACGTCGCACTCAACGAACCGCTGCCGCCCGTGGTAGCCGCGGACGCGGCAGCACTCACCGGCTGCGTCGCCGGCGCGGCACTGCGCGATCAGTACCTGGCGACCATCGCCGCCGCCGGGCTCGACGGCATCGAGATCGTCAGCGACAAGGGATTCGGTTCCGTGATCCTCGGGATGGTGCCGGAGCCATTGTTGCGCAAGGCCGAGGCGGCCGGGCTCGACGTCCAGCGCGTCGCCGACACGGTACGCTCGCTGACCATCCGTGCGCGCAAGCCGCAGCGGGTCTGACCTATCAATTGCGGCCCCAGTGATGTACGAACCTGGCATGCCCGCGCGGCAGGTTGCACTCTGATCGGGGTTGGAGGATCCAGTGACACAGACAGTTCTTGCGTCCATCGTCGGCACGACAGCCGTGGCTCTCGTCGCCTGCTGCACCGGCGCGCAGCCGGTGGCGGCCCAGGCGCACCCGCAGGACGGCATGGCGGCAAGCAGCGACGTCGGCACCGACGCCGCCCCCATCACCGGCAAAGTCGTCGAGACGATGAACTCGGGCGGCTACACGTATGTGTTGATCGATGACGGGTCCAAGAAAATCTGGGCGGCGGGACCGCCGTCCACGGTCGCGGTTGGCGATCAAGTGATCGTCGGGGGCGGCATGCCGATGCGCGACTTCTCCAGCAAGACGCTGGGGAGGACGTTCGACCTCATCTATTTCGCGCCGGCGATCCAGGTCGTTGGTGTGCAACTGCTCGACAAGATGACCGCCGCTCACGGCGCAGCCGGCCACGGTGCGGCCGGCTACAGTGTGGCCGACTCGATGGCGCCCGCCGCGGCAGTCGATCTCTCGAACATCAAGTAAGCCGCCGGCGGCCAGACTGTGGCCGAGTTGTTCGCCAACAAGGTGGCGCTGGCCGGCAAAGAGGTCGTCGTCCGCGGCCGGGTCGTCAAGGTTACTCCCGCGGTGATGGGGAAGAACTGGATTCACGTCCGCGACGGCAGTGGCAACACCGGCACCAACGACCTGGCCGTGTCGACGAGCGCGACCGCCGCCGTGGGCAACCTGGTGCTGGTGCGCGGTACCCTCGGCACCGATCGCGACCTCGGCGCGGGCTATCACTACGACATCATCATCGAGGACGCCGCGCTCGCAGTGGAATGAAGAAGTGAGCTGAAGCCAGGTTGGGCTACTCGTCCCCGGTTCACCGCCCCTGCGACAGCTCATCGAGCAGCGCTTTGGCGGCTCTGAGATCGCGGGTCTCGAAGCCTTCCGTGAACCAGCCGTATATCTCCGTCAACAGGATGCGGGCGTCGTCGTGCTTGCCCTGCCCGCGCCAGAGGCGGCTCAGGCTGAGGGCCGCACGCAACTCCCAGCTCTTGGCGCTCTGCCGGCGGGCACATTCCATGGCGTGGCGCAAACAGTCTTCCGCCTCCGCGTGTGTGTCTTGCGACACCGCCAAGAGCAGATCCCCCTTGATCCTCTGCAGCTCAGCCTCGAACAGGCGCTGCCCCGTCCGGTTCATGCACTCGACGGCCTCCTCGAGCAAGGCGAGTCCCTGCGCCGGCTGCCCGGCCTTTCCGTATGCCTCGGCAAGGATGCCCGTCCAATATGGCCGCAGCCACTCGGTACCCGCCGCCCGCATCACATCAAGGGCACCACGCAGTTCAGTGATTCCTGCCTCGATCTGCCCGCCGTCCGCGAGGGCGCCCCCCCGCAGCAGCATCCCGCCCACCACGAAACTAGAGAACCCGTGCGCGGTCGCCAACGCGATGGTGGCTTCGGCCCGTTCTCGCGCCACCTCCACATTCCCCAGGACCCGGTGAAGGGCGCTGTCCCAGAACAGGGCCAGAGTCAGAGCAAACGGGCGGCCGATTTCCTGGGCCAGCGCAACATTCTCGCGGCTCGCCCGCACGGCCTGGTCCGGATAGCCCAG
>DATNHZ010000231.1:0-2126 GCA_035604655.1 Steroidobacteraceae bacterium | reverse complement strand
GCCAGACGGCGCGGAGCAATGACAGACGACTGTCGGCGCTGACGAGCCCGAGCGCAGCGTGCCAGTCGCGCAAAGTCGCGTAGGTGTTGAACTGACTGTGCAGCGACAGCCGCACAAGGGCATGCGGGCCGCTACGGCTAGGTTCCTGCAACATCGCGTCTGCCGCGTCGGTAGCCCCCCGTGCCAATGTGACGTGAGACACCTGCCCTCAGCAATTTAGAGTACAGGTAGTACCCACACATGGCCGCAGTTCTGAAGTCTTCCATGATCAACATGTCTGTGTCTTCGTCCGAGGCCGTCGCGGAAGGAGCCCGTAGGGCGACTGACGAGACGGCCTCGGACGAGCATCGCCCCGACCCGGAGGTGGTCGAGACCGCCAAGCGGCGCCAGTTCTCCGCGAGCGAGAAGCGGGCGCTGTTGGCCGAGGCTGACCAGGCGAAAGCGTGCGGCGAGCTCGGCGCGTTCCTGCGTCGCAAGCGGATCTACTCCTCGATGCTGTCCAGCTGGCGGCAGCAGGTCGCTGCAGCCGACCGTACGACGCTCGCGCCCCAGAAGCGTGGGCCGAAGCCGGACGCTGCCGCCCGGCAGATCAAGCACCTCAATCGGGACGTTGCCCGCCTGCGCCGCAAGCTCGAGCGCGCCGAGATCATCATCGAAGCCCAAAAAAAACTGTGCGTGGCACTCGGCCTGCCGACCGCGGACGAGACGAGCGACGACGAGTGATGCAAGCCGTCACCGAGCTCGCGCCCCGCGTCGGTCTGCAGGCTGCCTGCCGGGCGTTCACGCAGAACCGCGCAGCGGTGTACCGCGATCGCGCCCGGCGTCGCGGGGTCGTGTCACGGCGCGTGCTCGCGGCGCGGCCCCGACCGCCATTGGCGTTCTCCACCGCCGAGCAGGATCTCCTGCTCGGCCTCCTCGACAGTGAACGCTTCGCTGACCTCGCTCCGGCCACGATCTTCGCCACCCTGCTCGATGAAGGCTGCTATCACGGCTCAATCCGCACCATGTACCGGCTCCTGGCTGCTCAGAACCAAGCTGGCGACCGCCGCAATCAGCGGATCCACCCCGCTTATACCAAGCCCGAGCTCCTCGCGATCCGACCGAACGAGGTTTGGAGCTGGGACATTACGAAGCTGAAAGGTCCGGCCAAGTGGACCTGCTTCCACCTCTACGTGATCCTCGACATCTTCAGCCGCTACGTCGTCGGCTGGATGGTCGCGCATCGGGAAGCTGCCGAACTCGCCGAGCAGCTGATCGCCGATACCGTCGCCAAACAGAATATCGCGCCGGGTACGCTCACTCTGCACGCCGATCGTGGCACCAGCATGCGTTCCAAGCCCGTTGCCGCGCTGCTCATCGACCTCGACGTCGCCAAAACTCACAGCCGGCCGCATGTTTCCGATGACAACCCGTTTTCAGAAGCCCAGTTCCGGACCCTGAAGTACCGGCCCGACTTCCCGCCACGCTTCGGCTCGATCGAGGACGCTCGCCTGCACTGCCAAGCCTTCTTCCACTGGTACAACACCGAGCATCGTCACTCCGGCATCGGCCTCATGTCGCCCGACGTCGTGCACTACGGTCGCGCCGTCGCTCTCACCGCGCAGCGCACCGTCACGCTCGACGCCGCGTTCGCCGCACACCCGGCCCGCTTCAAGGGCGTCGCGCCGCGACCGCCGAATCTGCCGACCGCCGTCTGGATCAACCCGCCCACCAAGGACACCACACCACCCGCGATCACACCCAAATGCTCGTTAAACTCGTGAACAAATGTGTCTCAAACCCATTGACACGCGCCGTAGTGATGCCCAGGTACGCGGCAATGCGCTCGTGCGGAATGCCGAGCGACCACAGTTCAGTCGCGACCGCTTCGGGCGGGCGCGTGCTCACTTGGCGCGCCGCCTGAGAACGTGGCGCGGGAAACATCCGGCATCGAGTGCGACCCGCAGTGCGCGGATCGCTTCACGGCAACGCTGCACGAGTTCGTCGTCTGTGCCGAACTCGGTGCACAGCTCGTCAGCTGTGTCGACCAGCGTATGGATCAACTGTGGGTCGCAGACCCTTGCACCGGGCGGCTTGTAGCGGCCAGCACGACCGCGAGCACGACGTCCGCCAGCACCGCGGGCACC
>DATNHZ010000230.1:0-4962 GCA_035604655.1 Steroidobacteraceae bacterium | reverse complement strand
ATGCCGGTATGCCCCGGTGCCTGCGTAGCGTCCTGACGTAAACACCAAATCTATATCCGGATACTCCCCATAATCCTCGTCGTTGCGCGAACCGATGACCAGGATTTCAGCGCTCCGGAGAGTCCGGTTTTGAAGGCAGTGCCCATTGCGTTCGCCGGCTTTGAATCCGGCGCACTCGCCCGCCTGCAGTGCTTCTTCCCCGTCGTCGGTCACCAGCACTACTTCTCCATCCAGCACGTAGACGAATTCGTCCTCATGCGAATGCCAGTGGCGTTGGCTCGACCAGGCGCCCGGAGGCAGCCGAAGCAGGTTCACGCCAAACTGCGTCAGCCCCGCCGCGTCACCGAGACGTCGCCACGTACGGTCTCGGCAGGGTTTGTCGAACGGAGCTGGGTAGCGTGTACCCGACCCCTTGGGCGCTTCAGCCTTGTCAATCTTAGGCACGCTCGTCTCCCGGTCATGTCGGAGCAGTTCTCAATGTGGCGCCGGGAAGTATACGGCGCCCTCTGAAAGCCCTGCTGCTCGTGCGACACGCCAGGAGGCGTCGACCGATGCCCTCTTGGAGCGAATCAAAGCGGCCGCTCGACAGCGTCTCGATTGAGTCGAGACCCTCCATCGAGGCGGGCCGGAAGCTCCCGGACAGCAGCCATCCTTCGCGCGCGAGATTCGGCCGCCCGATCGCGGTCGATCGCGTGCTATCCGTGCCGGAAGCGCCCTACTCGGATCGTCACGACGCGGGATGCAAACCTGCGGCCATGAGCGACGCCATGATTGGCGGCTCGCCACACCCTTACCCGCGGCGCCGGAAGACCTGCTTCCACGCCCACGCCGAGGCGAGCGCAACGAGTATCGATGCGATGCCGAAGGCGATTCGGGCGGGGGTGACCGACCGTCCCGATGTCACGGTCGCGCCGCCAATACTGACGCCACCGCTGAAGCCCGCCGCCTGCCCGTAGACCGCCACCCACCCGAAGAGGACAGCCATTGACGTTATCGCAACGGCGCCCAACGCGTGGGAAAGGCGACTGCCCGTAGCCACCCACTGCCCAGCCTGTATGCCGGAGGCAGCCAGCAGAACGCCCACGCAGATGACAAAGACACGCGACTCATCGAGCGAATTCGCATCTGACGGAGCGACATTGAGGCCGACCGCCAGCAGGGCAAGTCCGCCGCCGGTCAGCAGCAGGCCGAGCGCCCAACGGACGCCTGATCTCCCGGTGTCATTTGTGACCTGAGCCGGATCCATGCTGTCAGGTCCGCCCTGGCTGGTCCGCCGCCGCCGCATCCAGCTCGCCAACACGATCGCGGGGACGACGGAAAAGGCGGCACCTACAACACCAAACACCAGTGGGAACGTCCAGAGCGGGGCGAAAGCATCGATGCGCGCGGATTCAGGATGATCCTGCCGGTAAAGCACGTTGACGTGCTCGCCGTATTTGAAAGCGGATTCTCGACCATAGACATCCGAGCTGACGACATATGCGCGCCCATCGCTTGCTACAAACTGAACCACCGGTGCGTACGAGACGCGGGTCGATCCCATTTGTTGCTTGCCGATCACCGTGCCTTCCGCTCGCATCCCGGAGAAGATCAATCCAGCGCGTTGCACGGCCGAACCGAGAGCGATGACCAGGCACAGTGGCCCTGCGATGCAGAAGCTCCCGAGAAATACGTAAGCGATGAGGCGTGCGACCAAATCTTTCATCAGCGGCCTTGCCGCGAGGCGAACGGCGCATTCATTGCGCGAACCCCGAAGTTGAACAGGAGGATATTGAAATGGTTGGTAGGTTCATCCAATTGTAGATCGATGAGCACGTTCGTCAGGCGCGTCAGCGGCTGGACCCGACTCGCCTCACGCGGCTCTTTGTGTGAATAACACAATTGCTGCTGCGTGTCCCGCACGCTCCCGGTTCCCCCAATTGAAACTTCTTCCTCACAATCGGTTCCAGCGGATTACGCGCTCGGCGTATCGGAACGACGCGCGACCGCATCGTCAGAATCGACCGGCATTGGCCAGTCTCCGGCACCGGAAAGCCGGCACTCACGACGGCCACCTTTGGAGCCAGTGCGGTCGTCGGCGGAGGTTGTCGTCACCGGCCGCCCATCGCTACCTGGTTTCGCGCCGATGCTTGCGGGTTCGCAGCCAGCGTGCGCCCCGGTTGTCGATGCCGGCGCGCTCGCGTACCGTGCGGCGATGCGCGCCTTCCTGTGGTTCCTCGCGACGATCGCCGGCACGCTCATCGCGGCGGCGCTGCTCTGCTATCCGCTCTACCTCCTCGTCCACCCGCTTGCGCCGGAGTGGTGGTTCGACAAGATAGCAACACGCCTGTGGCAGCTGCTGATGCTCGGGGCGATCGTGTGGGTTGTCCGGCGGCTGCGGCTCACGACGCTGCGCGACTTCGGCTACGGGGCCCCGCGGCCACGCTGGCTGCGGCAATTCGGCTTCGGACTCGCGGCCGGACTCGCCACGATGCTGCCGGTAACGATCTCGATGCTGGCGCTTGGCGTGCGCGTGCCGCGACCCGATCTGGATGCGCACGTGCTAGTCACTGCGCTCGGTGCCGGCGCACTGTCGGGACTCGTGGTCGGGTTCGTGGAAGAGACCTTCTTCCGCGGCCTGATGCAGGGCGCGGTGAGCCGCGAACTCAGGCGCCCGCTGGCCGCCGTCGCGCTCGTGTCGTTAGTCTATGCCTCGGTGCATTTCCTCGCCGGTGCGCGCATTGCGCACGCGGACGTCGGCTGGCGCAGCGGATTTGACCTGCTCACGGCCGCGCTCACAAGCTTCGCCTCGCCTGCCGGCATCATCGACGCTTGGCTGGCGCTGGTTGCGGTCGGCCTGCTACTCGGGCTGTGCGCCGCGTGGACCGGCAGCATCGCCGTCGGCGTTGGGCTGCACGCCGGTTGGGTCTGCGTGATGCGCGCCACGATCGGCGCGACGCGGCAGGATCCCGCGGCGCCGCTCGCGTGGCTGATCAGCCCCGTGACCGGCTACACGGGCTGGCTGGTACTCGCCTGGACGCTCGCGATGCTTGGCGTCGCCGTCGTCGTGCGCGAGCGATTCCGCGGCTGGCGGCGCAGCGATTGAGGCGGCTCAGGCGTCGGTCTGGTCGCTGCCGATGCGGATCAGGGGCGCCAGGAAACGCAGCCGCTCGAGCGGGTCCCCGAGTTCGAGCAGCCCCTGCTTGACGCCGGCCTCGAGTGGCGCGAGCTCGGCGAGCCGGTTGCCGACCCAGCCGGCGTCGTCCCAGCGGGGCGTGACCCAGGCATAACTCGCATCGAGGTCCGGGTACAGCCGGCGGAGCGCTTCCGGCAGGTGCGCGCAGTCGACGGGCACCTCCGCCGCCGCGTCGGCGGGCAGGTCCTCGACGTCGCCGAGGTTGAGCCCGTCCTCCTGACGCCAGGCGCGCACGATCCGCAGCCGCTCCTGGCCGAGGCACGTGAGGCCGAGCAGGCCGTCGTCGAGGCGGTTGAAGTCCACGATCCGCGCCTCGGTCCCGACCGCGGCGGTTGCGAGCGCCCCGCCCCCGGTCTCGCCGCCATCGACGACGAGTACCACGCCAAAGCCGGACTGCGCGCGCAGGCAGCGGCCCACCATGTCGATGTAGCGTGGCTCGAAGATCCTGAGCGACAGCGGGCCGCCGGGAAACAGCACAGTACCGAGCGGGAACAGCGGCAGCGTGCGCGCGCTCATGCGCTGGCTTCGAGCATCGCCAGCAGTTTTTCGTAGAGACCGCCGAAGCCGCCGTTGCTCATCACCAGCACGTGATCGCCGCTGTGCGCCTCGGCGGCGATCGCAGCGGCGAGCGCGCCGACGTCGCGGAGCACCCGACCGCGCTCGCCGAGCGGCCGCACCGCAGCCCGCAGGTCCCAGCCGAGGTCCGCCGGCTCGAACAGGAATACGCGGTCGGCAGCAGCGAGCGAGCCGGCGAGCGTCTCGCGGTGTACGCCGAGGCGCATCGTGGCCGAGCGCGGCTCCAGCACCGCGAGGATGCGTGCCGTGCCGACCTTGCGACGCAGGCCCTCGAGAGTCGCCGCGATCGCGGTCGGGTGGTGCGCAAAATCGTCATACACCGTGACGCCGCGGACCGTGCCGCGCACCTCCATCCGCCGGCGCGCATTCCGGAACGTCGCCAGCGACTCGAGCGCGGCCGCCGGCGCGACGCCGGCGTGCCGCGCGCCGAGCACTGCGGCAATCGCGTTCTCGGCGTTGTGCGCGCCGATCAGGCTCCAGCGGGCCCGACCGACGAGCGCCTGTCCCTGGCGCACCTCGAACTCCGACCAGTCGGGAACGAGCGCGTGGACGGTGAAGTCGGCCTCCCCCGCCTGTCCGAAGCGCTCGATCGGCGTCCAGGCGCCGAGCGCAAGTGCGGCCCGGAGTTCAGGATCTGCGCCATTGACGATCAGCCGCCCCTGGCCTGGCACGGTGCGCACCAGTTGATGGAACATGCGGCGGATGCTCTCGATGTCCGGGTAGATGTCCGCATGGTCGAACTCGAGATTGTTGAGGATCGCCGTGCGCGGCCGGTAATGGACGAACTTGGCGCGTTTGTCGAAGAACGCCGTGTCGTACTCGTCCGCCTCGACGACGAAGAACGGCGCGCGGCCGAGTCGCGCCGAGGTGCCGAAGTTCTCCGGCACGCCGCCGATCAGGAACCCCGGCGCGAGGCCTGCACATTCGAGGATCCAGGCGAGCGCGCTCGCGGTCGTCGTCTTGCCGTGGGTCCCCGCGACCGCCAGCACCCAGCGGCCTTCGAGCACGTGCTCGGCGAGCCAGGCCGGGCCCGAAGTGTAAGGGAGACCGCGATCGAGCAGCGACTCGACCGCCGGATTTCCCCGTGACAACGCGTTGCCGACGATTACGACGTCCGGCGCCGGCTCGAGCTGCCCCGGGTCCCAGCCCTCGGTGAGCCGGATTCCGAGCGTCTCGAGCTGCGTGCTCATCGGCGGATAGACGTTCCGGTC
>DATNHZ010000229.1:0-2620 GCA_035604655.1 Steroidobacteraceae bacterium | reverse complement strand
CGGCCTGCTTTTCGTCCGGTGTCAGGGACGCGTTCTCGCCGCAGGTGCCGAGCGCAATAATGCCGTCGACTCCGTCGTCCAGCTGCTGCACCGCGAGGCGCTGAGTCGCCTCGAGGTCGACGGATTCATCGAGCCGAAATTGGGTCGTAATCGCCGGAAACACACCTGACCAGGTCATCGTCATCCCCCTCCTTCCAGCACATGGCCGGCAGCGATCGTGTTGGTCAGAGTGCCAAGACCGTCGATGCCGGCCACCACGACGTCTCCGGGACTCACCGGTCCAACCCCGGCAGGCGTCCCGGTGTAGATGAGATCACCGGGCTGAAGGTCGAACAACGTCGACAGCTCGGCGATCACGCCCGGGACGTCCCAGATCATATCGGCAATGTCGGCCCGCTGCTTTTCGACGCCGTTCACGGTGAGCCAGATCGCCGCGCGCTGTGGATGTCCGATACGTACCGTGGGGTGGATTGAGCCGATCGCAGCTGAGTGGTCGAAGGCCTTGGCGATCTCCCAGGGATGCCGCTTGTCGCGAGCTGCGGCCTGCAGGTCGCGGCGCGTGTAGTCGTTGCCGACCGCGTAGCCGTACACATGGGCCAGCGCCGCCGACAACGGGACGTTCCGGCCGGCCGTGCCGATCGCGACGACCAGTTCGGCCTCGTAGTGGAGGTTCCGCGTCCGGGTCGGGTAAGGCAGATCCTCGTGATCCGCCAGCAGCGCGCTCCCGGTTTCATGAAGAAGAACGGTGGCTCCCGGTCGGGATGTCCCCCCATCTCGCGGGCGTGCGCGGCGTAGTTTTGGCCGACGCAAAAGACGCGGTTCACGGGAAAGCGGCCACCCTCTCCGGTCACCGCGACCGACGGGTTCGGCGCAGGCGCGAACACGAATTGCGTCAACGCTCGGCCCCGGCACTCATCCGGGAGCGAGCCTCACGCGAGCAGCAGCAATCGCGGCACTGCATCGGCATCCGACCAGACGATCCCGTGCTGGAGGAATGCCCGCCCGACGTTGCAGGCCGCGTCGCGCTCGATCCCAAGGACCAGAAAGCTCTCCTCCCCTTCCCACTGCCCGGTCGGATCGACGCCGAGGCCATCAATGAGCCGGTAGCCGCGCTTTCGCAGCTCGGTCTCGAGTCGCGCCTGCGCCGCGTGATTCTCCTCCTCGGGAGTCGGTCGGCTGCCGGGGTTCCAGGCAGTGATGAACGCCGAGCACCGCGCCCCGTGTGCCAGATGGCACTTGGCGAGATCCGGGTTTTCCTCGTCGACGCGCAGCAGGAACGGCGGCGCCACACCGTTTACGCAGTAGTGGGTCGCGCGGTAGGCCGCAATCAGCGTCGGTGCGACGATCGAGCCGGCGTCGTAGCTTGCCATTACATTCCCCCCCTCCCGCCCTTCACACGCTGCGTGCGCGTCGCACACCGGGCGTCACGTCGAGCACTCGCAGGATCATGGCGACTCCGGCAGTTCACTTCGGGCCGTTAGCAGCGAGCCTCCGGACGCGTCGTTTTGATTGGCGCGCGCCTCATCAGACGTTCACGAGTTTCATCCCTTCGGCCGTGTAGCGGTCACCGTGCGCTGCGCCGACTGGGAAGACGGCGCCGAGCGCCGCCTTGGTCGCTGGCGTGAGCTCGATATTCGCCGCCGCGGCGTTCTCCTCGACCCGGGTGCTGTGTCGCGTGCCGGGAATCGGTATGACGTCCGGCCCCTGCGCCAGCAGCCACGCGAGTGCGAGCTGGCCAGCCGTGCAGCCCTGTGCCCGGGCGATCTGTGCGAGTCGCGCGACGAGCTGGGCGTTGTGAGTCGCAGCCGCGCCCTGGAACCGCGGCTGCTCCCGACGGAAATCGTCGGGCGCGAGATCGGTCGTGCTCGTGATTGCCCCCGTCAAAAAGCCGCGGCCGAGCGGTGAATAGGCGACCAGGCTCGCGCCGAGTTCCCGGCACGCGAGCAGCACTTCGAATTCCGGCCCGCGCCACCACAGCGAATACTCGCTCTGAATCGCTGCGATCGGGTGCACCGCAGCCGCACGGCGCAGTGTTTTCGCCGACACTTCGGACAGCCCGATTGCTCGCACTTTCCCTTCGCGCACGAGTGCGGCCATCGCGCCGACCGTCTCCTCGACCGGCGTCGCCGGGCTGATCCGGTGCGCGTAATACAGGTCGATCGTCTCGATCCGGAGCCGGCGCAGCGACGCTTCGCACGCGCGGCGGACGTAGGCCGGACTGGTGTCGATGCTCGGCGCCAGCGGCCCCCGACCGCGAACGAAGCCGAACTTCGTCGCGATGACGACCTGGCCGCGCCGGCCGGCGAGGAACCGGCCGATCAGTTCCTCATTGCGAAACGGTCCGTAGGCGTCGGCGGTGTCAAGAAAGTTGACACCAAGCTCGTGCGCGCGTGCGAGAGTTGCGAGGCTCTCGCTGTCATCGCTCGGGCCGTAGAACTCGCTCATGCCCATGCAGCCGAGACCGATCGCAGAGACCTCGAGGCCGCTGCGCCCAAGTGCAACTCGTTTCACTGGAACCGGGTCCTTGCTGCTCAACGGCGGCATCGGTGATCCCGCTCGAGGCGGGCGCCAGGCGGCGGCACCCAATTCGCTCAGGATAGCCCCGGCCGCGCCCGTGCTC
>DATNHZ010000228.1:0-7609 GCA_035604655.1 Steroidobacteraceae bacterium | reverse complement strand
TGCTCGAGTCGCGCCTCCTCGAGGCGGCCGGAACGGTGCAGCGCGAGGGCGAGGTGCTGCACCTTGTCGTCGAGCGGCTCGTCGACCGGTCCGCGCTGCTCGGCGCATTGACGGCGCCGTCCCGCGACTTCCACTGACACGCCGATTGACGCCGGCGCATCCGTCGTGGAACCTTGCCGACCCTGCCCCCCACACGCCCACAGGTCGCCCCATGCCACGTTTCATCCCGGTCGTTGCGGGACTCGGCGGATTCCTGCTCTCAACCGCGCTCATGGCCGCCCCGCTCACGGCCGACGAGCTCATCGCCCACTCGGTCGAGGCCCGCGGCGGCGCAGCGGCGCTCGCCGCAATCAAGACGCTGCAGCGCAGCGGTCGGCTGGTCCTTCCGGGCGCCAACGTCGAGATCAAGGTGCGCGAGCTCAAGACCCGCGCCGGCGAGTACCGCTCCGACCTGACGCTGCAGGGACTGACGCAGATCCAGGCCTACGACGGCCGCCAGGCCTGGACCGTGCAGCCATTTCAGGGCCGCAAGGACCCGTCGCTGATGTCGGCCGACGAGGCCAAGGGCCTTGAGCTGTCGGCTGACATCGACCTGCCGTTCGTCGACTACCGCACCAAGGGGCACACGGTCGAGTACCTCGGGCTCGAGGAGATCGACGGCACGCCGGCGCACAAGCTGCGGGTGCGCCTGAAGTGGGGCGACGAGGCAATCTTCTGGATTGACCCCGACACCTGGATGGTGATTCGCGAACTCGACCGGCAGACGATCCGCGGCGCCGATGAGTTGAGCCAGACCGATTACGGCGAGTATGAGCGGGTCGCGGGCGTGTACTTTCCGATGACGGAGGAGCAGGGGCCGAAGGACGCCGACGCGGCCCACCGGCAGAAGGTCGTGTACGAGAAGGCCGAGGCCAACCTCACCGCCGCGCCGTCCGAGTTCGCCTTCCCGAAATCGCAGTCCGCCGGCGCCAAGGTGCAGCCATGACCGCTCTCGTTCACCGCGCGGCGCTCATCCTCGCAGCCGCACTCGCCATCCCCGCGCTCGCGGCCGAGGCGCCGGCCGTCCCGGTCGCGGATTCGGCAGTGCTGTCCGGCCTCGGCGCACGGAACATCGGCTCGGCCACGATGAGCGGACGGATCGCCGCGATCGCCGGCCGCGTCGAGGACGACGGCAAGGTGACGCTGTACGTCGGCAGTGCCTCGGGCGGCGTGTGGCGCTCGCTCGACGGCGGCACGACGTTCAAGGCGCTGTTCGACAAGCAGCCCGTCCAGTCGATCGGCGCGATCGCGCTCGATCCCACGAACCGCAAGGTGGTCTGGGTGGGAACGGGCGAGGCCTGGACCCGCAACTCCGTCTCGGTCGGCGACGGAATCTATCGCTCGACCGACGGCGGCGACACTTGGGAGCACCTCGGGCTCGCGGAGTCCGAGCGCATCGATCGGATCGTGGTCGATCCTTCGCACGCTGACACGGTGTATGCCTGCGTTCCGGGCAAGCTGTGGTCGGACTCGGCGGAGCGGGGCCTGTACAAGACGACGGACGGTGGCAAGAGCTGGGCGCTCGTGCTCAAAGGCCCGAATCCCTCGACCGGCTGTTCGGGACTTGCGATGGACCCACGCAACCCCAAGCGCCTGTTCGCAGGGCTGTGGGACTTCCGGCGCAAGGGCTGGACTTTCCGCTCCGGCGGCGAGGGACCCAAGGCGGCCTCCGGTTCCGGCCTGTTCGTCACGGAGGACGGCGGCGCGAGCTGGCGCCGGCTCGACCAGACGACGGCGCAAGGATTGCCACCGGCCCCGTGGGGCCGGCTCGACGTCGCGATCGCGCCGTCGAAGCCCGATGTCGTCTACGCGGTCATCGAGGGCGTGCGTTCGGCGCTGTTCCGCTCCGATGATGGCGGCAAGACCTGGGCGGAGGGTGACCGCAGCAACAGCATGGTCTGGCGGCCGTTCTACTTCTCGCGGCTCGTGATCGACCCCACCAACCCCGACCGGCTCTACAAGCCCAACCTCCGGCTGATCGCCTCGGAGGACGGCGGCAAGAGCTTCGCCGACGTCACCGGTGGCACCCACGGCGACCACCATGACCTGTGGATCAATCCGAAAAACCCGCGCGAGGTCGTCACCGGCGACGACGGCGGCCTCTGGCTCAGCCACGACGGCGGCAACAAATGGTGGAAGGCCGACAACTTGCCGGTATCGCAGTTCTATCACGTGTCGGTCGACGCGCGTGACCCGTACCAGGTGTACGGCGGGCTGCAGGACAACAGCTCGTGGGTCGGCGATTCTGCCTATCCGGGCGGCATCGGCAACAGCCAGTGGGAGAACCTGTACGGCGGCGACGGCTTCTGGGCATTCCCCGATCCGACCGACCCCAACTTCGCCTACGCCGAGTACCAGGGCGGGCACCTCGCGCGCATCGACCGGCGCACGCTCAGCCAGCGCGACATCCAGCCGCGTCCCGGGTTCAAGGAGAAGTTGCGCTACAACTGGAACACGCCGCTCGCGCTGTCTCCGACCGACCCGCAGACGCTGTACATGGGTGCGCAGTTCCTGTTCGTCACGCGTGACCACGGCCAGAGCTGGACGCGAATCTCGCCGGACCTGACAACCAATGATCCGGCGAAGCAGAAGCAGGAGGAGTCGGGCGGCATCACCGTCGACAATTCGGCCGCCGAGATGCACACCACGATCTACTCGATCGCCGCGAGCCCGCGCGATAAGAACGTGATCTGGGTTGGCACCGACGACGGCAATGTGCAGCTGACGCGCGACGGCGGCAAGCGCTGGCAGAACGTCGTCGCCAACATCAAGGGCCTGCCGGCCGCGAGCTGGGTGTCGTGGGTGGAGGCCGGCCGGCACGCCGACGGCGTCGTGTATGCCGCCTTCGACCGCCACACGTTCGGTGACCTGTCGCCGTGGGTCTACCGCAGCGGCGATTTCGGAGCGAGCTGGGCGCGGATCGTGGGACCGGGATCGGGCGTGCGGGGCTATGCGCACGTCATCAAGGAGGATCCGCAGGACCCGCAGCTCTTGTACCTGGGAACCGAGTTCGGGCTGTACATCTCCGTCGACGGTGGCGGCCACTGGGCCGAGTTCAAGGGCGGCAACTTCCCGTCGGTCGCGGTGCGCGACCTCGCTGTGCAGCCGCGCGAGCGCGACCTCGTGATCGCGACGCACGGCCGCGGCCTGTGGATCATCGACGACCTGACGCCGCTGCGGGCGCTCGCCAGCACCGACCTCGCACGCGAGGTCGCCTTCCTCCCGGGCCGGCCGGTCCAGCAGCGGATCGAAGGCAGCGGCGGCTGGGCCGACGGCGACGCGAAGTTCCGCGGCCAGAACCCGCCCGATGGCGCCGTCATCAACTACTACCAGCGGACCCGCCACGTGTTCGGGCGCCTGAAGCTCGAGGTGTTCGACAGCGCCGGCACGCTCGTGGACGCCCTCCCGGCCAGCACGCGCAAGGGAATCAACCGGGTGGTCTGGTCGATGCAGGTGGCGGCGCCGCGCGTCCCGACTGCGGCCCAGGCCGCAGAAGCCGCAACGAGCGGGCCGCGGGTCGTGCCCGGTACCTATACCGTGCGCCTCACGAAGGGCGGACAGGTGTACGAGCAGCGGCTCGAGGTCGGCCTCGATTCGCGCGCCACCTACTCGGTCGAGGACCGCAAAGCGCAGTTCGCCGCCGCGATGCGTGCCCATGCGTTGTTCGGCCGGATGACGGACCTCGTCGAGCGGCTGAACGGCTATCGGCTGCTCGCGCAGCAGCGCAGCGCCGACCCAAAAGCCGATCGGGCCACGCGCGAGGCGCTCGAGCGGTTCGTCGGCAAGGTCGAGGAGCTTCGCAAGAAAGTGGTCGCCACCAAGGAAGGCGGGGCGATCACCGGCGAGCTGCGGCTGCGCGAGTACCTGGATGAAGCCTACGGCGCGCTGCTGTCCTACGAAGGCCGGCCGGGCGACTACCAGATCGAGCGGGTGACGGTCCTCGAGCGGGAGCTTGCAGAGGTCGAGGCGGGCGCCAAGAGCCTTGCCGACACCGACGTTCCGGCCGTGAACCGGCTGCTCGACAAGGCCGGGATTGCGCCGCTCGCGGCGCGCGAGGCGGGCGAGCGCGGCGCGCTCGCCTCCGCACTCGGGGCGCTCGAGCGCGCACCGCAACCGTCGGTGGCTGCGGCCGGGCAGAGGGCGGAACGCGACTGACCGGTTGCGGCCGCTCGCGCGGCCGCTTCAGCGGCGGGCCTTCTTTGCCCGCGCTTTGCCGGACGCGCGCTCCTCGGCGTCCGCCGCGCGGCCGCTGCTGTCGCCGATGTCGTAGTCGTCGAAGTCGGAGAGCAGCTCGGCGGTGCGCTTCTGCTCCATGTACTTCTCGAGCCGCCGCCAGGCCGGTTCGCCCGCCTTCGGGCCGCCGCGCCTTTTCTGGGACTCGAGGTCCTTGATCAGATGCTCGAGCTGCGGGTCGTCGCTGTCGACGGCCTCGTCGGCATCGTCTTCATCGAACTCTTCGGAGTCGGGCTTCTCGCTCATCGCTGTAGGGCCACGAAAACGGCGTTCGAGCGGCGCCGTTATAAGGCAGTGGCCGGCGCGGTCGCAAGAGGCTGGCAGGTGAACTTTGCGTGAACCCGTTGGCAGAACGCAACGATTGTGGGCGGCGCACCGCCCGGAAGCTCAACGCACCAGCTGGTTGAGCTGGAAGATCGGCAGCAGCAAGGCGAGGACGATCAGCAGCACGAAGCCGCCCATCACCAGGATCATCGCCGGGCCCAGGATGTTGACGGCCGTGTTGACGATTCCGTCCATCTCCCGTTCCTGGTTGGTCGCGGCCCGCTCGAGCATGGCCTCGAGTTCCCCGCTGGTCTCGCCGCTCGCGACCAGGTGTATCAGCATCGGCGGGTAGAGCTTGCTCGCACCCAGCGAGCGGGCGATCGGCGCCCCCTCGCGCACCTTGGCGGCCGCCTCGGCGACCGCATCGCGCATCGGCAGGTTCCCGACCACCTCGCCCGAGATCCGCAGGGCCTCGAGCACCGGGACGGCACTCGCGGTCAGGATCGACAGCGTCCGCGCGAAGCGCGCCGCGTTGACCCCGCGGACGACCCGCCCCAGCAGCGGTACCGACAGCACAAACAGGTGCCAGCGGCGGCGGGCGGCCGGATTCTGCAGCCAGCGCCGGAAGCCGTAGTAGGCCCCGCCGAGGAGCGCGAAGATCAGCCACCACCAGTGCCGGAAGCCGTCGCTGATCGCGATCAGGCCGCGGGTCAGCACCGGCAGCTGCTGCTTGCCGGTGCGGAACACGTTCACGACCTCGGGCACGACGTAGCCGAGCAGCAGCGAGACGATCACGACGCAGACCACGGTCAGCAGCACAGGGTAGACGAGGGCATTGCGGATCTTGCTCTGCAGGACCTGGCGGTTCTCGGTGTAGTCGGCGAGCCGCTCGAGCACCGCGTCGAGGCGCCCCGACTGCTCGCCTGCCGAGACGGTCGCGCGGTAGATCTCCGGGAAGGCCTGTGGGAATGCCGCGAGCCCGTCGGCGAGACTGCGGCCCTCCATCACCCGGGCACGCACGCCCGAGACGATGGCCTGGATCCGCGGCTTCTCGGTCTGCTGCGACACCGCGAGCAGCGCCTCCTCGAGCGGCAGGCCCGCGCGTCCGAGGGTCGCGAGCTGGCGGGTCAGCAGCGCCAGGTCGCTCGCCGAGAGACCGCGGCGCAGCGACAACCGCCCGCGGCTGCGCGTCGCCTCGGTCTGCGCGACCTCGGCGACCGACACCGGCAGCAGCAGCTGTTCACGCAGCAGCTGGCGCACCTGCCGGGCGGTATCGCCCTCGAGGACCCCGCGACGCTCGTGGCCGGTGGAGTCGAGCGCGGTGTATTCGAAGGCGGCCATCGGGTGGGGACTGGGAGCCTCAGTCCTCGCGCGTGACGCGAAGCACTTCCTCGAGCGTCGTGACGCCGGAGAGGATCTTGTGCCGGCCGTCGTCGCGGATGCTCGGCGTCGCGAGCCGGGCGTGCCGTTCGAGCTCCTGCTCGCCGGCGCCATCGTGAATGAGAGTTCGCATCGCCTCATCGACGATCACCAGCTCGTAAATGCCGGTACGGCCCTTGTAGCCGCTCCCGGCCTCGCTCGCCGCGCGATACACCGTCGCCGTCTCGCCGGCCGGGAGGTTCAGGAACCGGCGCTCGTAATCGGCGACCGGATACGGGACACGCGTGCCGGGGTCGAGCACCCGCACGAGGCGCTGCGCCAGGACTCCGAGCAGCGTCGAGGACAGCAGAAACGGTTCGACGCCCATGTCCCGGAGCCGGGTGATCGCCCCGACGGCCGTATTGGTGTGCAGTGTCGACATCACGAGGTGCCCCGTCAGCGAGGCCTGTACGGCGATCTGGGCCGTCTCAATATCGCGGATCTCGCCCACCATCACGACGTCAGGGTCCTGCCGCAGGATTGCCCGCAGGCCGCGCGCAAAGGTCATCTCGACCTTGGTGTTGACCTGCATCTGGCCGATGCCGTCGATGTAGTACTCGATCGGGTCCTCGACCGTCATGATGTTGCGCGTGTCGTCGTTCAGGCGCTCGAGCGCGGCGTACAGCGTCGTGGTCTTCCCCGAGCCCGTCGGGCCGGTGACCAGCAGGATTCCATAGGGCTTGTGGATCAGCTCGTCCATCGAGCGCTGCGTCGTCGGATCCATGCCGAGCGAGCCAAGGTCGAGGCGCCCGGCCTGCTTGTCGAGCAGGCGCAGCACCACCCGCTCGCCGTGTCCGGCCGGAATCGTCGACACACGCACGTCGACCGGCCGGCCCGCCACCTTGAGCGACATGCGCCCGTCCTGGGGCAGGCGCTTCTCTGCGATATCGAGCTTCGACATGACCTTGACGCGCGACACGACGATCGGCGCGAGCGCGCGCCGCGACTGCAGCACCTCGCGCAGCACGCCGTCGACCCGGAACCGGATCACCAGCCGGTTCTCGAACGGCTCGATGTGGATGTCGGAGGCGTTCTCCCGGACCGCCTGCGTGAGCACCGCGTTGATCAGTTTGATGATCGGCGCGTCGTCCTCGCTCTCGAGCAGGTCGGAGGGCTCCGGCAGCTCCTCCGCCATGTGCGCGAGGTCGGTATCGCCCTCGAGGCCCTCGGCCGCGGCCGCCGCGGCGTTGTTGCCGCCCTCATAGCTTTGCTGCAAGAGCTCCTCGAAGCGCTCGTCCGCGACCCGCTCGAGGGCGAGCGGCACCCCGAGGTAGCGCCTGAGCTCGGCGACCCCGTGCGGGTCCGCGCTCTTGCGCACGATGACCTCTGCGCGGCCGCCGTCGACGCCGCGGCAGAGCACGCCGTGGCGACGCGCAAATGCGTAACTCAATCGGCGCTCGGGTCCGGGCGCGAGCTCGTCCGCCGTCCGGCTCATGGGATGCCCCCGTTGGGCGGTGGCGTCGCCGGTGGTGTCGCGGGCGGTGTCGCGGGCGGCGCTGGTGCCGGCTGTTCCGGAGTCGTCGTCGGCGCCGCGGTCGCCGGGGTGGGCGTCGCGGCCGGCAGCGTGTGCACGGCAGAGCGCGTCGCCGGCGGCACCACCGAGCCCGGCACGAGTCCGGTACTCGGGTCGGCGACCGACCCAGGGACCGGCTCG
>DATNHZ010000227.1:0-8275 GCA_035604655.1 Steroidobacteraceae bacterium | reverse complement strand
GGCGGCGCCGTCGGGCTCGCCGCCGCGATCGACTACGTCGAGACGATCGGGCTCGGCAGGATTGCGGCCTTCGAGCACGAGCTGCTCGTCCACGCGACCGAGCGTCTCGGCAGGATCGAGGGCCTGACGATCATCGGCGATGCGCCCGCGAAGGCGAGCCTCGTGTCGTTCACACTCGCGGGCGTTCATCCGCACGATCTCGGGACGATTCTCGACCAGGACGGCATCGCGATCCGCAGCGGCCATCATTGCGCCATGCCGGTGATGGAGTTCTTCGGCGTGCCGGCGACCGCGCGCGCCTCGTTCGCCTTCTACAACACCCGCGCCGAAGTCGACCGGCTCGCCGACTCGGTCGCGGCGGCGCGCGCGATGTTCCGCTGACGGCAGGGCTTGCGTGGACCTCAAGGACCTGTACCGCGACGTGATCCTGGATCACAACCGGCACCCGCGTAACTTCGGGCGCCCGGCCCAGCCGGCGCTCTCGGCCCGCGGCCACAATCCGCTGTGCGGCGATCAGCTGACGGTCTACGCGGTGGTCGACGGGGACATCGTCCGCGAGCTGCGCTTCGAGGGCTCGGGCTGCGCGATCTCGGTCGCGTCCGCCTCGCTGATGACCGAGGCCCTGACGGGCAAGACGCTCGCCGAGGCCAACCGGCTCTATGGCCTCGTCCACGACCTGCTGACCCGCGCCGACGCACCCTCGCCGCCGGAGCTCGGCAAGCTCGCAGCCCTGTCCGGGGTGCGCGGGTTTCCGGCGCGGGTGAAGTGCGCGAGCCTTTGCTGGCACACGCTCGAAGCCGCGTTGGCCCGTGCTTCCGAGCCGGTATCCACCGAGTAGTCCCGCCAGGCACCCCGGAGCGAGAGCATGCGTCACCAACACAACGAACCGATCGTCGTCAGCCGCGACGTCAAGGCTGTGCTGGTGCCCGCGGGAGTCGAGGTCAAGCTGCGCACCGGCAGCGTGGGTTATGTCACGCAGGCGCTCGGCGGCAGCTTCACGGTCTACGTCGAGGGCAACCTGTTTCGGATCGCCGGCGAAGATGCCGATGCGATCGGCCAGGAACCGCCCACCCGGATCGAACTGCCACCCGATGCCACCGACGCCGACGTCGAAAAGCTCGCTTGGGAGCAGCTGAAGACCTGCTACGACCCGGAGATTCCGCTCAACATCGTCGATCTTGGCCTCATCTACTCCTGCGAGATCAAGCGCCGCGAGGACGGCACCCGCGCCGCGGCGGTACGCCTTACGCTGACCGCGCCGGGCTGCGGCATGGGCGAGGTGCTGGTCCAGGACGTCAAGGACAAGCTCGCGCAGATCCCCACGATCGTCGCGCCCGACGTCGAGCTGGTGTTCGATCCGCCCTGGAGCCGCGAAATGATGTCCGAGGCCGCGCGCCTGCAGACCGGTATGATGTGATGCCTGGGCGGTGGGTGGAGGTCGCGGCCGACGATGATGTACCCCGCAACGGGCATCGTGTCTACGAGGTCGATGGGCGATTCGTCGCCGTCTACGACGTCGACGGCGAGCGCTACGCGATCGAGGATCTGTGCACCCATGACGGCAATCCGCTGTCGGAAGGCCCGGTCGAGGGGCACGAGATCATCTGTCCGCGGCACGGAGCGCGCTTCTGCCTGCGCACCGGCGCGGCGCTGTCGCCGCCGGCCTACGAGGCCGTTGCAACGTTCCCGCTGCTGGTACGCGACGGACGGCTGCTGATCGGCGTCGACTGACCACGCCGGTCACGTCCCACACGCGACATGAAACAGATCACGATCGTGCGGCACGCACACGCCGAGAAGCACGATGCGGACCTCGAGGACTTCGAGCGTCCGCTCGACAAGCGCGGCCGGCGGGAAGCCGAACGGATGGCCGAGCTCGCCCACTCCCTCGGCGTGCGGCCGGACCATATCGTGTCGAGTCCGGCGATGCGCGCAATCAGCACCGCGAAGGAATTCGCCCGCGCCCTGGGCTTCCCGCTGCAGCGGATCCGGCACGACGACCGGATCTACCTCGCCGAGCGCCCGACGCTGGTGACCGTGCTGCGAGCCTCTCCCGCCGCGTGCCGCCACGTGCTGCTCGTCGGCCACAACCCCGGCGTCAGCCGGCTCGCCGCGTGGCTCACCGACGACGATGTGATCGGCGATCTGCCGACCGCAGCGCTGTGCACGCTGAAGGGGGCGATCAACGACTGGGGCGCAATCGGCGAGGGCACGTTCGAGACGCAGCGCCTGCGCTGGCCCGACGACGCCGGCCGCTCGCCCTGACGTGCCGCTCAGCCTGCGAGCGCCAGCAGGCTCGCGTTGCCGCCGACCGCGGCGGTGTTGACGGTCACGGTCTGCTCGGTCGCGAAACGATGCAGATAGTGCGGCCCCCCGGCCTTCGGACCGGTCCCGGACAGCCCGCTGCCGCCGAACGGCTGCACGCCGACCACCGCACCGATCATGTTGCGGTTGACGTAGATGTTGCCGGCGCGGGCGCGCGCCCGGATCCGGTCCACGGTCGAGTCGATCCGCGTGTGCACGCCGAGCGTGAGCGCGTAGCCGGTGCCGTTGATCGCATCGATCAACCCGTCGAGGTCCCGGGCGCGCCAGCGCAGCACGTGCAGCACCGGGCCGAACACCTCGCGCTTGAGTGCCCCGATCGCCCCGATCTCGACCGCGAGCGGGGCGAAGAAGCTGCCGCGCGAGAGCTCCGCCGGAAGGCGCACGCGGTGCGACCAGCGGGCGCCGCGCACGATCTGCGCCGCATGGCGCTCGAGCACGCCGAGCGCCTCGGCGTCGATCACCGGACCGACATCGGTGGCCAGCAGCGCAGGATCGCCGACGACCAGTTCGTCCATGGCACCGGCGATCAGCTCCTCGATCCGCGTCGCGATCTCCTCCTGCACGCACAGGATCCGCAGCGCCGAGCAACGCTGTCCGCTGCTGCCGAAGGCCGACGCGATTGTGTCGTGAACGACCTGCTCGGGAAGTGCCGAGCTGTCGACGATCATGGCATTCTGGCCGCCGGTCTCGGCGATCAGCGCCGCGATCGGCCCGGGCCGCGCCGCGAGCGCACGGTGAATCGCCGCCGCAGTTTCGTTGGAGCCGGTGAAGGCGACGCCCGCAACGCGCGGATCGGCGCACAGCGCGCCGCCGACGCGCGCGCCGTCACCCGGCAGGAAGCTCAAAACCTCCCCCGGGATCCCGGCGCCATGCAGCAGGCGGGTCGCGAGCGAGGCGACCAGCGGGGTCTGCTCGGCGGGCTTCGCGATCACCGTGTTGCCGGCCGCGAGTGCCGCCGCCACCTGGCCGGTGTAGATCGCGAGCGGGAAATTCCAGGGACTCACGCAGACGAATACGCCGCGGCCGCGCAGTGCGAGCTCGTTGCGCTCGCCGGTCGGCCCCGGCATCACCAGGTTCTTGCCGAAGTCGAGCCTGGCGCGCTGCGCGTAGTAGCGCAGGAAATCGACCGCCTCGCGGACTTCCGCGACGCTGTCGGCGACGGACTTGCCCGCCTCACGCACGCAAAGCGCAATCAGCTCCCCGCGATGCGCCTCGAACGCGTCGGCGGCCCGCTCGAGGATGCCGGCGCGATCCGCGGCCGGCGTGCGGTCCCAGTCGGCGAATGCAGCGGCGGCGGTGTCGAGCGCGCGAGCGATGTCCTCCGCCGACGCCTCGAGCACGTGGCCGACGAGGACGTCCCGGTTGGCCGGGCTCATCAGCGCCGTGCCGCGTGCGACGATCGCCTCGCGGGCCGCGCTCTGCCGCCCGCCGATCAGCGGCGCCGACACGTGCGGCGCAGCGAGCGCGGTGCTCGCCGCGCGCGCAAGCTCGGCGAGCTCGCGGCCATCCGCGAGATTGATGCCGGCGGAATTCGGCCGCTCGGCGCCGAAGATCCGCGCCGGCAGCGGGATGCGGGGATGCGGGATCGTCGCCAGCGCGTCGACGAACGCGACGGGGTCGGCCGCGATCTCGGCGGCGGGGAGGCGCGCATCGACGATGCGATTGACGAACGAGGTATTGGAGCCGTTCTCCAGCAGGCGACGCACCAGGTAAGGGAGCAGATCCTCGTGCGAGCCGACCGGCGCGTACACGCGGCACGGCGGGCCGCCGCGGGCCGGATCGGTGACCAGCGCGTACAGCTCCTCTCCCATGCCGTGCAGGCGCTGGAACTCGAAGTTCCGGCCTAGGCTGCGCGCGAGATGCAGGATGCTCGCGACGGTGTGCGCGTTGTGGCTGGCGAACTGCGGATAGATGACGTCCGGGGCATCGAACAGCAGGCTCGCACAGGCGAGGTAGGCGACGTCCGTCGACTGCTTGCGCGTATACACGGGATAGCCTGAATGGCCGCGCTCCTGGGCGCGCTTGATCTCGCTGTCCCAGTACGCGCCCTTGACGAGCCGTACGTTGAGGCGCCGCCCGGCCTGCCGGGCGCGCGCGACGAGCCAGCGGATCATGTCCGCAGCGCGCTTCTGGTACGCCGGCACGGCGAGCCCCAGGCCCTGCCACCCGGCCAGCGCCGGCGCCCGCAACAGCACCTCGACGGTCTCGAGCAGCAGCTCGACGCGCTCCGACTCCTCGACGTCGATGGTGAGCGCAATCCCCGCCCCGGCGGCGCGCTCGGCGAGCCACTGCACGTGCGGCGTCAGCTCCGCGTGCACCCGCACCCGCTGCCCATACTCGTAGCGCGGATGCAGCGCCGACAGCTTCACCGAAATGCTCGGCGCGGATTCCGGAGCCGAGTCGCGCGACCGCCTGGCGGCCCGGCCGAGCGACTCGATCGCCGCAGCGTAGGCTTCGAGGTAGCGATCGGCGTCGCGCATCGTCAGCGCCGCCTCGCCCAGCATGTCGAACGAGTACCGGTAGCGCGCATTGTCACCCTCGGCGGCGCGCGCCAGCGCCTCCTCGATCGTGCGGCCCATGACGAACTGGTGACCCATGATGCGCATCGCCTGGCGCAGCGCCGTGCGGACCACCGGCTCACCAACCCGCGCGACGAGGTTGCGCATGAAGCCGGCGGGGTCGCGCTGCGTGCCGGCGTCGGGCTGCACCAGGCGGCCGGTCAGCATCAGCCCCCAGGTGGAGGCGTTCACGAACAGCGAGCCGCCGTCCGACAGGTGCGAGGCCCAGTCGCCAGCCTTGATCTTGTCGGCGATCAGCCGGTCGGCGGTCACCGCATCGGGAATCCTGAGCAGTGCCTCGGCGAGGCACATCAGGATGACCCCTTCCTGCGAGCCGAGGTCATACTCGCTCAGGAATGCGTCCATGCCGCTGCGCTCGACGCGGCCCGTGCGCACCGCCTCGACGAGCGCGGTTGCCTCGCCGACGATCGCGGCCCGCGCGCCGTCTTCCAGCCGGGCGAGCGGCAACAGCTCGCGCAACACGCTGTCCTCGTCGGCCAGCCACAACCGGTTGATGGCCGTGCCGAGCGGGCTTTCCAGCGACTGGCCTTCCGGCCACAAGAACGGCGCCATGCGATCCCCTTGATCCGTGTCTTCGATCGGCTGTCTGCCCGCCGAATCGCTCATCTTAATATGGATTCATCATTGACGAGCCCGCGAGGACGCGCTGCCGACCGGGTCTCTCGGTCGGATCGACGGCCGGATCCTCGCGCTGCCGCAGCGCGGCCCGCGCCGCGGCCGATCGCACCGGTCGCGCTCGCGGTCGCGCCCGTGAAGGGACGCTGGCCCAAGCGCGCCACTGCGAGCACCGCTCAGCGTCGAGCGCGCGACAGGTAATCGGCGATGATCCGCGCGTGGTCGAACGCGAGCGGTGGCAGGCTATGGGGATCGACCGCGGCGACGGCGCGCGCGTCGTCCGCGGCGACCGGTGCGCCACGCGCGCGACCGACGAACACGATCCCGACGGTGTGCCCGCGCGGATCGCGCGCCGGATCGGAGTAGACGCCGAGCAGCGCCCCAAGCTCGACCGCAAGGCCCGTCTCCTCGCGCGCCTCCCGCACCGCGGCCGCTTCGACCGTTTCGCCGAGGTCGACAAAGCCACCCGGCAGAGCCCAGCCGAAGGGCGGATTGCGCCGCTCGATCAGTACGATCGGACGCTCGGGACGGTCGATGAGCTCGATGACCACATCAACCGTGACCTTCGGGGTCGTCGGAACCGGCATGACCGCAGTATGGCCTATCGCGCGCCGCCCTTGCTGAGCGGCGGCCGCAGCGGCGGCGGCCGGTCGGCCGCGAGTGCGGATTTTGCCTATACTTTGCACCCCTTCGTCGCCGGACATCAGCCATGGACGCGGCCTTCTACGACCGCCTGACCGCCGAGACAGCTGCGCTGCACAGCCAGGGCCTGTACAAGACGGAGCGGCTGCTCGGCTCGCCGCAGAGCGCGGTCATCCGCGTCGGCGAGGGGCGCGAGGTCATCAACCTGTGCGCCAACAACTACCTGGGCCTCGCGAACCACCCCGCGGTGCGCGAGGCGGCGCACCGGGCCCTCGATCAGTTCGGGTACGGCATGGCCTCGGTGCGCTTCATCTGCGGCACGCACGCGGTGCACCGCGAGCTCGAGCAGCGACTGGCGGGGTTTCTCGGGACCGACGCTGCGATCCTGTACTCCTCGTGCTTCGATGCCAACGGCGGCCTGTTCGAGGCGCTGCTCGGCGAGGAGGATGCGGTCATCTCCGACGCCCTCAACCACGCCTCCATCATCGATGGCATCCGCCTGTGCAAGGCCCGCAAGCTCCGCTACGCCAACCGCGACCTCGCGGATCTGGAGGCGAAGCTGCGCGAGGCCGCGACCGCCCGCACGCGCCTGATCGTGACCGACGGCGTGTTCTCGATGGACGGAACGTTCGCGCCGCTCGATGGCATCTGCGACCTCGCGGACCGCTACCAGGCGCTGGTCGTCGTCGATGACTCGCACGCCACGGGCTTCGTCGGCATCAAGGGCCGCGGCACGCACGAGCGCGCCGGCGTCATTGGACGCATCGACCTGCTGACCGGCACGCTCGGCAAGGCGCTCGGCGGCGGCGCCGGCGGCTACGTCGCGGGGCGCGCGCCCGCGATCGAGTGGCTGAGGCAGCGCTCGCGGCCGTACCTGTTCTCGAATTCGATTCCGCCGCTGATCGCCGCGACCACGCTCCGGGTCCTCGACCTCGTGACCGAGGGCGATGAGCTGCGCGAACGGCTGGCGCGCAACGCACGGCTGTTCAGGGCCGGCATGACCGCGGCCCGCTTCACGCTGATCCCGGGCGAGCACCCGATCATCCCGGTGATGCTCGGGGATGCCGCGCTCGCCGGTCGCATGGCCGACCGGCTGCTCGAACTCGGCGTGTACGTGATCGGCTTTTCATTTCCGGTGGTACCGAAGGGTCGGGCGCGCATTCGCACCCAGATGAGCGCCGCGCACACGCCCGAGCAGCTGGAGCGGGCGATTCAGGCATTCGCGACCGCCGGGCGCGAGCTCGGACTGGTCGCATGAGGGGGCTGAGATGAAAGCACTGGTCAAGGCCAAGGCCGAGCCCGGCATCTGGATGGCGGACATCGCCGAGCCGACCTACGGCCCCAACGACGTGCTGATCCGGATGAAGAAGACCGCCATCTGCGGCACCGACATGCACATCTGGCACTGGGATGACTGGGCTCGCCGGACCATCAAGGTGCCGATGGCGGTGGGCCACGAGTACGTCGGCGAGATCGTCGCACTCGGCAGCGAAGTGCGCGGCCTCGCGGTCGGCGACCGCGTCTCGGGCGAGGGCCACATCACCTGCGGATACTGCCGCAACTGCCGGGCCGGACGGCGGCACCTGTGCCGCAACACGGTCGGGGTCGGGGTCAACCGGCCCGGCTGCTTCGCCGAATACATGTCGCTGCCCGCCGTCAACGTGTTCAAGCTCTCGCCGATGATCTCCGACGAGATCGCCTCGATCCTCGACCCGTTCGGCAACGCGACACACACTGCGCTGTCGTTCAACCTGGTGGGCGAGGACGTGCTGATCACCGGCGCCGGCCCGATCGGCATCATGGCGGTCGCGATCGCGCGCTTCGTCGGCAGCCGCCACATCGTGATCACCGACGTCAATCCCTACCGCCTCGAACTCGCGCGCCGGATGGGCGCCTCGCGGGCACTCGACGTGCGCAGCGAGAACCTCGACGAGGCGATGCGCAGCCTCAAGATGGAGGAAGGCTTCGACGTCGGCCTCGAGATGTCCGGCGTGGCGTCGGCGTTCCGGGAGATGCTGCGGACCATGCACCACGGCGGCAGCGTGGCGCTGCTTGGAATCATGCCGAAGGACACCGGAATCAACTGGGACGAGGTGATCTTCAAGGGCCTCGTG
>DATNHZ010000226.1:0-3254 GCA_035604655.1 Steroidobacteraceae bacterium | reverse complement strand
GAGGCTCGCGTCGATCGAGGCGAGCCTGCGGGAAGACTTCGGTGCGCGCGACTTCCTGCTGGTGCTGACCCGGGTCGATCAGGAACTGACCGAGGTCGAGGCGCGGTACCTCAGAGTACTGCCCGCCGACGATCCGGGTCTGCAGTCCTTCGAGTCGCTGTTCCTCGCCGGCAAGCCTCGCTGCGGCCGGGTGCGCGACTCGCAGCGCGAGTTCCTGTTCCCCGCCGCGGGCGAAACGATCGGGTCGGTGGCGCTCGTGCCGCTCGGCGCGGGCGGCGAGCGGGGCCTGCTCGCGATCGCCTCGTCGGATGCCGACCATTTCAATCCGACCATGGGCACGGACTATCTGGCTCGCATCGGCGAGCTGATCGCCACCGCCGTCGATGCCGCCGCCAACCGACGGCCCTGACCCGGCCGCGCGGCCCGCAACCGACCCGCCGTACTGGAATGCGGATCAGCAGGCGCTGATCGAGCGCTGGCTGGAGAGCCTCGCAATCGAGCGCCGGCTGAGCCGTCACACCGGCATCAGCTACCGTCGCGACCTCGCGGCGTTCACCGCCTGGTGCGAGGGCGCCGCGATCGAGCGCCTGGCGGCGCTCGATGAGAACCACATCCGGCTGTTCGCCGCGGCCTCGCATCGCGGCGGACTCAATCCACGCTCGATCCAGCGACGGCTGTCGGCACTGCGGGGCCTGTTCGGCTTCCTGATCCGCGAAGGGGTCCTGACCCGCAACCCTGCTGCCGAGGTTCGCGCACCGAAGGGCGCGAAGCGGCTGCCGCCGGCACTCGACGTCGACCGGATGACGCGCCTGCTGGAGGGGCCGCGCGCCAAGGCGCCCGCCGCCGGCACGACCGCCGCCGCGGCCGAGCCCGAGACGCTGCTGACCCGCGACCGGGCGATCATGGAGCTGTTCTACTCGAGCGGGCTGCGCCTCGCCGAGCTGGTGGGCCTAAATCTCGGTGACCTCGACCTCGCCGACCGCACGGTGCGGGTGCTGGGCAAGGGATCGAAGACGCGGATCGTGCCGGTCGGCGCACAGGCGGCGACGGCGATGCGCGCCTGGCTCAGGACGCGGAGCCAGTTCGTCGAGCACGACGCCGTCGCCGTGTTCGTCGGCCGCAACGGCCGGCGGCTCGGGGCGCGGGCCGTCCAGCTGCGGGTCGCGGACTGGGCGCGCCGCCAGGGACTGGACGTGAAGGCGTATCCGCACCTGTTCCGGCACTCGTTCGCGACCCACCTGCTCGAATCGAGCCAGGACCTGCGCGGCGTCCAGGAGCTCCTCGGGCACACGAACATCGCCACCACCCAGGTCTATACGCATCTCGATTTCCAGCATCTCGCCCGGGTCTATGACCAGGCACACCCGCGGGCGCGGCGCCGTTCGCGCTGAGGCCGGACCAATAGCCTGAGCTGCCTGCGCGGGTGCAGTGCCGCGCTCAGAAGTGCGCGCGGACCGCGAGGCCCATGAACGCGCCCGACTGCACCGTGCTGCCACGGGTGAGTCCGACGGTGAGGTCGACGCCGGACTTGTCGCCAAGGTCAGCGGTGCCGGTTGCCGACAGCGTGTTCGAATGCGCGCCGCTGAAGTATTCCTTCTGGTGCGCAAAATCGAGGCTGACGATCAGGTCCTCGTGCTTCCAGCTCGTGCCCGCGTCGAAGTCCGAGGCCAGCAGCGCGTTCTCGCGGCCGATGCGACGCACGCCGACGGTTTCGAGCGGATCAACCAGCGTCGCTTCCAGCTGGCTGAACTCGGCACGATCAGGGTGATGGAGTGCCTCGAGGCCCGGCGTGTCGAAGCTGCAGCTGGCGTCTCGGTACTGATAGTTCATCGCGGTCAGGTACGCGCCCCACACCTCGCCACCGAAGGCGCCGTGCAGACCGAGGCCGGTATTGTCGAGCGTGCAGCTCGAGGTTGCCGCCACCGGCAGCTGCGTGCCGTCGCGGAGCGTGACGGTCGTATCGATGCCGAGCGGCTCGAAGCCGGAACGCCGCAGCATGCCGCGCAGCCCGATCGACCAGGGCCTCAGTGGCAGATCGGCGCCCAGCTTCAGTTCCTCGGCCGTCAGGATGTCGGTGTCCTGCCAGCGGCCGACGGCGCCATCGAGCGTCCAGCGCGCGAAGTTGTGGGAGGCGCCGAGCTCGAGCCCCTGCGAGCTGAACCCGTTTGAGGCGAGGGCGTAATAGCTGACGGAATTCGCGGCCAGCCGCACGCTGCTGTTCGGGGTCAGCGCATAGCCGACCTCGCCCTCGAAGCCGCGGTTGGTCTGCTGATCGACCTCCGTTCCGAGCGCGAGCGACCAGCGCGCATCCGATGGTGCCTGCTGCTCCTCATCCGCCGCCGCGGCCGGCTGGCACACGGCGAGCGCGAGAACCGCGAGCAGCGGGTAGCCGGCCTCAAGGAATCGCGTCATGGACTGTGCCTCGCTCCAGGCCCGCGCGGCCCGACCCGTTTCATTTTGCCGAGTCTGCGAGTAGCTTGTCGCGGCCTGTGCCACAAATCCCATGCAAGTGACGCAACTGACGCCATCTGGCGACAGCGTACCGACCGCCATCCGGCTGCGGCGCAAGTCGCGGCTCGTCGAGGTCGATTTCCCCGACGGCGCACACTATGCGCTGTCGTTCGAGTATCTAAGGGCGCACTCGCCGTCCGCAGAGGTCCAGGGCCACGGCCCGGGCCAGGACGTGCTGCAGATCGCGAAGGAGAACGTGCAGGTGCTGCGCATCGAGCCGGTCGGACACTACGCGGTTCGTCTGGTGTTCGACGACGGCCATGACACCGGACTCTACTCATGGTCGTACCTGCGCGATCTCGGCACCTCCTTTGAGCAGAAGTGGGCGCGGTATCTGAAGCGCCTCGACGGCATCGGCTATGTCCGAAAGCCCGTGATCCCTGGCTGACCGGGGGGCGGCTGCCGGTGCTGGGACCCATCGGTTCCGGTGGATGCCATCGACCGCAGCTGTCCCGTGCCTTCGCAGTGCAGCATCCATCCATGGCATGCCGCAGTTCGGTGTCCCACGCGATGCGTGATCGTGCGTGCTCGCAGATCAGCGACCGAGACGGCGCCGGATTCACGAGACTCGCATGCGCACCTATACTGCACCGCACTGGACGCCTGCTTCGCCGAGCGCTGCCGCCGCCGGAGCCGGTGCAAGGAGACCCGCATGACGACCACCCGTCGCGACGTACTGACCGGTGCACTGGGTGTCGCGGGAGCCGTCGCGACGCCGGATGTCGCGCGCGCGCAGCACGGTG
>DATNHZ010000225.1:0-4255 GCA_035604655.1 Steroidobacteraceae bacterium | reverse complement strand
GGCGCTGATCGAGGAAGGCGCAGCGACCGCGGTCGCCGCAGCCGAGGCCCCGGCGGCGGCAACGGCCGACGCCGCCCGGGAGCAGGGCAAGCTGGCCCCTGCGGCCCGCCGCCTGGTGGAGGAGAAGCGGCTCGACGCCAGCCAGATCGCCGGCTCCGGCCGCGACGGGCGGGTGACCAAGCAGGACGTCGTCCGATCGCTCGACGCCAAACCGGCGGCAGCCGGCATCGTGACCGCCCCGGCGAAGGCGCCCGCGGTCGCGCGCAGCGGGCGGACCGAACAGCGCGTGCCGATGACGCGACTCAGGGCGCGCATTGCCTCCCGCCTGCTCGAAGCGCAGTCGATGCAGGCGCTGCTGACCACCTTCAACGAAGTCGACATGAAGGCGCTCAACGACGCCCGGGCCCGCTACAAGGAGCGCTTTGAGAAGACGCACGGCGTGCGCCTCGGCTTCATGTCGTTCTTCGTCAAGGCAGCCGTCGAGGCGCTCAGGAGGTTCCCGATCGTCAATGCCTACGTGGACGGCACCGACATCGTCTACCACGACTATTGCGACATCGGAGTCGCGGTGTCGACCGATCGCGGCCTGATCGTGCCGATCCTTCGCGACGCCGACGTGATGAGCTACGCGGACATCGAGCGGGCCGTGGCCGGGTACGCCGGCAAGGCGCGCGACGGCTCGATCACGATCGAGGAACTGACTGGCGGCACCTTCTCCATCACCAACGGCGGCGTGTTCGGCTCGCTGTTGTCGACGCCCATCGTCAACTCCCCGCAGAGTGCGATCCTCGGCATGCACAAGGTGCAGGACCGCCCCGTCGCCGTCGATGGCGTCGTCGTCGTCCGGCCGATGATGTACCTCGCACTGACCTACGACCACCGGATCGTCGACGGCCGCGACGCCGTTCAATTCCTCGTCACCATCAAGGAGTGCCTCGAGGATCCCGCCCGCCTGTTGCTGCAGGTTTAAAGCCCCGAGGGTGAGCTCATGAGCGACAGCTACGACGTCATCGTCATTGGTGCGGGCCCCGCCGGCTACCCGGCGGCGATCCGGGCCGGCCAGCACGGGCTCAAGGTCGCGTGCCTCGACGAGTGGAAGAACCTCGACGGCAGCCACTCTTTTGGCGGAACCTGCCTCAACGCCGGCTGCATTCCGTCGAAGGCGCTGCTCGAATCGTCGGAGCTCGTGCACCGCGCGCACGCGGAGTTCGCGACTCACGGCATCAGGCTCACAACCGTCGAGGTCGACCTCGCGCAAATGCAAAAGCGCAAGGCCGGAATCGTCAAGACCTCGTCGCAGGGCATTCAGGTGCTGTTCAAGGGCGCTAAGGTCACGGGCTTGCCGGGCCACGGTCGGCTGCTGCCGGGCCGGCAGGTCGAGCACAGCGCGCCCGATGGTACGAAGACCGTGCTGCAGGCAAAGCACGTAGTGCTCGCGAGCGGCTCAACGCCAATGGCGCTCAGCAGCGCGCCGTTCGACGGTGAGCGCATCGTCGACAGCTGGGGCGCGCTTGAATTCGCGGCGGTGCCGAAGCGCCTCGGGGTCATCGGCGCCGGGGTCATCGGCCTTGAGCTCGGCTCGGTCTGGCGCCGGCTTGGCGCCGAGGTGGTGATGCTCGAGGCGCTCGAGTCCTTCCTTCCGATGACTGACCAGCAGCTGGCCAAGGAAGCCCTGCGGCACTTGAAGAAGCAGGGCCTCGACATCCGGCTCGGAGCCAAGGTCACGGGCGCGGTCGTCAAGGGCGGGGTGGTCGAGGTCAGCTTCGCCGATGCCAAGGGCGCGCAATCGCTGAGCGTCGATAAGCTCGTGGTCGCGATCGGCCGCCGGCCGCAGACCGCCGGCCTGCTGGCCGATGGCACCGGTGTCGCGCTCGATGAGCGCGGTTTCATCCGGGTCGACAACGATTGCCGCACCGGCGCCGAGAATATCTGGGCGGTCGGGGACTGCGTGCGCGGCCCGATGCTGGCGCACAAAGGCAAGGAAGAGGGCCTCATGGTTGCGGACCGGATCGCCGGCCAGCATGCCGAGGTCAATTACAAGACGATTCCGGCGGTCATCTACACCGCTCCGGAGATCGCCTGGGTCGGTCAGACCGAGGAGCAGGTCAAGGCCACCGGCCGGCCGTACAAGACCGGCGTGTTCCCGTTCCTAGCGAGCGGTCGCGCCCGGGCGATGGAGTCGACCCAGGGCTTCGCCAAAGTCATTGCCGCGACTGATGACGACGAGATTCTCGGCGTGCACATCATCGGCCCGCTGGCCGGGGAACTGATCGCGGAGGCCGTTCTGGCGATGGAGTACTCGGCGAGCACCGAGGACCTGCAACGGACGATCCATGCTCATCCGACGCTGTCGGAGGCGCTCCACGAGGCGGCGCTCGCCGCCGACAGGATCGCGATCGACATCCCCAACCGTTAGCGGCGCTGCACGCGGATGACGTCCGGCAGACCGGCGATCCGTGCCGCTACGGTCTCGAGCTCGCCGAGGTCGTGGACCTTGACGGCCAGCGTCATGTCCGCCGTCCTGTCCGCCTGATTGGTCGCGGTCGTCATCCGGTCGATGCTCAGGCGCGCGTCGGCGACGATCCCGCTGACGTCGCGCACCAGGCCACGTCGGTCAAACGCCAGCACCGAGAACTCGACCGGATACAGCCGGTCGCGGTCGCCCCCCCAGTCGACCGGCAGCACGCGATCCGGCTGCCGCGTCTGCATGCGTGCAAGGTTGCCGCACGTGGCCCGGTGGATCGTGACGCCGCGGCCGAGCGTCACGTACCCGGCGATCGGCTCCGGCGGGACCGGCCGACAGCAGCGCGCAAAATGCGACAGCAGATCGCCAACGCCCATCACGCGAATGCCATGAGCCGCAACGGGTGTGATGCCCGCCCCTGTCGGACCGGTGGCCTGGACCTGTGCCTCGGGGTCGACCGCGCGCGCTCGCCGCTGCAGGGCGGCCGCGAGCTGCGTCGCCGACACGTCTCCGGCGCCGAGCGCGACGTACAGCTCGGCCGGCGTCGCGAACCCGAGCTCGGCGCCGATTTCGCCCAGCGGCGGAGCGGCGCTGCGCCTGCCGAGCTCCCGCTCGAGGATTGCACGTCCCGCACGCGCGTGCTCCGCCTCGTCGACGTGCCGGAACCAGGCGCGCACCTTGGCGCGCGCCGACTTGCTTGCCAGGAACCCCAGGCTCTCGACCAGCCAGTCGCGGCTCGGCTGCGGATCCTTGGCGGTGATGATCTCGACCGTCGCGCCGTTCTCGAGCCGGTGATCGAGCGGCACCATCCGGCCGTCGACGCGCGCGCCGCGGCAGCGGTGACCCAGGTTCGTGTGGACGTGATAGGCGAAGTCGAGCGGCGTGGCGCCGGCCGGTAGCTCGACGACATCGCCTTTCGGACTCAGCACGTAGACGTGGTCCGCGAACAGTGCCGCGCCGACCTGGCCGAGCGGGTCATCCTCAGCGGCTGCGCCAGGCGCGAGCAGCGTGCGCAACTGCTCGACCTTCGCCTCGAAGCCGAGATCGCGCCGGCCGCCTTCCTTGTAACGCCAATGCGCCGCGACGCCCAGCTCGGCGCGGTCGTGCATCTCATGCGTTCGAATCTGCACCTCGACGGCCTTGCCACCTGGCCCCAGCACCGCGGTATGGATCGAGCGATAGCCGTTAGGCTTGGGTGTCGCGATGTAGTCGTCGAACTCCGCTGGAAGGTAGTCCCACATCGAATGCACGACACCGAGCGCCGCGTAGCAGTCGGCAATCGAGGCGACGAGAATCCGCACGGCCCGCACATCGAACACCTGGCCGAACGCGAGGCCCTTGCGATGCATCTTTCTCCAGATACTGAAGATGTGCTTCGGGCGCCCGTCGATGTCGGCCTTTAGACCTTGCGCGACGAGGCCGTGGTCGAGCAGCGCTCGAAACTCCTCGATGTAGCGCTCGCGGTCGCTGCGCCGTTCGTTGAGCGAGGTTGCAATCTGGCGGTAGGCATCGGGCTCGAGGTAGCGAAAGGAGAAGTCCTCGAGCTCCCACTTCAGGACCGCAAGGCCCAGGCGGTTGGCAAGCGGCGCGTAAATGTCGCGCGTCTGCGCCGCGAGGCGACCGCGCTCGCTGGCATCCGCGTGGCGTGCAGCCCGCAGCAGCCACAGCTGTTCCGCCACCCGGGCGAGAACGAGTCGCGGATCGGCGACCACGGCCAGCAGCATCTTGCGCAGCGTCTCGGCCTGGGCCGGCGCCAGGGGCCCGGCGGCGGCCGCGGCGGGATCGAGGCGT
>DATNHZ010000224.1:0-12620 GCA_035604655.1 Steroidobacteraceae bacterium | reverse complement strand
GCGGGCAGGCGGCCAGCAGCGCTGCCACCAGCCGGTGCAGCGGCGCGCTGTCCGAGAGGATTTCAGTCTCGAATTCGAGGTTCTCGCGCTTGGACATGATCGCGACGCCGTGGTCGCCGATCGTTCCGGACACGAACACGGCATCCCCCACTCGCGCGTTGGCGCCGCCAAGCTCGATGCCGGCGGCCACCACGCCGACGCCGGTGGTCGTGATGTAGACGCCGTCGCCCTTGCCCCGCTCGACGACCTTGGTGTCGCCGGTCACGACGGGCACGCCGGCGGATTTGGCCGCGGCCGCCATCGATGCGACGACCCGCTGCAGATCCGACAGCGGGTACCCTTCCTCGAGCACGAACCCGGCCGCGAGATACAGCGGCATCGCCCCCGCCATGGCGACATCGTTGATCGTGCCGTGCACGGCGAGCGAGCCGATGTCGCCGCCGGGGAAGAAAATCGGCGAAACCACGTGACTGTCGGTGGCCATCACCAGGCGGCCCGGCGGTATCGGCAGGGACGCCGCATCGTTGAGCGGGCGCAGCCACTCGTTGTCGAAGGCCTTGAGGAACAGGTCCTCGACCAGCTGGGCGGTCGCGCGCCCGCCAGCGCCGTGGGCGAGATCGACGCGGCCGCGCTTCAGGTCGAGCGGCCGGTGGTAGTCGCGGCGCAACGCGGCGCTCATGCGTTCACGGCCGCCGGCGCCGCCGCGGGTGCACGGTCGCGGAACCGGCCGTAGGAGTAATGCGCCGCGCAGGCGCCCTCCGAGGAGACCATGCATGAGCCCATCGGCGTCTCCGGCGTGCACGCAGTCCCGAATATCTTGCATTCGGTCGGCCGCTTGACGCCGCGCAGGATCGCCCCGCACTCGCAGGCCTTGTTGTCGGGCACGGCCTGGTACTCCAGGCCGAAGCGGCGCTCGGCGTCGAACTCGGCGAACTCGGCGCGAATCGCCAGCGCGCTGTAGGGAACCGTGCCGAGTCCGCGCCATTCGAACGCGCGCCGCAGTTCAAACACCTCCGCGACCAGCGCCTGGGCCTTGAGGTTGCCTTCGCGGCTGACCACCCGGCTGAACTGGTTCTCGACCTCGGTCCGGCCCTCGTTGACCTGCCGCACCAGCATCAGGATCGCCTGCAGCACGTCCAGCGGCTCAAATCCGGTGATGACCACTGGCTTGCGGTACTCCTCGGCGAAGAACTCGTACGGTTCCGTGCCGATCACGGTGCTGACGTGCGCGGGCCCCACGAAGCCGTCGAGCGGCACGGTGCCCAGCGTGCGAACCTCGGGCGACTCAAGGATGTTGACGATCGCGGCCGGGGTCAGCACGTGGTTGCACAGCACGCTGAAGTTCGCCACCTCGAGCGACCGAGCCTCGCGCAGCACCAGCGCCGTCGGCGGTGTCGTGGTCTCGAAACCGATGGCGAAGAAGACGACCTCGCGCTCGGGCGTCGCGCGCGCGATCTTGAGCGCATCTGCGGCCGAATACACCATCCGCACGTCCGCGCCTTCTGCCTTGGCCTTGAGCAGCGAGCGTCCGTTCGACGCCGGCACGCGCAGCGTGTCGCCGTAGCTGCAGAGTATGACTCCGCGTTCGAGCGCCAGGTTTATCGCGAGGTCCACCCGACCAATCGGCAGCACGCACACCGGGCAGCCGGGCCCGTGAATCATTCGCACGTTGGGCGGCAACAGGTCGGTGATGCCGTGGCGCGAGATGGCGTGGGTGTGTCCGCCGCAGAATTCCATGAACTGGTAGCGTCGGGCCGGACTTGCCTCGCGGGCGATGGCCGCCGCGAGGCCCCCGGCGATGTCGCCGTCGCGAAATTCGTCGACGTATTTCATGCGAGCGCTCCCGCGTTGATGCCTGCGGCGGCCATTGCGGCCAACGTCGCCGCGGCAGCGGCCGGGTCGATGCGCGCCAGCGCGTAGCCGACATGCACGATGACGTACTCGTCAGGCGCGAGCCCGTCCACCAGCGCCACCGAGACCTGCTTGCGTACCCCGCCAACGTCAACGAGCGCCATGTCACCGGCTTCGAGGCGCACAATTCGCGCGGGAACTGCGAGACACATGGGGCTACCTCCGGGTTCGCTGCGCGACCCAGCACTGACCGAGGCTGATGGCACCGTCGTTCGGCGGCACGGCCTCGGCCTCGAGCATGGTGAGTGCGCGGGCATCAAGTTCGCGGCGCAACGCGCGCGACAGCACGTCATTCTGGAAGCAACCGCCGCCGCAGGCGACGGTCCGGATACCGGTGGCGATGGCGGCAGCCTGGACCCAGTCGCCGAGCGCCCTGGCGAGTGCGGCATGGAAATCGGCGGCCGCCTGGGCAACGTCGGTCGCGTCCACCATCGGCGCGAGCAGCGGCAGCAGGTCGAGGACGCCAGCCTCTATCGAGTGAAGCTGGCCGCCAGCGCGCGCGGTGGCACGCGCCGCCTGGCCTTCGAGCAACATCGCGGCCTGGCCCTCGAAGGAGGTGACCGCCTTGAGGCCGAGAAGGCCGGCCGCGGCGTCGAACCAGCGGCCGAGGCTCGAGGTCCGCGGCGCCACGCCTTCGCGTTCGAGGACCTGTATCACAAGACGTGCGGCGGGCTGGCCGGCGAAACGCGTCGCGACCTCCGCGCCGCGACCCAGTGCGTGCAGCGCCGCCGCGGCCATCCGCCACGGCTCGCGCGCGGCCCGGTCGCCTCCGACCAATGGCAGAGTTCGCAGGTGCCCCAGTCGCTCCGCATCCGCGCCATCGAGGCGAAGCAGCTCGCCGCCCCAGGCGCCGCCGTCCGTCCCGAAACCGATACCGTCAAGCGCGAGTCCGAGCACCGGGGCGTCGATGCGATGCTCCGCGAGCACCGCGGCGACGTGTGCATGGTGGTGCTGCACGCCGATCAGTGGCACCTGCCATTCGGCTGCGAGGCGCGCCGCGAGCCGCCCGCTGTAGAAGTCAGGATGCAAGTCGTGCGCGACCAGCGCCGGCCGCACGTCGGTGAGGCGTAACAGGTGCTCGACGGCCGCATCGAGGGCGCGGCGCGTCGCGGCGACGTCGAGGTCGCCGATGTGCGGCGTCAGGAACGCCTCGGCGCCGCGCGTGACACAGGCCGTGACCTTGTAATAGCCGCCGAGACCGAGCGCTACGGGGCCCGGCCTGCCGAGTGCGACTGCCCGCGGAGCGGCGCCGCGGGCACGCCGGACGTAACGGCCACGTCCGCCACGCACACGCATCACGCTGTCATCGCAGCGCGTGACGATCGCCCGGTCATGGAGCAGCCAGGCGTCGGCGATGCCGGTGAGCCGGTCGAGCGCCTCCGCATCGTCCGTCACGAGCGGCTCGCCGTGAGCATTCGCGCTTGTCATCACGAGCAGCAGAGGCTGCGACTGCCGCAGCCAGTCCGTGCCGCGCGGGCGATTGGCGGCCTCGTGCCAGAGCAGAAAGTGTATCGGCGTATAGGGCAGCATCACGCCCAGCTGCTCGCAGCCGTCGGCGATGCCCGGCAGAGCCTCGCGCGCATCCGGACGGCGGCGCAGAAGCACGATCGGCCGCCCGGCCGACTCGAGCAGCGCCCGCTCGTCGCCGCCGAGCACCACCAGCGGCTCGAGCGAGGCCGCATTTGCAGCCATGATCGCGAAAGGCTGCTCCTCGCGGGCTTTGCGTGCTCGCAGCCGAGCGACCGCGGAAGGCGAGCGGGCATCACAGGCGAGGTGGTAGCCACCGAGACCCTTGATTGCGACGATCGAGCCGCCGCGCAGCAGGGAAAGCGTCGCCGCGATCGGGTCCGCATCGCCCGTACCGTCAGCGAGCGCCAGGCGCGGCCCGCACTGCGGGCAAGCGGTCGCCTCGGCGTGAAAGCGCCGGTCGTCGGGTGTGACGTACTCGGCCTGGCACGCCGCGCACAACGGAAAGGGTGCGAGGCTCGTGGCGATGCGGTCATACGGGAGTGAGCGAGTGACGGTATAGCGCGGACCGCACTCGGTGCAGTTCGTGAATGCGTAGCGATAGCGGCGATCGCCCGGATCGAACAGTTCGGCCAGACACTTCGGGCACGTCGCGGTGTCATGGCCGATGGCGGTGGTCGCGCGGCTGCCACGAGTCTCGGTCACGGCAAAACCGGCCCGGCCGGGTTCCGGCGCGCAATCCTCGATCTCGATTGCATCGATGCGCGCGAGCGGCGGTGGTGCCCCCTCGAGGCGGGCAGTGAGCTCGTGCAGCGACGTCGACTCGCCCTGCGCGTCGATCGCGACCCCGGAACCGTCATTGCACACCGACCCGGCGAGCCCGAGCTCGGTCGCGACGCGGAACACGAACGGGCGGAAGCCGACTCCCTGCACGACGCCACGCACGCGAATGCGACGCCGCAGCAGCGGCGTCGCGCAGGCGGGGTCGCGAATCGGAGCCGGGCCCTGGCTCACGCCGTGACTCCATCTGATGTCGCCGCTGGCTGCATGCGTCGAGGCCGGCTGGCGAGTTCGCGCTCGAGCCAGGCCAGCCACTCCTCGCAACCGGCGCCCGACGTGACCGACAGAGCCAGGAATTGCAGCGCCGGGTTGACCTCCCGGGCGTAGCGAATGGCGCGGTCGATGTCGAACGTCACGTACGGTAGCAGATCGATCTTGGTGATCAAACACAGATCGGCGGCGCGGAACATGTCGGGATACTTGAGCGGCTTGTCCTCGCCCTCCGTCACCGACAGCATGACCACCTTGTGGGCCTCGCCGAGATCAAAAGCCGCCGGGCACACGAGGTTGCCGACGTTTTCGATGAACAGCACGCCGCCGGCGGGCATCGGCAGTTCGGCGAGCGCGTGCCCCACCTGGTGGGCGTCCAGATGGCAGCCCTTGCCGGTGTTCAGTTGCACGACCGGTGCACCGGTCGCCGCGATCCGGTCGGCATCGAGCCGAGTCTGCTGATCCCCCTCGATCACCGCGACCGGTCGTCTATCGCACAACGCATTGAGCGTGTGCACCAGCAAGGTCGTCTTGCCCGATCCCGGGCTCGACACCAGATTGAGTGCCAGGACTCCGTCGGCCGCGAAGCGCTGCCGGTTGATGGCCGCGAAACGGTCGTTCTTGGCGAGCAGATCCTGCTCGACGCTCACCGTGCGGGTCGTCGCCGCACGGAACACGCCGAAACCGCGACCCGCGCCAGGGCTCGCCTCGCGGCCGACCTCGTGGCTATGGCTGTGGATATGGTCATTGTCGTGGTCGTGGTCGTGGTCGTGGTCGTGGTCGTGGTCGCGAGAATGGTCCGGCGACGCCTGACAACCGCAAGTCACGCACATGTTTCGCTCTCCTGTGGCACACCGAGGTCGAGTTCGTGAACGCGCATCTCGGTACCGCCCGTCACCTGCAGCCGGTGGCCGCCGCAAGCCGGACAGGGCGCGTCGGCCGAGGTCAGCGTGACCGGGCGCTCGCAGTCCCAGCACCAGCCACTGCCCGGCACAACCTCTATCTCGAGGCGCGCCGTCTCCGCCAGGCTCCCCTTCATCACCACGTCGAAGCAGAACCTGAGTGCGTCCGGCTCGACCGCCGCGAGCGCGCCAATCCTCAACCGCACGACGCGCACGTACTCGGCCCCATTCGCGCGGGCTGCATCCTCGACAATCTCACGCACGCTCGCGGCGAGCGACATCTCATGCATGACCGCTCTCCGCCGGCGGCAGCACCGCGTACGAAACGCATGGATCGAGCGCCAGGGCCCAGAGGTCCGCGCAACGCCGGGCCGCTTCGGCGGTCGGTGCGCTTCGGCCGACGACCCGGCGGACGAACGCCCCGTCCGGTGCGAAATTGCAGTCAGTCGGAGTCCGGATCTCGTAGGCCGCAATGCGCCCCGCGAGCAGCGTGACGTCGAGCGCCAGAACGCCCCGCGCCGTGGTCACGATCGCGACGCCGCGCCCGGGCGCCGGCGCCTCGGCATCCATTTCGACCGGCGCACACGACTCGGCCGCAAGCGCGCTCGTCAGAGTCACGGCGCCAACCAGCCGGGCCCCGACGTGTGCCTCGAGCCAGCGTCCTCGCCGGGCAAGCGCCGCGAGCCAGGGATGCTCCGCGTACCCCGCGAGCGTGCAAGCGCACTCCGCCGCGAGCGTTGCGCGGCAGGACTCGTCGACGTCGGCGCATTGCGCGATCCCGGCCTCGTGCAGCCGCTGGAAGAGTGTCGCGAGCGCGGCCGGACTCGAACTCGACCACCGATCGAACAGCGCAAGCGATTGCCAGTCGGCCAGCTGCGCGAGCGGCACTCCAAGAGCGCGATCGGCGAGCTCCTCAAGCAGAGCCGGCGCCCAGCCGGGCTCGTCCGCTCCGATCCGCCCGTACCAGTGCTTGAAGAGCTCGGTCAGCGGTGCGAGACCGAGCTTCGCCGGCCAATCGAGCATCAGGCGCCACAGGTGCTCCTGCACTGCCTCGCACCCGACGCGCCGCGCCAGCTCCGCCCGCCGCGCGCCGGGCAGCGGCAGGCCGCTCGCCGCGGCGAGCGCGAGCTCCGCGCAGGCGCCCTGGGCGCGGCCGCACACGGCATACAGCCGACCGAGCATCGCGAGCGCCACGGCTGGCGTCGACCCCACGAGCACGCGGCTCGGCTGGGGTCGCTCGTCGTGCACGCTGATCCCCGCAATGATCCCCGAGCGCCAGCCGACCGTGACGTCCAGCGCCGCCATGTCAGCCTCCCCCGAGCAGGCCGCGCCGCGACACGCGGCGTGGCTCGGGTGGCGTGAACAGGGCAGCAAGCGCAGCGCGCGCGGCAGCCACGGCATCCGCGTGGCTCTTGAATTCGAGCACCGGCGAGATCAACGAACACTGCCGGTAGTGCCCGATGCTTGCCTCCGTGTGACCGTAGAAGTCGTAGTCGCCGGATGGAAAACTCCAGCACTCGGTTGCTCCGGTCGGCAGGGCCGCGAGCGCCTGGCCGGGCGCCGCCACGATCATCAGATTGACCGACCATGGAGTCACGAGCGCGCCGACGCGCACACCGCGCCATTCGCGAAACCCGACTGCCTCGACACGCAGCCGCTCGTTCAGGATCGCCAGACCGGCCATCCCGGTCGTGCGAACCTCCTCAAATATCCGCTCAAGGCCGAGTTCCTCCGCCGGGCGGGGCGCTGCAAGCGACGTCGCGGCGGTCATGAGGCGACGCCCGTTGAGACGTTCACCGGCGCAACGCACTGTGGTCGCGGGCCGCGTCCGGGGCCCGCCGCGAACCGTGCGGGCCGTGCGCTCCTCCCATCTGCATCGGCGAGTGGCGCACGGTAGAAGCGCCGGCCGGCGGCGCCATGCTGCCGAGCGGCAGGGGGCGCTCCGTAGTCTCGCTCCGCGAATGCTGGTATCGCGTCCATCGTCACTCGCGCGATCCGAGCCAGTCACCGAGCCGGTCGAGTGAGTCCTTGAAGTCCGCCGGCGCGGCGAGCGCCGCATCGGGTACTGGCGTCACCTCGATCGTGTTCAGAATCATGCTGTTCATGCCGTTGAAGTACTGCACCCACCACGCGTGCCGGAGCCCCGTACTGGTGATCCGGCAGTTTCCGAAGTTGCGGGAATACAGCGTGACCGGGCCGATCCCGAGCGTACCGACCAGCCAGCTGATGTCGTCACGGGTGACCGGAAGCAGTGTCAGGTTGACGACGTGCGTGGCCCCACCGTCGGCACGACCGCTGGCGGCGAGCAGCTCGGTGAACAACGCCCGCACGCTGCGAGCGACGGGCCCGGCGACCTTGTCGCCCGGCCGGCTGCCGGAGCCGAGCAGCGCCGCTTCAGGAACGGCGGCCGGGACCGGCGCGACCTCAATGACGTCGGCGGCGAGTGCACCAGTGGCATCGAAGTTGCGTACGTGCCAGAAGCCCGGGAAGCCGGTCTCCTGCAGGCGCATGGTCGGTTGCTCGATGACGGCGGCGACCTCACCCTCACCGAGCGTCTCATGGACGAGCGGCAACACGTGCGGGTTCAGCGTCAGTAGATCGCGGCACAGGGGTTGGTCGCCACCGAATGCATGGCAGCGCGCTGCGGTATGCAGTTCCTCGAGAAAACTCCGTGCCTCGGCGAGCGCTGCGGCGTCAGCGCCGACGGCGCGCAGCGGCATCTGAAAGGCCGTGATCATCTCGGGCAGCCGCACGAACTCGCGTGCCCCATTCGCCGGGTGCAAAGCAGGGTTGATCGCGATGGCCGGAATCGAGAATGCATTCATCAAGGTCTCCGGCCCGTCGGCGTCCGCTGTCGTGCGGGGCTCACGCCCGTCCTCGCAGATGCGGCGGCAGCTCCGGTTCACGATCGACCAGATCCGGGAAGAAGGCGGCGACGTCGACCGGTTCGCCACGGCTGATGCACTCGAGCGCATCCAGCGCGCGGTCGATCCGTTTCGCGTCCTCGGGGTCGAGGCGCGACCGGGCGGACCCGAGCCATGTCAGCAGCCACTCGCCCGCGACGACCGGTTCAAGCATCGTCACGTCGATGAGAGCTGTGCCAATCCGGCCGCGACAGCTTGCGGAATTACCGTTCGCCACAAGCACCTGCATCGGGATGCCGAGGCACACGGCTCAAGCCCTTCGCTGCGGCAATCGCGCAGCCTCTGCGCAGACCATGGACCGCGGTTCAACGGGAAGGGCCGCGCGAGGCTCGCGACCGCAGTCGATAGCAGCGGGCACCGGCGGGAGCCGGGCAGCGTGGGTCTCGGGACGTCGATGCAAGGACGGTGTGCCTTCGCCCATACGGCGCGCTCTGGCAGCCAGCGTCCAGCGGCTTATGCGCGCCCCGGCGCAGCACGCGCCGCTGGCGGGGGCAGTCCGATTCCCGATCCCGTACTGAAACCCCTCGAGCAAGGCCCACACCCCTGTTGCCCCAGCGGCGACTGTAACGGCGGGTGTAACGCGTCCAAATCCGTGCAAGCCGCAGGATTTTTCGCTGCGTCGCGGCGAACCGCGTTCGCCGGCGACTCAGGCGTCGCGGCGGTACTGGACCTGTGCGAGGTGCAGGTCCCAGGCGGCCTGCAGCTGGAGCCACAGCTCCGGACCGGTGCCAAAGTAGCGGGCCAGCCGCAGGGCCGTGTCGGGCGTCAGGCCGCGACGGCCGTTGACGATTTCATTCACCCGCCGCCGCGAGATTCCGAGCTCGCGCGCGATCGCCTCCTGCGACAGCGCAAGCGGCTTCAGAAAACGCGAATCGAGGAACCGGCCGGGGTGGATCGGGCGCCTGCCGGCGGCGGTTGGACGGCGCGAAGGCGCAGCGGCGTGGCTCGCCGCGTCGAGTCCTCGAAGGCGTGGCCGTCGCTCGCTGACCATGCAAAGCCCTCCAGTCCAGCCCCCGCGGCCGGGCGCCCCGCGCCCATGCTCCCGCAGGTGATCAGACGCGAGGAGTGGCCGCAGCAGAATCCGTACACGCCGCAGCAGTCGCGGGGGTGCCGCGCGGCTGCCGGGTCGCTTGAGGGGGGCGCGGCCTGCGGCCGAGCCTGGCCGCGTCGGTTCAGGTGCGCTTGAAGGCGTGCGGGCGATAGTCCATGCCGAGATCGCGGGCGACCGCCTCGTGGGTAATGTGTCCGGCGTGCACGTTGAGCCCCCGCGCGAAGCCCGGGTCGCGCGCCAACGCCCGCTGCCAACCGAGGTCGGCCAGGGCGCGGACATACGGCAGCGTGGCATTGGTCAGCGCGAACGTGGAGGTGCGGGGCACCGCGCCGGGCATGTTGGTCACGCAGTAGTGGATCACGCCGTCGACCAGGTAGGTGGGCGAGGCGTGGGTCGTCGGCCGGCTGGTCTCGAAGCAGCCCCCCTGATCGATCGAGATGTCGACCAGCACCGCCCCCGGCTTCATGCGTTTGACCATTGCGCGAGTCACGAGCTTCGGTGCGGCGGCGCCGTGAATCAGTACCGCACCAATCACGAGATCCGCGTCGCGCGTCAAGCGCTCGATCGCGTCGGTCGTCGAGTAGGCGGTCTTGGCACTGTTGCCGAACTGCTGGTCCAGCTCGCGCAAGCGCTTCACGGAACGATCGACGATAGTCACGTCGGCGCGCAGGCCAATCGCCATCTCAGCGGCGTGCGTGCCGGATACGCCGCCGCCCAGAATCACTACCTTGGCAGGGGCGACGCCGGGCACGCCGCCGAGCAGCACGCCGAAACCTCCGTTTGCCTTCTGCAGCGAGGTGGCCCCGACCTGCACCGACATGCGGCCGGCGACTTCACTCATCGGGGTCAGGAGCGGCAGGCTGCCGTCGTTCGCCGTCACGGTCTCGTAGGCGATCGCCGTGCCGCCCGAGGCCACCAGTCCGGCGGCCTGCGCGCGATCCGCGGCGAGGTGCAGGTAGGTGAACAGCACCTGGCCCTTGTGCAGCATCCGGCATTCGCGCGGTTGCGGCTCCTTGACCTTGACGATCAGCTCGGCCGAAGCGAACAACTCCTTGGCGGTCCGCAGGATCCGCGCACCGGCCGCGACGTACTCGCCGTCGTCCATGCCGATGCCGTCGCCGGCATGGCTCTGAACCGTCACCTCGTGCCCTGCGGCGACCAGCTCGCGCACGCCCGCAGGCGTCAGTCCCACGCGGTACTCGTGGACCTTCACTTCCTTTGGCACCCCGACGCGCATTGCAACTCTCCCCCTGAGTCGTTGACTGCCTACTGTAGCGAGCGCGGCACGGCACGCTCTTGCAAATGCACCGCAGCATCTGGCCTGATTGCGCAATATTGCGCCGGAATCTCAGGCCTCCACGCAAGGATCTGCCTATGCAGCTCGACCGATTCGACCGCGCACTCGTGCAGACGCTGCAGCGCGAGGGCCGCATCACCAACAGTGAGCTCGCGACACGCATCAATCTGTCGGAGTCCGCGTGCTTGCGGCGGGTCCGCGCGCTCGAGGCCGAGGGCCTGATCGAGGGCTACGCCGCGGTCGTGAACCAGCAGAAAGCGGGCTGCGGCGTCAACGTATTCGTCAGCATCACGCTCGAGCGCCAGGAACGCGCGGACCTCGCCGCATTCGAGCAGGCGGTACGCAAGGTTCCGGAGGTGATGGAGTGCTACCTGATGTCGGGGGAGTACGACTATCTGCTGCGGGTGGTCGTCGCCGATACCGAGGACTTCGAGCGCGTGCATAGCCGCCACTTGACGAGCCTGCCGCATGTGGCACGCGTGCACTCGAGTTTCGCGCTGCGAACGGTGCAGAAGTCGCGGGAACTCCCGGTGCGCTGACGCTCGGTGCCGGGCATCACCGCGGCCTCCGGCGGCGCCCAGCATCGGCGCGCAATGCCCGGCAAGGCAGCCGGTGGCCGAGGCCGCAATGCCCGACCGCTAGCGGCGAATGCGCACGATCCGGTGCCCGAGCCAGGCCTCCGACAGAGCGCGAACTTGGGCCGGGCCGCGGCCCGTGCGCCCCGGCGGCTCAGCACCAGCAACGCACGAGCCGCGGCGCGAGCCCGGTGAGCAGCTCGTAACTGATCGTACCGGCGAGGCTCGCCGCTTCATCGAGCGGCACGCCGCCGCCGAGCAGATCGACGTAATCGCCCGGACGGAGCGCGTCGTGCGCGAGCTCCGTGACATCGATGGTCGTCAAGTCCATCGACACCCGGCCGACGACCGGCAGTCGCCGGCCGGCCGCGAACGCGAAGCCGCGTCCGCCGAGTGCGCGCGGATAACCATCGGCGTAGCCGGCGCCGAGGGTCGCGATGCGCGCCGGGGCTCGTGCATGCCACGTTGCCCCGTATCCGACCCAGGCGTCTTCGGCGATCTCCCGGACCTGCAGAACGCGGGCCTCGAGCCGCACGACCGGGCGCATCGGGTTGTGCCCGGTCAGGAACGGCCGACCGCCGTAGAGCGCGATTCCGGGCCGCACGACATCGCCGCGAAACTCCGGACCGAGCAGCGTTCCGGCGGAATTGCCGATGCTGGTCGGCACCGCAGGCAGTCGCCGACGCAGCCCCGCAAACCGGGCAACCTGCTCGGCATTGAGCGGGTGCGATGGATCGTCGGCGCACGCCAGATGCGTCAGCAGCAGCTCGAGCGTGAGCGCCGCGAGCAGCGACGGTTCGGCAGCGAGCTGCGCGACGTCGCGGACATCGAGCCCGGCTCGGGTGATGCCGGTGTCGACCTGGATCGCGGCGGATCCCCCGGCGCCGTGCGCGGCCCAGTCGCGCACATCCGCGAGCGTGTTGAGCACCGGGATCAACCGCGCCTCGCGGCAGGTCCCGATGGCCAGGCCGGCGCCGTGCAGCACAAAGATGCGGCACTCCGGTAGCAGACGGCGGAGTCGCAAGCCTTCATCCACAGTCGTGACAAAGAAGCTGCGGCATCCGACCGCGGCCAGGCGTTCGGCGACCGGCCCGAGCCCAAGCCCGTAGGCGTCGGCCTTTACGACGGCCGCCACCTCGCTCGGGGCGGCCACGCCCACGAGCGTCCGATAGTTGGCAGCGAGCGCGCCGAGCTCGATTGTCAACCGCGCGGCCGGCGCACCAGTCGAGTCAGCGTCGAATTCGCCGAACGCGGCGGCAGGGTCTGTCAAAGTGATACTCGCTCGGGGGGAGCGCCGCTAGTCTAAGGTCTTTGGCCCCGGCCGGCAGCCCGAGTGCTTCTGCCTCGCGCCGGCGTCTGATACGGTGGCAGCACCCGAACGCCTTGACGCCGGAGTTGCCGATGAATGCCCCTGCCGAAGCCCGCTTCGATGCCACGAGTCTG
>DATNHZ010000223.1:0-14114 GCA_035604655.1 Steroidobacteraceae bacterium | reverse complement strand
CCGGGCAGGGCGGGGCGCGCGGGTGCTCGTGAGCGAGCCGACCTGGGCCAACCACCTGCCGCTGATCGGTGGCGCGGGCCTTGCGGTCGAATCCCACCCGTACTACGACCGCGCGACCGGCACGATCAGCTTCGAGGCGATGCTCGCCGCGCTCGAGCGCCTGCCGGCTGGCAACGTCGTGCTGCTGCAGGCGTCCTGCCACAACCCGACGGGCGCTGATCTCGATGCGGGACAGTGGCAGGTGCTCGCCGAGCTGCTCGGGCGGCGCGGGCTTGTGCCGCTGGTGGACTTTGCCTACCAGGGTCTGGGCGATGGCCTCGACGCCGACGCGGCCCCGGTCCGGCTGCTCGCCGAGCGGCTCCCGGAGCTGCTGGTGGCGGTGTCCTGTTCGAAGAACTTCGGCCTCTACCGCGAACGGGTCGGAGCGGTTATCGCGGTCGCGCCGACCGCCGCCGGAGCGGCGATCGTCATGAGCCACCTGCAGGCACTGGCGCGGCGCATGTACTCGATGCCGCCCGATCACGGTGCGGCGATCGTCGCGGCGATCGGCGCGAGCGCGACGCTGCGCGCGCAGTGGCTGGCCGAGCTCGAGGCGATGCGCCGGCGGATCGCCACGAACCGGACGCTGCTCGCGACGGCGCTGCGAGCGGCGATTGGCGGCACCCGGTTCGACTTCATCGGCGGCCAGCGCGGAATGTTCTCGCTGCTCGGTCTCGATCCGGCGGCGGTCAAGACCCTCAAGGAGCGCCATCATGTGTACGTCGCGCCCGACAGCCGCGTAAACATCGCCGGCCTGCCCGAGAACCAGATCGACCGGCTGGTCACGGCCATCCGCGCGGTCGCCGGCTGACGGGGTCGGTGGCGCCCCGGCCCCCGCGTTCGCGGGCGTCAAGGCCGGCCTGATCACCCGCCAGGCGCTGGTCCAACGCTCCCGGCAGCGGATCGCGGCTCGCTGCGCACCGGGCGGGGAGGCGGGGCCGCGTTCCGGTATCCTTGACCGCCGTCCGTCGCGGTCCCCACGGTTCATGCAAGAAAACTACGACCCTGCCGCTGTCGAAGCCGCGGCCCAGCGCCATTGGCAGGAGCACGACACGTTCCGTGCCTCCGAGGACCCCGCGCGGCCGAAATACTACTGCCTGAGCATGTTCCCCTATCCGAGCGGGCGGCTGCACATGGGGCACGTGCGTAATTACACGATCGGCGATGTCATTTCGCGCTTCATGCGCATGCAGGGATGCAACGTGCTGCAGCCGATGGGCTGGGACGCGTTCGGGCTGCCGGCCGAGAACGCCGCCATCGCCAACGGGGTGCCGCCGGCCAAGTGGACCCACGACAACATCGCGACGATGAAGCGGCAGCTGAAGACGCTCGGCTTCGGGCTCGACTGGAGCCGGGAGCTCGCGACCTGCCTGCCGAGCTACTACCGCTGGAACCAGTGGCTGTTCCTGCGGATGCTGGAGCGCGGCATCGCCTACAAGCGGACCGGGACAGTGAACTGGGACCCGGTGGACCAGACCGTGCTCGCCAATGAGCAGGTCATCGATGGTCGCGGCTGGCGGACCGGCGCGCCGGTCGAGAAGCGCAACATCCCGATGTACTACCTCGGCATCACCGCCTACGCCGAGGAGCTGCTCGCTGCGCTCGACCGGCTCGACGGGTGGCCGGAGCGCGTGCGGACGATGCAGGCCAACTGGATCGGCCGCAGCGAGGGCGTGAATATCGCCTTCCCGTACCGGCTCGGCGAGGAGCGGCGGCTGCTGCGCGTGTTCACGACGCGCGCCGATACGCTGCTGGGGGTCAGCTTCGTCGCAATCGCCGCGGAGCACCCGCTGGCCGCGCACGCGGCCGCCTCGAACCGTGCGCTCGCCGAATTCGTCGAGGAGTGCAAGCGCGGCAGCATCATGGAGGCGGACCTCGCGACGATGGAGAAGAAGGGGATGCCGACCGGGCTGACCGTCGGGCATCCGCTGACCGGTGCGCAGCTCCCGGTCTGGGTCGGCAACTACGTGCTGATGGCGTATGGAGAGGGCGCCCTGATGGGAGTGCCCGGCCACGACGAGCGCGACTGGGCATTCGCCAAGAAGTACGGGCTGCCGATTCTGCCGGTGATCGACGTTGGCGGACGACCCTACTCGACCGACGCCTGGCAGCCGTGGTACGCCGATCACGGCCGCTGCGTGCGCTCGGGACGCTACGACGGCCTCGACTACGCGGCCGCCACGCACCGCATCGCCGCGGATCTCGAGGCGCAGGGCCTTGGCAAGCTGCAGGTCCAGTGGCGGCTGCGGGACTGGGGCATCTCCCGCCAGCGGTACTGGGGCTGTCCGATTCCGATCATCCACTGCGAGCGCTGCGGCGATGTTCCGGTGCCCGACGAGCAGCTGCCGGTGCTGCTGCCGGAGGACCTGGTCCCGGACGGCAGCGGCAACCCGCTCGCGAAGTCCGCCGCGTTCGTCAACTGCACCTGCCCCGGGTGCGGGCGGCCCGCCAGGCGCGAGACGGACACGATGGACACGTTCGTCGATTCATCGTGGTACTTCCTGCGCTACGCCTCGGCGGACAACGAGCGCGCCATGGTCGACGCGCGCGTCGGCTACTGGCTGCCCGTCGACCAGTACGTCGGCGGCATCGAGCACGCGATCCTGCACCTGCTGTACGCCCGTTTCTGGACCAGGGTCATGCGCGACGTCGGGCTCGTCACGCTCGACGAGCCGTTCGCGAAACTGCTGACCCAGGGAATGGTCCGCAATTCCATCTTCCTGCGCCGGCCCGCCGCCGGCCGTCTCGTGTACTACAACCCGGCCGATGTCGAGGTGCTGACCGATGCAAGCGGCTCGCCGCTCGGTGCGCGCCTTAAGAGCGATGGCGGGCCGGTGGAGTCGGGCGGCATCGGCACGATGTCGAAGTCCAGGAACAACGGGGTCGACCCCCAGGCCATCATCGACCGCTTCGGGGCCGATACGGCACGCCTGTTCATGATGTTCGCAGCCCCGCCCGACCTGTCGCTCGACTGGTCCGACGAGGCCGCGGAAGGCATGTTCCGCTTCCTGAAGCGGCTGTGGAAGGAAGTGTACGTGCACGTGACCTCGGGCGAGCCGGTGCGGCTGGACCCGCCGGCGCTCGCCGCGGCCGCGAAGGAACTGAGGCGCCTCGCGCATCAGACGCTCGCGAAAGTGACTGATGACTTCGGCCGGCGGCGCACGTTCAACACGGCAATCGCCGCGGTGATGGAGCTGCTGAACGCCGTGCACGGATTCGACGAGGAGGGTCCGCAGGCCCGCGCCGTGGTGCACGAGGCGCTCGAGATCGCGGTGCTGACGCTCTCGCCGGTGACCCCGCACCTCGCCCACGCACTGTGGCGCGAGCTCGGACACGAGCGCGCCGTGATCGACGAGCCATGGCCGCGACCGGACCCGGCGGCGCTGGTGCAGGATGCGATCGAGCTCGTCGTGCAGGTGAACGGCAAGCTGCGCGGCCGCGTGACCGTGCCGGCGGCCGCCTCGGACGGCGAAGTGCGTGCGGCGGCGCTCGCGGATCCCCAGGTCCGCAGGTTCGTCGGCGGGCAGTCAGTGCGCAAGGTCATCGTCGTGGCCGGCAAGCTCGTCAATGTGGTGGTCTGAGTGATCCGCAGGCGCCTCTGGTGGCTCGCGCTGCTGCCGGCCGTGGTCGCGACCGGCTGCGGCTTCCACCTGCGGGGCGCGAGTCACCTGCCGCCGGCGTTCCAGCTGACCTACATCGACTCCACCGATCACTACACGGACTTTCACCGCGCGCTCGGCGAGGCACTGAGTGCCTCCGGCAACCGCGTCGTGGCGCGGGCCGAAGACGCCGGGGCGACCGTCGAGGTGTTGCGCGACGACACCGGGCAGCGCGTGCTGTCGGTGTCGGCCACCAACGTGCCGACCGAGTACGACGTGTACTACACCGTGCGCTATCGCGTGCGGATCGGTACGCGCGAGGCCCTGCCACCGCAGACACTGACCCTGACGCGCGACTACAGCTTCCTTGAGACGGCGGCGCTCGCGAAGGAGCAGGAACAGGAAATCATCCGCGCGGCGCTCGCGCGCGACCTCGCCGCGCTCATCATGCGACGGCTCGCGGCGCTGCCGCCGTGACCCCGACGCCCGCGGCAGCTGCGGGCGGGCTCGCCGCGCCCGGGCCGGTACTGGTGATCGGCGAGGGCTACGTCGAGCCGTTGCGCTCATTGCTTGCGCGTTTCGGGCTCGGGCTCGACTGCGTGGCGAGTGGCCTGCCGATTCCCGGCAGCTACTGGGGCGAACCGGAGGCTGGCCTTGTCGGCCGCACCATCTGGGCGCGCGCGGATACCCCGGTCCACTCCGTGCTGCACGAGGCCTGTCACGTGCTGTGCATGGATGGCGGCAGGCGCCGGCTGCTTAAGCGCGATGCCGGCGGGGACTACGACGAGGAGAATGCGGTCTGCTGCCTGCAGATCCTGCTGTCCGCTGAGCTCGCGGGCGTCGGCGCCGAACGGCTGATGCGCGACATGGATGCGTGGGGCTACACGTTTCGCCTGGGATCCGCGCGCGCCTGGTACGCCGAGGAGGGCGGTGAGGCCCGCGGCTGGCTGATCCGTCACGGGCTGCTCGATGCACGCGGCCGCCTGACCGGCCGCGAGCGCGCCTGATGCGCGCGCTCCCGGTTCTGCGGCGCTCCCCGATCCATGCGTTGCGCCGTGTCCAGGTCCGCTGACGAGGGCCGTCGGGCGCACCGACCTTGGGTGTCGCTCGCAGCGCTCCTGATCCTGCTGGTCGGCGGCGCTGCCGCGGCGGGCGCGGCCGGGATGCTCTCGATCGAGCATCCGTGGTCGCGTCCCACGCCGCCCGGCGTCACGGTCGGCGCCGGCTACCTCGAGATCCATAATCGCGGCGCTGAGGACGTGCTGACCGGCGCCAGCTCGCCGCTCGCCGAGCGCGTCGAGTTCCATGAATCGCGCATCGAGGGCGGAATTTCGCGGATGCGACCCGTCGATTCGCTGCCGGTCGCGGCCGGCGGGCGGCTCGTGTTCGCTCCCGGCCAGCTGCACCTGATGCTGCTTGGGCTCAAGGTCCCGCTGACGGCAGGCCTGCACGTACCGCTGGTACTCAGCTTTGCGACGGCCGGCGCGGTCGCGACCGAACTCCTCGTCGAAGGGTCCGTGGCGGGTGCATCGCCCGCCGCTGTGCCACGCCGGATCGTGACGCTCGCGCCGCACCTGACGGAGTTCGTATACGCCGCCGGTGCCGGCGAGCGGCTCGTCGGTACCGTCGATACCAGCGACTATCCGCCCGCGGCGCGCGCCGTGCCGCGGATTGGCGATGTCACGCACATCGATGCCGAGCGGTTACTCGCGCTGCGGCCGGACCTGGTACTGATCTGGGGCGATGGCTCGCCGGCGGAGCAGCACGCGCTGCTGAAGCGCCTCGCGCTGCCCGTCCTCAGCCTCGAGCAGCACTCGCTCGCCGACGTGCCGGCGACGCTCGAGCGGCTGGGACAGGTACTCGGCACGGAACCGATTGCGGCCGCCGCGGCCGCAACGCTGCGCGCCCGGATCGCCGGCCTCGCAGCCCGCTATGAAAGTGCGCCGCGGCTCAGGGTGTTCTACCAGGTGTGGAGCACGCCGCTGTTCACGCTCGGCGGCCGCCACGTGGCCTCGGAAATGCTGCGCATCTGCGGCGCAGAGAACATCTTCGCCGACCAGCCGCGCAGTTCGTTCATGGTCGACGAGGAGTCCGTGTATGCGCGCGACCCCGACGTGATCGCGCTTGCCGGAACCGGCGCCGAGTCGGCGCAGTGGCTGGCGCGCTGGCGCGGACGAGCGCCGCTGAGGGCGGTCACGTCGGGAGCCGTGATCGTGCTCGACCCGGACCTGACGAATCGCATGGGTCCCCGAATCGGCGCCGGCACCGCGGCGCTGTGCGAGAAGCTCGCCGATGTTCGCCGGCGCGCGCCGTCGCTCAGGCGTTGAGGACCTCGAGCCGCCAGCTCCGCTCCTGGCCGGCGAGCCGCGTCACGCGTCCGAAGCCGACGTCGAACCGTCCGCCGGCTGCCGGCGGCAGGCCGAGGCAGCGCACCAGCAGGGCGCGGATCGGACCGGCGTGCGTGACGATCGCGATGCGCCCGGCCGCCGGGCCGAGGTCTGCCAGGAACGCGTCGATCCTGACCAGCAGGTCGCCGAAGGACTCCCCGCCGGGCGGCGCCCGATTGAGGTAGTCGGTGGCGACGGCGTCCGCGGTGGCGCCGATGTCGCTCCACAGGCGGCCCTCCCACTCGCCGAAGTTGAGTTCGAGCAGTCGCGGGTCGACCTCGGGGGTCAGGCGGTGCGTGACCCCGAGACGTCCGGCGAGCGCGCAGCAGCGTCGCGACGGGCTCGTGTACAGACGGTCGGGGCGCGCCAGCACGCGACGCAGGCGCTCGACGTGCGCCTCCCAGCCCGGCGCGCACTCGACATCGAGCTGGCCGATGCAGGCGTCCTCCGGGGCAGCTGGCCGCGGATGGCGGATCAGCGTCAGCTCCATCGCGCTCCCGCTGCGGGTGATACCCGGGATGGCGCGCGGCCGGCGAATGCGCCGCGGGCGCGGGTGGCGCCGCAGAACGCATCGCCCGCCGCCGCGGCGTGCGCCAGGGCGATCGCCGGCCAGCCCAACAGCCGGGCGATGCCGGCCCGCCCGCGGTCGCAAGCTCCTCTGTCCATCATGGGCCCACCTTAGCAGTCGCGCCGAGGGGCCGGACAGATTGCTTGCAGGAGCGGTGGCCCGGTGTGAGACTTCCGGGCCTCGCATCGCTGCCCACGGACCTCCCAATGCTGAATCTTCGCGCCTCGCTCGCCGCCCTGTTCGGATGCCTCCCGCTCGCGACGCTTGCCGCATCGTCGGGTACCGACAAGCCCCATGAAGCCGCGGCCAGCGAGCCGGAGATCCCGCGGCACCTGAAGGACGAGTCCTCGCTGACCACCGGAACGCTGACGATCGCCGGCAAGGCGCTCGCGTATTCGGCCGAGGCCGGAATCCTGGTGGTGCACCTCAAGGACCCGATGGACAGCGACCCGCCGCCGGCGGATGACAAGGCCAAGGCGGCGGTCGAACCCGAGGCGGGCATGTCCTACGTCGCCTATTTCCTCGGCAAGGAGCCAAACATCACCCGGCCGATCACCTTCGTGTTCAACGGCGGCCCCGGGTCCTCGACGATGTGGCTGCACATGGGCGCGTTCGGCCCGAAGCGCGTGTTGACGCCCGGTGACTCGCACATGCCGGCGGCGCCATACAGGATCGTCGACAACGCGGCCTCGCTGCTGCCGGAATCCGACCTCGTGTTCATCGACATGCCGGGCACGGGATTCGGCCACCTGCGGGGCGCCGACAAGGAGAAGGCGTTCTGGGGCGTGGATCCCGACGCGCATGCATTCGCGAACTTCATCGTCGAGTTCCTGTCGCGGCACGGCCGCTGGAACTCGCCGAAGTACCTGTTCGGCGAGAGCTACGGCACGACCCGCGCGGCGACGCTCGCGTACGTCCTGCAGAAGGAGAAGGCGGTCGATGTCAATGGCGTGATGCTGCTGTCGCAGATCCTGGCGTTCGACAACAGCGTTGACCGCGCGGAATTCAATCCGAGCGTCGACCAGCCCTACGCGCTGGCGCTGCCGACCTACGCCGCGACCGCCTGGTACCACAAGAAGCTGCCGACCCAGCCTGCCGCGCTCGAGCCGTTCCTCGCCGAGGTCGAGCAGTTCGCGCTCGGCGAGTACCTGACCGCCCTCGCCGCGGGCTCGACGCTCGCGCCCGAGCGCCGCGCCGCGGTGATCGCGAAGCTCCACGATTACACCGGGCTGCCGCCCGAGTACCTCGAGCGGGCGGACCTCAGGATCAATGGCGGCGTGTTCGAACAGCACGTGCTCGGCACCCAGACGGCCGGCCGGCTCGATACGCGCTTCGCCGGGCCCACGATCGACCCGCTCGGCAAGGAAGCCGACTATGACCCGCAGTCGGCCGCGATTTCCTCGGCCTACGTGTCGGCGCTCAACGACTACGTGCGTCGCGAGCTCAAGTTCGGCGACGGCAAGGCGTTCAAGCAGAACAACTACGCCAGCGTCCAGCCGGCGTGGAATTTCCTGCACCAGCCGCCCGGCGCGCCGTTCAAGCTCCCGGTCGCGACCAACGTTCTGTCCGACCTTGCCTTTGCGATGAAGGCCAATCCGCAACTGAAGGTGCAGATGCACGGCGGCTACTACGACCTCGCCACGCCCTATTTCGCCGCCGAGTTCGAGCTCTGGCACCTGCCGCTCCCGGCCGAGATCGCCAGCAACATCGAAGTCAAGCTGTACCCGTCCGGGCACATGGTCTACGCCCACGACCCCTCGCTGATCAAGCTCCACGACAATGTCGCCGACTTCATCCGCCGCACGCGCGGGCCGGCGGAGGCTGCGGCGCACTGATGCGCCTGGTTCCGGAAACGCTGCCGCGGGCGCTCGAGGAGCAGCTGTCTGCGGCCTGGCTCGTCGCGGGAGACGAGCCGCTGCTGGTCGGTGAGGCTGCGGACGCGATCCGCAGCAGGGCACGGGCCGTCGGCTACACGGGCCGCGACGTGCTGTTCGTCGAGCGGGGCTTCGACTGGGAGGCGCTGCACGGCGAACTCAAGTCACTGTCGCTGTTCGCCGAACGCCGAATCGTCGAGCTGCGCATGCCGCAGGCGAAGCCGGGTGCACAGGGGTCGCGCGTGCTCGTGGCTGCACTCGCCGACCCGTCCCCCGACGTGCTGCTGCTGCTCGTCACGGACAAGATCGAGTGGGCCGACCGCTCGAGTGCATGGGTCAAGGCCTTCGAGACGCACGGCAGCTGCGTGGACGCCGAGCAGCTGCTCCCCGAGCAGCTGCCCGCCTGGGTCGAGGCGCGCATGCGCCGCCACGGGCTCGTGCCCGACCGCGACGCCGTGCAGCTGCTCGCGGAGCGTTGCGAAGGGAATCTGGTCGCGGCCCACCAGCAGATCGAGCGGCTCGCGCTGCTCGCAGGTCCCGGCACAGTGACGATCGAGACGGTCGCGGAGTCGGTCGCGATGAGCGCCCGCTACCATGTGTTCCAGCTCAGCGAAGCGCTGCTCGCGGGCGAGGCCGCGCGGGTGCTGCGGATCATCGACGGGCTGGCGGCCGAGGGAGAGGAGCCGACCCTCGTGCTGTGGTGCATCGCCGAGGAACTGCGCTCCATCGTACAGTGGTCGGCGCAGCCGCACGGCGCGCCGCGACGGCTGCTGCGCGGCGGGCGCCGGCGCAAGGAGCTGCTGCGGTCGGCGCACGCACGCGTGCCGCGCGCCCGGGCGTGGGAGCTACTCGGCGCTGCGGCGCGGATCGACGCGCTGATCAAGGGTCCGCGCAAGGACGAGGCGTGGAACGCGCTGGCCCGGGTCGCCACGGAGCTTTGCATCGCGACGGGAATTCGGGCAAGTTGAGCGCAGATGGCGACATCCCGACCAAGCCCACCGTCTCCGGCGGGCGCACCGGCCCGCCCACCGACCGGGCCGATCGGCATCTTCGGCGGTACCTTCGATCCGATTCACTACGGCCATCTGCGCACTGCCTTCGAGCTGTTGCAGGCGCTGAAGCTTCCCGAGATGCGGTTCATGCCGGCCGGGAATCCGCCGCACCGCGAGCACACCGTCGCCAGCAACGAGCTGCGCCTCGAGATGGTGCGCGTCGCGACGCTGGGCCAGCCGGGGTTCACGGTCGATGATCGCGAGATGCACAAGCCGGGCCCCTCGTATTCCGTCGATACGCTGGCGGAGCTGCGTCGCGAGTACCCGACGCGCCCGCTGTGCCTGGTGGTCGGCATGGATGCGTTTCTCGGGCTGCCGAGGTGGCACCAGTGGCGCGAGCTGCTCTCGCTCGCGCACCTCGTGGTCGCGCACCGGCCGGGGTGGCGCGCGCCAACCATGGGGCCGCTCGGCGAGATGCTGGTCGACCGAGGCACCGGCTCCGTGCCCGACCTTCACGAAGCCGTCGCCGGGCGCATCTACATTCACGCCGTGACGCAGCTCGAGATCTCCGCGACCGGGCTGCGCAACCTGATCGGGGCCGGGCGCGACCCTCGCTACCTGATGCCGGACGGCGTGCGCCGGATCATTCACGACTCGGGCTGCTATGCCCGGAAGGACGAAGCGAACGGATGACCGCCAGAAAAACCCCCAGGAGCCCCACCCGCACGGCCACCCCCGCTGCGGCCGATCACCGGCCGCGCCGGCCGGCAAGAGCCGGAACGCGCCAGGCGCGCAGCCGCGACCCGGCGCAGGCGCTCGCCGAACTGGTCACCGCGGCGCTCGGCGATCTGAAGGCCCAGAATGTCGCGGTGCTCGACGTGCGCGAGCTGACCGATGTGACCGACACCATCGTCATTGCCTCTGGTACCTCCGACCGCCACGTGAAATCGCTGGCCGGGCGCGTGGTGGAGCGCGCCAAGGAAGCGGGGTTCCGCTCGCTCGGGATCGAGGGCGAGCGCGAGGGGGAATGGGTGCTCGTGGACCTGCGCGATGTGATCGTGCACGTGATGCTGCCGCGCGTCCGCGAGTTCTACGCCCTCGAAAAGCTGTGGGGCGTGCGCTCGGCGGAATTCGCCGCGCCGGCCTGAGGGGCCCGCGTGCGCGTGCGGGTGGTGGCCGCCGGAACGCGACTGCCCGCGTGGATCGGCGCGGGCTTTGCCGAATACGCACGCCGCATGCCGCCCGAGTCACCGCTCGAACTGCAGGAGATCCGCACCGACCGGCGCGGCGCGCAGGGCGCCGCGGCGCGGGCGGTGCGGGAGGAGGGTGCGCGGATGCTCGAGCGGGTCGGGACGGGGAACTGGGTCGTCGCGCTCGAGGTGACCGGACGCGCCCTCAACACACCCGAACTCGCCAGCTGGTGGGCGAGGCGGCTCCGCGATGGGCGCGACCTCGTGTTCCTGATCGGCGGGCCTGACGGACTCGCGGCGCAGTGCCTGCAGCGGGCCGACGAGCGCCTGTCGCTGTCGCCACTGACTCTCCCGCACGGCATCGTGCGGATTGTGCTCGCCGAGCAGCTGTACCGCGCCGCGAGCCTGCTCAAGGGCCATCCCTACCACCGCGCGTAAGCCGCGGAAATCGCGGTGGATTACCTGCGCCGCGGCGCGGGTCCCGCTATGCTGCGAGGATCTGGTTCACCGGTTGGTCCTCGCCGCCCCATGGCCCTCCACGACGCCATCACGCTGGCCTCGGCGTCCCCCCGCCGCCACGAGCTGCTGCGCCAGATCGGCGTGCCGCACGAGGTGGTGCCGTCGCATGTCGACGAGTCCCGCAGACCCGGCGAGCCGGCCGGCGAGTACGTCGTGCGGCTCGCCGGCGCGAAAGCCGAGGCCGTGTGGCGGGCCGATTCGCGCCGGCCGGTGCTTGCGGCGGATACCGTGGTGGCACTCGGCCCGGAACTCTTCGGCAAGCCTCATGATCTGACTGACTGTCTAAGGATGCTGGGCGCCCTGTCGGGCGCGACCCACCAGGTGATGACGGCCGTCGCAGTCCGGCACGCCGGTGGCCTTGCGACCGCCCTGTCGGTCAGCGAGGTGACTTTTCGCGCGTTGTCCCGGGCGGAGTGCGCGCTTTACTGGGCCACCGGCGAGCCAGCCGGCAAGGCGGGCGGCTACGCCATCCAGGGCCGCGCGGCGACGTTCATCTCCCGCCTCGCCGGCAGCTACTCCGGCGTGATGGGTTTGCCGCTCGCGGAGACCGCGACACTGCTGGCGGCAGCGGGGGTGCGCATGTGGAACACGGAGGAGGCCGCGTGACGGCTGAGATTCTGGTCAACGTCACGCCGCGCGAGAGCCGCGCCGTGTTCCTCGAGAACGGCGTCCTGCAGGAAGTGCACATCGAGCGCGCGAACCGGCTCGGCATCACCAGCAACATCTACAAGGGGCGCGTGTCGCGGGTGCTGCCCGGCATGCAGGCGGCCTTCATCGAGATCGGCCTCGCCCGCACCGCGTTCCTGCACGTCTCGGACATCGCGCGCCGCGACGACGTCGGCGTCGAGTTCGAGGCGCCGCAGACGGACGACGTCCGCGCCGCCGTGGCGGAGGGCGACGAGCTGCTGGTGCAGGTGCTCAAGGATCCGCTCGGCACCAAGGGTGCGCGCCTGACGACTTTCATCACGCTGCCGTCGCGTTTCTTGGTGTACATGCCCCAGGGCCATGGGGTGGGCGTGTCGACGCGCATCGAGGACGAGGCCGAGCGCGCGCGCCTGCGCACGCTCGTCGAGGCGTTCATGCCGGGCGAGCATTCGGGTGGCTACATCGTGCGCACCGTGGCGGAGGGTGTCGCTCCGGAGGCGCTGCGGGCCGACATGCTGTTCCTGCAGCGGCTGTGGGAGGTGGTCGGCGAGGCCGGCTTTCGCGCACCGACGGGCCAGCTGGTGCACGAGGACCTGCCGCTGCACGTGCGGGTGCTGCGCGACCTGCTGGGCCAGGACGTCGAGCGCGTGCTGGTGGATGCGCCGGCGGCGTTCGCGCGGATGGTGGATTTCTCGCGGACCTTCATGCCCGAGAGCGAGTCGCGGATCGAGCTCTACCAGGGCAATCGCCCGATCCTAGACCTGTACGGGGTCGAGGACGAGATTCACAAGGCGCTCGAGCGCAAGGTGCCGCTGAAATCCGGCGGCTACCTGATCATCGACCAGACCGAGGCGATGACGACGATCGACGTCAACACCGGCGCCTTCGTCGGTCACCGCAACCTCGAGGACACGATCTTCCGCACCAACCTCGAGGCGGCGGTGGCGATCGCGCGGCAGCTGCGGCTGCGCAACCTCGGCGGCATCATCATCATCGACTTCATCGACATGCAGGACGAGGACCACCGGCGTCAGGTCCTTCAGGCGCTCGACAAGAGCCTGGTGACCGACCATGCGCGCACCCACATCTCCTCGGTGTCGCCCCTCGGCCTCGTCGAGATGACGCGCAAGCGCACCCGCGAGAGCCTCGAGCACCTGCTGTGCCGGCCGTGCCCGACCTGCGAGGGACGGCGCTACGTGAAAACGCCGGAAACCGTGGCCTACGAGATTTTCCGGGAGGTCCTGCGCCAGTCCCGGCAGTTCGAGGTGCAGGGCCTGATGGTGCTGGCACACCAGGACGTGATCGAGCTGCTGCTCGATGAGGAGTCGGCCGCCCTGGGTGAGCTCGAGGTCGTCGTCGGCAAGCCCATCCGGCTGCAGACCGAGACCCTGTATGCCCAGGACCAGTACGACGTGGTGCTCGTCTAGGCCCCCATGAGCCGCGCACGCCGGATCTGGAAGTGGGCGGCAGCACTCGCCGGTGCGGTGCTGGTGGTGCTGGCGGTTGCCGTCGGCGGCCTGCGGCTGTGGCTCGAGCACTCGCCGGAGATTCCGCCCGAGGTCGTCGCCCGCATGGAGCGCCTCACGGGCCTGAGGTTCGCCTTTGCGCGCCTCGACGCGCGGCTCGGGCTGGACGGTCCGGAGCTCGTGTTCAGGGATGCCAGCATCATGGTGCCGGGCCAGCACGATGCGCTCATCACGGCGCGTGCCGGCCGGGTCGGCTTCGATGTGTGGCGCTCGCTGAAGACGCGCCGGCTGGCCGCCGGGCGCGTCGTGCTCGAGGGGGCGCGCGTGTTCGTGTACCTGACGCCGGGCGGCATCGAACTGCGCGGCCAGGGCGAGCTTGCCGCGAGCGCCAGCGGCGCGCATCTCACGCTCGGCCAGCTGCCAGTCGGCCGCGTGCGCATCGAGGATTCGAGCATCACGGTGCAGGACCTCAGGGGCGCCGCGCGGCCGTGGCGGATCGACCGCGTCGAGCTGGATCTCGACCGGGACCCGAGCGCTCTGACGCTGTCCGGTGGCGTGCGCCTGCCGGAGGCACTCGGCGCGCGGCTCGACGTGCAGGCGCGCCTGGAAGGCGATCTCGCGGTCCCGTCGGGCCTCGCCTGGGAGGCAGAGGTCACGCTCGCCCACGCATCGCTTGCCGGCTGGACCGCGCTGGTGCCGCAGTGGCCGTGGTTGCCACCGGAGGGCCGCGGCGATCTGCAAGTGTCCGCGAGCGGCCGCGGCGCCGACCTCGCCCGCGCCTCCGCCAGCTTTGCGCTCAAGCGCGTGGTGATGATCGGACCGGCTGGCGCGCCGC
>DATNHZ010000222.1:0-2952 GCA_035604655.1 Steroidobacteraceae bacterium | reverse complement strand
GAGCGCCGAGCTCGCGATCGCCACCGGTCAGCCGGACCGGGCGCTGGCGCGCGTGCGCGCGCTCGGCGAGCCGCCGGCTGGCGCGGCGGCGGAGGTGCTGCTCGTGCAGGCGCGGGCGCAGTTCCTGGGCGGCCACGCCTTCGAGGGCGTGCGCTCGCTGATCGCCCGCGAGCGGTTGCTGCCGCCGGCGGAGCTCGCGGACAGCCGGCGCCTGCTGTGGGAGATGCTGCGCACTGCGGCGGCCCGCGGCGCCAGCCTCGGCGTGCCGCGCGATGCCGATCCGATCACGGCCGGCTGGCTGGAACTCGCGCGCATCGCGACGCAGGGCCGCCGCAACCCGTACGCCCAGCGCGCCCAGCTCGCCAACTGGGCGACGCGGTACCCTTCGCATCCGGCCAATGGAGCGCTGCTCGCGACCATGCAGAATGAAGCCAACCCGAATCCGCAGCTGCCCGCCCAGGTCGCGCTGCTGCTGCCGCTGTCCGGCCGGCTCAGCGATGCGGGCGAGGCGGTGCGCGACGGGTTTCTCGCGGCCTACTACCTGCAGGACGCCGCCACCCGGCCGCGGCTCAAGATCTACGATGCGGGCGAGGACGCCGCGGCCGCATACCAGCGAGCGGTCGCCGACGGTGCCAGCTTCGTCATCGGGCCGCTTGGCAAGGAGAACGTGCAGGCGGTCACGCGTGCAGCGGACGGCACCGTGCCCACGCTCGCGCTCAACATGCTGCCGGAGAGCGAGCCGCTGCCGGGGCGCTTCTTCCAGTTCGCGCTGGCGCCGGAGGACGAGGCCCGCCAGGTGGCCGCGCGGTTGCTGGCCGAGGGAAGGCGGGTCGGCGTCGCGCTGGTGCCCGCCGGCGAATGGGGCACCCGCGTGCTCGCTGCCTTCGAGACCGCGCTGACGGCCGGCGGCGGCAGCATCGTCGCGGCCCGCAGCTTTGCGGTCGGAACCACGGACTACTCCGAATCCATCGTCGCGATCCTCGGTTTCGAGGAGAGCCAGCGCCGCTACCGCGCGCTCAGCGCCGCGGTCGGACCGCTGCAGTTCACGCCGCGCCGGCGCGACGACCTGCAGTTCGTGTTCCTCGCGGGGCAGCCGGTGCAGGGACGGCTGGTGCGCCCGCAGCTCAAGTTTCACTACGCCGGCGACCTGCCGGTGTACTCCATCTCGGACATCTACGATCCCAATCCGATCGCCAACCTCGACCTCGAGGGCGTGGCATTCACCGACATTCCGTGGATGATTGCCGATGATCCGGCGATCGCCGAGATCCGCAACACCGTGCAGCAGCTGTGGCCGGCAAACGCGCGCCGCCGCAGCCGGCTGTTCGCGATGGGCTTCGACGCCTGGCGCCTGGTCCCCGAACTGGGGACTGCGCGCGGCGCGATCACCGAGCCGCTGGCCGGGATGACGGGGCGGCTCACCGTCGATGCCGCCGGGCGCGTGCGGCGCGGGCTCGACTGGGCAGTCGTCGGCAGCGACGGGCAGGTCCGGCCGCTGCCGCCACCGCCGCTGTAGACGCAGTCCGCGCGGCCCGCTACTTGACGATCTTGAGTTGTGGGCGGCGCGCTTCGTCACCGCCAGGAGGCTTGGGCGCCGGGTCAGGTGAGTCCGGACTCGGCGCGTCGTCGGAGAAGATCATGCCCTGGCCGGTCTCACGCGCGTAGATCCCGAGCACCGCATTCACCGGCAGGCGGACCTCGAAGGCCGTTCCGCTGAAGCGCGCACTGAACGTCACCCAGTCGTTCTTCAGCAGCAGCGCGGAAGTCGCCGCGTAGCTCGCGTTCAGCACGATCTTGCCGTCGCGGACGTACTGCCGCGGCACGACGACTCCGTCGATGCCGGCGTCGACCACGAGGTGCGGGGTCTGGCCGTTGTCGGTCATCCACTCGTGCATCGCGCGCAGCAGGTACGGGCGACGCGAACTAAGCTGTGGCTCCTGTGCCATGCGGCGGCAGGCTGCTCCCCCTGGCCTCAGTGGACGTCGCGGAAGTACTCGCGCTTCAGCATGTACGCGAAACCGGTGAACACCAGCAGGAACAGCATGACCCACACACCGAGGTCGCGCCGCTTCACCTGCACTGGCTCGCCGATATACTCGAGGAAATTCACGGTGTCGCGCACGAAGGCATCGTACTGATCGGGCGAAAGCGACCCGGGCGTGGCGAGTTCGAGCTTGTCGATCTCGGCAGGCGCAGTGGCACCCTCACCGGCCGGGCGCGTGACGTACACGGCCTTCTGTACGCCCTGCAGGTCGGCCAGTACGTGCGGCATCGCGGTGCCCGGCAGGACGGTGTTGTCGACGCCGGTCGGACGGCTCGGGTCGGCGTAGAAGCTTTTCAGGAATCCGTACAGGTAGTCGGTGCTGCGGCTGCGAGCGATCAGCGACAGGTCGGGCGGTGCATTGCCAAACCATTTGCGGCCGTCCTCCGTCCCGAGCGCGCTGTTGATGGTGTCGGGCGAGCGTTCCGCCGTGAACATCAGGTTGGCCGCGAGCTCCGCCTCCGTGATGCCAAGATCAGCGGCCATGCGGTTGTAGCGGACAAACTGCGCCGAGTGGCAGCCGGAACAGTAATTCATGAAATTGCGCGCGCCGCGCTGCAGCGAGGCGCGGTCGCGGATGTTGTTGCCGGCGTGCGGCAGCTGAACGCCACCTTCGGACGCGCGCGTCGCCAGCGGCAGCGCGAGTAGTGCGACGGCGGCGAGCGCCGGGGCCAGCCTGTCAGCGAGCATGATGGCTGCTCACTCTGTCCGGCACCGGCTTGAAGGAGCCGAGTCGCGACCACCACGGCATCAGCAGGAAGAACGCGAAGTAGACGGTCGTGAAGATCCTCGCCAGCAGCGGGAAGATGCCGCTCGGCGGTTTCATGCCGCAGTAGGCGAGCACGACGAACGACACGGCGAATAGCGCGAGCGCAAGTTTCGCGATCCACCCCTTGTAGCGGATCGACTTG
>DATNHZ010000221.1:0-2003 GCA_035604655.1 Steroidobacteraceae bacterium | reverse complement strand
CATGAGTTTCTTGCCGCCATCCGTAGCAAGGGCATATGGAACAACATCAAGCAACAATTCGGCGCGGAATTATCAAACTGCGAAATCCGGTGCAACGCGGACACCCAATCCAGCGCAAGGCGGACAGCAATCCGGTGATTGCGGACAGCAGGTGATAGCGACGTAGAGATCGCTCCCGTCGACAGTCGAATCAGCTGATCGGTCTCCCTGGCAACCAGGGAGTGACCGATGCCGGCGGAGCGAGTGTCGATGAGGAAGATACGCGAGGCGCTGCGTCTGACGCACGCGCTGGGGATGAGCCGGCGGCTTGTCGGCGAGGCGACGGGGATCGGCAAGACGGCGGTCGGCGAGTACGTGCGCCGGGCTGCCGTGGCGGGTCTCAGCTGGCCGATCCCTGACGAGATCGATGATGCCGAGCTGGAGCGGCGGTTATTTCCACCGGCGACTACGGCGTCGTGCACGACGCGCACCGAGCCGGACTGGTCTCACATTCATGCGGAGCTGAAGCGGCGCGGTGTGACGCTGGCTTTGCTCTGGCAGGAGTATCGCGCCGAGCACGCCCAAGGGTACGCCTACAGCTGGTTCTGCGAGCGGCACAGCGACTGGCGCAAGCGCATCTCGGCGACGATGCGCCAGACGCATGTTGCCGGCGAGAAGCTGTTCGTCGACTGGGCCGGCGACACCATGCCGGTTTTTAATCCGACAACTGGCGAGGAGCATTGCGCGCACATCTTCGTCGCGGCGCTCGGGGCGTCGAACTACACCTACGCCGAGGCACGCTGGACCGAGACGCTGCCGGACTGGATCGGCGCACATGTGAACGCACTGGCCGCGATCGGCGGTGTGCCGAAGGCGTTTGTTCCCGACAATCTGAAGGCCGGGATCACCAAACCGTCGCGCTACGAGCCCGGCATCAACCGGACGTACCAGGACCTTGCCGACCACTACGGCTGCGTTGTGCTCCCCGCCCGCGTGATGAAGCCGCGCGACAAGGCGAAGGTCGAGGTCGCGGTCCAGATCGTCCAGCGCTTCGTGCTGGCGAAGCTGCGCCATCGCCGGTTCTTCTCGCTGGCCGAGTTGAATGCGGCGATCCGTGACTGCGTAATGGCCATCAACGCCAAGGTCATGCGCCGCATCGGCAAGAGCCGCAACGAGCTGCTGGAGACGCTCGACCGTCCGGCGCTCAATGCGTTGCCGAACGCGGCGTACTGCTATGCGGAATGGAAGCGGGCCCGCGTCGCGCCCGATTATCACATCGAGGTCGCGGACCATTATTACTCGGTGCCGTCGAAGCTGATCCGCGAGACGGTCGAGGCACGCATCACCAGCGCGACGGTCGAGGTCTTCCACAAGGGCCAGCGTGTCGCGAGCCATGCGTTCTCGGCCGTGCGCAGCCGGCACACGACCATCACAGAGCACATGCCGAGCGCGCACCGCCGTTACGCCGAATGGACGCCGCAGCGCATGATGCACGAGGCAGCCTCGATCGGCCCGGCGGCTACCGCCCTGGTCGAGGCGATCATGAAAGCCAAGCCCCATCCCGAGCAGGGCTTCCGATCGTGCCTGGGCATCATGCGCCTGGTGAGAACCTACGGGTCCGAGCGCGTCGAGGCTGCGAGCCGCCGCGGCAATGACATCGGCGCGACCACCTACGGCTCGATCAAGTCAATCCTGCAGAACGGTCTCGACAAAGCCTACGCCAACTCGAAAGCGCCGGACGGCCCGCCGATCCGGCACGCCAACATCCGTGGTCGTGGCTACTACCACTGACGCAACGGACACGGCGCAACCCCGCGGGCAAATGCAAACCGAAAAGGAGACACGATGCTCACGCATCCCACCCACGACCGCCTAGTCGCGCTCGGGCTCACCGGCATGGCCAAGGCGCTGGAGGAGCAACGCAAGCAGCCCGACATGGCCGCACTCGGCTTCGAGGAGCGGCTCGCGCTCATGGTCGACCGCGAGGCCATCGAGCGCGAGAACAAGAGGCTGGTCAGCCGATT
>DATNHZ010000220.1:0-3895 GCA_035604655.1 Steroidobacteraceae bacterium | reverse complement strand
AGCAACCATCTGGTGCAGCTTCACCAGTGCTTTGTCGGTCGCTATCATTGCGCACGTCAGTTCGTTTGGCGTTGCATCCGGATAGTTGCGACTGATCTCCTTGCAGGCGCCAAGCGCCGCGTCCTTGACGCGCTGCTCTGCCTCGGTCGCTCCGGTGGCCAGGGCGAGGTTGAGGTCCTTCAAGCTCACGCTGTAAGCGAGTGAGATATCGACGATCGGCACGCCAGCGGCTGTACGACCAACGGTCCGGGTGCTCAGGATGCGGGTCGCCTGGACAGACACTTCCGTCTGAGCGCTGGCGACGCTCCCGATCAACGCGGACGCGAGCACTGCGACCGCGGTTCCGACAAGAATTTTTCTCATGGCATCGCTCCTTGTTCCCTTCCCACGACGGCACGCGCACCACGACCGATGGAGCGCCTTTTGCTTTCAACGACCTACGATAGGCGCGCGCCGTGCTGCCGCCATCCGTGGTTACAACCGCTGCATCGTGGAAACGCAGTACGAGCCAACACCGCCGAGGGCGTCATTTCCTCGCCCAGTGTCCGCGTCCTTCGTCCGCAGCACGCACCAATGCTTGGGACAGGTCGTTGGCGGCCCGACCTGCTCGTCGGTGATGCTCGTGTCACCAGGGACTCACCGGGCGTTTCCGAACGCGCGCCTTGCGTCGGGTCCTGCGAATCCACCGACGGCAGGTCCGTCGAATGACGCCCATTCAGGCGGCCAATACCCTGCCTGGGCGGCCAGCGGGCCGGATGCGCTTCGCGGGCTGCGCGATCAAGCGCTCGGCCTCATCGCGGCCGCGGGAGTCTCGCCCCTGTGCTGCCGGTGCTCGGCAGGTGATCCGGCGCAGAGGCCGCGCGGCTGTCGCCGGGCTGTATCGGCTGCGCGTCTTTCGGCGCAGAATTATTTCAGTCGAGCTGACGGAGACCTGACCATGACGACCGCTTTCTGGTGCGTGCTGGTGGCTGGCTTGTTGCCGTATGCGGGTACGTTGGCAGCCAAGGGCGGTCGACGGTTCGACAATAACGATCCGCGGGCCTGGCTTGCGGCCCAGACCGGCTGGCGGGCCCGGGCCAACGCCGCGCAACTGAACGGCTTCGAGGCATTTCCACTGTTCGCGGCCGCGGTGGTCGTGGCGCACCTGACCGCCGCGCCCCAGGCCAGGGTGGACCGGCTGGCGCTGGTGTTTGTTGCGGCGCGAATCGCCTACCTCGCCGCCTACCTCGCGGACCTCGCGTGGCTGCGCAGCGTCGTGTGGTTCATCGGCATCGGCAGCGCCGTGGCCATTTTTGTCGCCGGGCACTGATCGGTAGCGGCCGCGTCGCGTTTTGGCTAGGGTGGTGCCGACTGTCCCATAGGGCGGGCCCGCGATATGAATCCGGCCGAGCAGCGCGTGCTGGAACTTCTCGACAAGTGGCTTCAGAGCCTTGAATTGCATCTGAAGTACACAGCCTTGACCGACGAGGCCTACTGGCAGGTGCAACCGTGGGGGAAGCACCAGCGGCCGGTTCGCTGGGTCCTCGACCTTGCCCAGTCGCGCGCGCGCGAGCTCAGGCGCCACCTCGAATCGCGCATGGCGAGCGGTGACGCCGGCTTCGCCGAGGCCCTCGAGCTCATGGCGTTCCTCGCAAACCTCGTCGGCGCCCAAAACATCGAGCGCTACATCCCGCTCGCCGAGCCCGAGCGCGAGAACCCTGAGGTGCTCGGCAACACGCAGTCGACGCTGCGCCCGTTGACCTCGGGATCGACCTCGACCCAGAGCCGCGCGCTAATCGAGCCGACGCGCGAGATGCCGATGCCGGTGGCTTCCGTCGCATCAACCCCAGTGACCGCCGCGACAGCACCGACGGTCGAAGTCCCGGCGGTCATCGCGCCACCTCAGGCGCCGTCCCGACCCGCGAAGCCGGTTCCTCCGCCGGCGCCAACCACGGCTCCCGCACCGAGCGCGGCGCGCGCCGCCGCCAAGCGCGACGTTCGCTCCGGCTCGGGCAAGCATCCGAAGCCGGTGATCCCGGGCAGCATCGACTCCCAGGTCATCGCCGACGCGGTGCGCCTCATGAAATGGGGGCGCGAGTGGCACGAGCTCGCCGAGGCCATCGCCCGGATTGCCGGTCGCCCGGGCGTGGTCGAGGTCCGCAAGTGTCTGCGGACTCACAAGGCCGAGATCGAGCGCGCCGCGCGCGAGTGAGCGGTTCTGCCGCCGCTGCGACCGGGGCGCGATCCTTGGCAGCGACACTTCGCTTGCGTAGGCTTGACACACCGCGATCCGGCGGCATCGCACCGATAAGGATTCCTGCATGCGTAACCACTGGTTCGGCCCACTCGTCGCGTCGGCCATTCTCGCTGCCGTCACCTCGGGAGCGGCCGCCGCTCCACCCACCGCTGGAGAGCAGGCCATCGAATACCGGCATTCCGTCTATCACGTGATCGCCTGGAACGTCGGCCCGATGAACGAGATGATCAAGGGCAAGATCCCCTACGACCCGGCCACGTTCGCGAAGCACGCCGCCCGCGTCGCGATGATGACGCCGATGCTGCTCGAGGGATTCCCGCCGGATTCCAACATTGCGGGCAAGACCCACGCGAAGCCTGGCGTCTGGACCGACCGGGCCACCTTTGAGAACCTGCTCAAGAAACTCGAGACCCGCAGCGCAACGCTCGCGGATGTGGCCAAGGGTGGGGACCTCGCCAAGGTCAAGCCGGCGTTCAACGACCTCCTGCAGGCCTGCAAGGACTGCCACGAGAAGTTCCGGGAGAAGGACGAGGATTGACGGCCTGATCGCCTAGAACAATAGATCGGGCGGCTCGGGGGCGCGGGAGACGATCCAGAACAACAGCGCCGCCGCGCCGAGAAGCGTCACCAGGGCAGCGACGAGGCGCTGGCTGCCGATCCCGCTGCCGGACGGGAGCTCGTGCTTGTAGCCGGTAACCAGCGGGCCGATCAGGTTGTCGCCGAGCACCACCCAGTAGTAGACGGCGGCCGCCACGTGCAGCGCGACCGCGCCTAGGATCAGGTCCGACAGGAACTCGTGCCAGCTGCTGACCCGGTTGCTCGTGGCGTGGCTCACGTACCCGGCCAACGGTCCGACGCTGGTGACTTCGTCATTGGCGAACAACCCGGTCAGCGCTTGCGCCAGCAGCAGCGCGAGCAGCAGCAGGATCATCCAGGCTCCGAGCGGGGAATGGCCCGTCGAGCGGCGGTAGCCGCGGCCACCGACTGTCCTCAGGTGTGCGATGACGGCCGCGGGGCCGCGCACGAAGCTCGCAAACCGCGCATACCGCGGACCGATCCAGCCCCACGCGAGTCGGAAGGCAACGAGCGTCAGCGTCGAATAGCCGCACCATACGTGCCAGGTAAAGGCCGCCGACCCGATGTAATGGGTCACGAACGAGCCCGTGACGGTCAGCACGAGTCCCCAGTGGCTGACTCGCAGCGGCAGATCCCAGACGAGCTGCGGCCCGGCCGCCGCGCCGGGCAACGCCGTGCTGGTTGGCCGCGACTGCCTCGCCACCGGGACCTCCGATTCCGATACGCAGGCCTCATCATGCCCGTAGACTGCCTCGGCGTGCGCGGCGTTCGCGTCCGCCGCGCGATCCTTGGGCATTGCGCGGCCGCGGCGGCTTTTGCAAAATCGCGGACCGCGCCGACGGGCTCGGGAACCGGCGCCGCCATTCCGGGTCATAGGCGACCGTATGATCGAAGTCAGCGGGCTCACCAAGCACTACGGCGACGTCGTCGCCGTCAGCGATCTCAGCTTCCGCGCCGTTGCGGGCGAGATCCTCGGTTTCCTCGGGCCGAACGGCGCCGGCAAGACGACCACGATGCGGATCATCGCCGGATTCATCGCGCCGACCGCGGGCACCGCGGCGGTGCTTGGCCACGACGTGGCTC
>DATNHZ010000219.1:0-2999 GCA_035604655.1 Steroidobacteraceae bacterium | reverse complement strand
CTTGAGCTGCAGCGGATCGACTCCCTTGCTCACGACCTCGACGACGATGTCGCGGTCAGTCAGCACGCCAAGCGGCGTGCTGCGCTCGGCGCCGTTTTCCGTGACCACCAGGAACCCGACGTGCTGGGCTCGCATGAGCTGCGCGGCAGTGACGAGATCTGCGTCAGCAGCAACCACGACCGCGTTCCGATTGCAGATTTCACCGACCAGCATGATATGCGCCCCTTCGCTTGAGAGCGCCACGTGCGCCCGCCTCAGCCGGCGCCGCGCGTGGCGCCGCCCATTGACCCATCCGCCTGCGGCAGTTATGCGGCAGCCTTCACGGGCACCGGTTTCGTCTGCTGCTGAAGCTTCGGTGCAACGACCAGCAACACACCGTTCTTGAGCGTCGCGACGACCTTGTCGACGTTGACCTCGCCTGGCAGCCCGATCCGCCGATAGACGTCGTTGCTGCGAAACTCCGACCAGCGTATCTGCGTGTCCTTTGCCTTGCTCGCGTCGCTGCGCGTCGTCGTCTTGGCAGACACGACCAGTTCGCGGGGTGTCGCGGTCACGACAATCTCGGTCGGCTCGAACCCAGGCAGGGCGACCGACAGGGCATAGTCCTTGTCGTGCTCTGCAAATTCCGCGGCGGGCCAGCCGAAATCGCGCTCTGCAGCCAGCCAGTCATCGAGCGGCCTTCCCTCGGCGAACTCGCGGTCACTCGACAGCGCGAACGCCCGGTCCCGGATGCGCCTGAGCATGCGCTCGGCTTCCTCGAACACCGGCATCGTGCGGTCGTCAGCCTTGAAAACCTTGGTGACAGTGATGTCAGTCATGAGTGCTCTCCCGGTCATGTTCGGTGCACGCGATGCAATTGCTCGCGTCACACTTCCCTCAATGTCGCTGCATCAGACTGCGCCGATTTGGCAACGCCGCAATATGTGGAAGTCGCAGCGCCGCAGCGCTTTTTACCGCCACGCTGTCGCGTGCGCAGTGGTCGGCGCACTGCTCCGCCGCACGACGCATATCGGCCGATCGCCGCACGGACGGAAAAGGCGGGGAGATGCTCACCGAGTCGATCGGGCCAGGACTGGGGCGTTGTTGACGCACTGCGGCGCAGCTCCGTAGACTCATGCTGCCCATCTAGACCGGCTGAGGGACTGGCCCTTTGAAGCCGGGGCAACCTGCGCCCAGCGTGAAGGTGCCAACTCCTGCGGGCCCGAATTCCGGGTCCGGTAGATGGTTTCCGGCGCCACGGCATTGCCGTGCCTGCGCCGGTTCCGCCTTCGGCGGCTCGGGAGTCGGCCCAGTCGAGTACCCGGGAGTGCCGATGTCCGTCCTTCAGCCGAATAAATGCGTGAGTCCGCGCGCGATCACCGCGCGCGAGCCACGATTCGTGATGCTCGCCGACAGCAAGCTGCGTGCGGCGCGCCGTCCGGCCGAGACGCGGCGCGGCCTCGAGTCGGTCTACCGCAACAACGTCGCTCCGACGCACCGGAACCTCTGCCAGTCGCGCATCATCGCCCCCGTAGGAGCCTTACGATGACCGGATCCGCCGATTCCCGCACACGCACCGTCCGTGCCGCGCTCGACTCGGACAGCCAGTTCAATGCGGTTGTCCCGCCGATCCACTTGACCACGACGTTCTCGTTCCGCGAGTTCGGTGCGAAGCCGGTCTATGACTACTCGCGCTCGGGAAACCCGACGCGCGATTCGCTCGCGGCGGCGCTGACCGACCTCGAGGGTGGTGCCGGAGCGGTCGTGACTTCGTCCGGGATGGCGGCGGTGACGCTGGTTGCCCACCTGTGCCGGTCCGGTGAGCTCGTGCTCGCCCCGCAGGACAGCTACGGCGGAACCTTCCGGCTGTTCAGCGCGCTCGCGCGCCACGGCATGCTCAACGTCGCGTTCATCGACCCGACCGATCTCGAGGCGCTGGCCGAGGCGCTGGCGCAAAAGCCGCGGCTCGTGTGGCTCGAGACTCCGTCGAATCCGCTGCTCAGGATCACCGATCTCGCCCGTGCGAGCGCGCTCGCGCGTGCGGGCGGGGCTCTCGTCGCGGTCGACAACACCTTCCTGTCGCCGGTCTGGCAGCAGCCGCTCGCGCTCGGTGCCGATCTCGTCGTGCACTCGACAACCAAGTATCTGAATGGCCATAGCGACGTCGTCGGGGGCGCAGTGGTGGCCGGGACGCAGACCCTGCACGAGGAGCTCACGTGGTGGGCCAACTGCCTCGGCCTCACGGGCGCGCCGTTCGACAGCTTCCTGACGCTGCGCGGCCTGCGCACGCTGCACGCACGTCTCGCGCTGCACGCGGCCAACGCCGAGGCCGTCGTCGCGATGCTGGTCGCCCACCCGGCGGTGGTGCGGGTCCACTTCCCCGGCCTGCCGGATCATCCCGGGCACGCGATCGCCGCCGCCCAGCAGCGTGCGTTCGGTGCGATGGTGAGTTTTGAGGTGGTCAACGGCGTGGATGGCGTGCGCGCCTGTGTCGAGGGTCTCGGGCTCTTCTCGCTCGCCGAGTCGCTCGGCGGCGTCGAGAGCCTGATTGCTCACCCGGCGACGATGACGCACGCGGCAATGGAGCCGCAGGCCCGCGCCCGCGCAGGCATCAGCGAGAGCCTGCTGCGCCTCTCAGTCGGCATCGAGTCGGCCGCCGACCTCGTGGCGGACCTGCGTGCGGGGCTCGATCGCGCCCTCGCAGCCCGCTAGGTCCGGCCTCGCAGAGCCGCGCGCTACAGCCGCGCGAGCACCGCCTCGCCCGCGGCGCGCGTCGAGGCCGGCGCGCCCTTGGGACTCAGGTCGGCGGTCCGCACGCCCGCGGTGAGCGCGCCGATCACGGCTGCCTCGAGCGCACGGGCCTCGCGCTCGAGGCCGAGCGAGTGCCGCAGCAGCAACGCCGCCGACAGGATCGTGGCATAGGGATTGGCGATCCCGCGGCCGGCGATGTCCGGCGCCGAGCCGTGGATCGGCTCGTAAATGCCGCGCGTGTCGTTGCCGATCGAGGCCGAGGCGCACAG
>DATNHZ010000218.1:0-2135 GCA_035604655.1 Steroidobacteraceae bacterium | reverse complement strand
TGGCCGGAGAACGCCTGCAGCAGCTGGTCGTAGCCGGGCGCCTCACGCAGCGGCCCGTTCTGGCCGAAGCCCGAGACGCTGACGTAGACGAGGTCCGGCTTGATCGCGCGCAGCTGCTCGTAGCCGATGCCGAGGCGGTCGGCGACGCCGGGCTTGAAGCTCTCCATCACGACGTCCGCCTCGCGTACGAGCGCGTCGACCGCGGCGGCCCCCTCGGGCGACTTGAGGTCGAGCGTGATCGCCGCCTTGTTGCGGTTGAGCGCCAGGAACAGGCCACTCGTGTCGCCGGCGGCGCCGAAGCGCGCCGTGCCCCAGCGGCGCGAGCTCTCGCCCTCGGGCGGCTCGACCTTGATCACGTCGGCGCCGAAGTCACTGAACAGCTTGGCGCAGTAAGGCGCGGACACCATCTGTCCAAAGTCCAGGACCTTGATGCCGGCGAGCGCGTCTTTGCCGGCGCCGGCATGCACCGCCGCAGCTTCGTTGGGCTCAGGCATCATTCCTCCGCATCGAAACCACCGAGCTGCTCCGACACTGGATGCCAGTGCCGGCGCTCGGTACCGAAAACGGGTCCGGGACCGTCCGCGCCGCATCCCGGTCGAGCACGTCGGCGGCGATGAGTTCCTCGAGGTAGCGGGAGTCCCACCAGTTCATCTGCAGCTGCTTCGCGCGGCGGTAATAGAGCTGAATGTCGTACTCGAGCGTGAAACCTATGCCGCCGTGGACCTGCTGGGCCATCGCAGTGACGTCGCGGAAGGCTTTGCAGGCGTACAGCTTGGCCATCGGTGCCAGGCGCCTGACGTCCTTGCCGGTGGCGTGCGCCCAGGCCGCCTCATAGACCAGGATCTTCGCGCCCTCCACCACCGGTGCCGCGTCGGCCATGTAGTGCGCCAGCGACTGGAAGGCGCCTATCGGTTTGCCAAACTGCTCGCGGTCCTTGGAGTACTGCACGGTCATCTCCAGCGCGCGCTCGGCACCGCCTGCCGCAAAGGCCGCGAGCAGGATGATTCCGTCGTACATGGCGTCTTGCCAGGTCTTCCACCCGCTATGCTCGGCGCCGACCCGCTGCGTCGCAGCTGCCGGTACGTCGTCGAACATGACCCTGTACTGCGTGTCGGACGCCATCGACTTCTGCTGCTCGAACGCAACTCCCGGCGCGTCTGCCTCGACGAGAAACAGGTCGATCGCCTCCGGTGCTGCCGCGCAGCGCGCCAGGACCAACAGGCGCTGTGCGGCTTTCGCGTGGAATACATGACGTTTGACGCCGTTGAGCTGGTAGCCGTCCGGCGTACGCACCGCGCTGAGCTGCACGCCCTCCGGGCCGAAGCCGCCGCCCGGCTCGAGCCACGCGGGCACTATGATTGCCTCGCCGGTACCGACGGCTCGCAGGAGTTCCCTCTGGGCCTCGCTGCCCCCGCGACGGATCGCCGAGGCGCTCATGACTGCGCTGGAAAAATGCGGGCCCGGGGCCAGGACTCGCCCGAGCTCCTCGTAGATCACCGCACAGTCCAGCATGTTGAGGCCCATGCCGCCTAGCTCCGGGGGCAGCATGATCCCCAGCAGGCCGATCTCCTGCATCTGCTGCCACAGCTCGACCGGGACCCCGATCGAGTCATTCTCCATCGACCTGACCACGTCCGCGCCGCAGTTGGCGCTGCACAGGTCGCGCGTCGTCGCCCTCAGCATCTGCTGTTCTTCACTGAAATTCAGATCCATGGACTTGATTCCCTCAGACTTGAATGGAGGGGTGGACGCACCGCCATCACGGCTTCCAGTTCTGGGTCTTGCGTCGCCACGGGTTATCGGCCTCGCCACCGGGCAGCGCCAGGCGGGCTTGGCACTCGGTGGTCACCACGCCGGCCACTGAGACCGCCAGTTCCAGATCGACCCAGTGGCACCCCGTATCGTCCGTCGACACGCGCGCGACGCGTCCCGAGAAGCTCATCTCGTCGCCCGGGTATACGGACGTTTTCATCCTGAACTTCATCCGGCCCAGCCGTCCCTTGGGCCCGCTCCAGTCGGTGACATAGCGCTCGAACCAGGCGGCATTGTTCGGCGTGTTGATGAAGATGTTCTTCACTCCGTTGCGCTCGACCGCGAAGTCCTTGTCGTGGTGCATGGGACGCCAGTCGCGGCTT
>DATNHZ010000217.1:0-2881 GCA_035604655.1 Steroidobacteraceae bacterium | reverse complement strand
CGGAACGGCGCTGACTCATTTACATGCCGGCGCGTTTTGCTATCGTGCGCGCGTTCCCAAGCTCGCGCTGAGGCAGCCACGTTGAACAGTCCCGCGCCCCGGTTCACCGCCCCGCTCGGCTGGAAGGTCTCCGACTCGGCCCAGCTTTATCAGGTGGATGCCTGGGGCAGCGGCTACTTCGGCGTCAACGACGCCGGGCACGTGGTCGTCAGGCCCGACCAGCGCGCCGACCGGGAGATTGACCTGCTCGACGTCGTCGAGGGCCTCAAGGCCCGCGACCTCACGGCACCGGTCGTGATCCGCTTCTCGGACATCATCGCGCACCGCCTGCGCAGCCTGAACGACGCCTTTGCGCAGGCGATCACCGAGAACGAGTACCGCGGCCGCTACGCGGCGGTATTCCCGATCAAGGTCAACCAGCAGCGCCTCGTCGTCGAGGAGGTCTACCGCAGCGGCAAGGAATTCGGCTTCGGGCTCGAGGTCGGCTCGAAGCCGGAGCTGCTCGTCGTCATCGGGATGACCGAGGACGCGCCGGACCGGCTGATCATCTGCAATGGCTTCAAGGACGACAGCTACATCGAGACCGTGGTGCTCGCGGCCAAGCTCGGCCGCAAGATCGTTCCGGTGGTCGAGAACTTCGTCGAGCTCGGCCTGATTCTGCGCCATGCCCAGAAGTACGGCGTGCGGCCGAATATCGGCGTGCGCGTCAAGCTCGCCGCCGAGGGCGCCGGCCGCTGGCGCGAGTCGGCGGGCGAGAAATCGAAATTTGGCCTGTTCATCACCGAGATCCTCGAGCTCGTCGAAGTGCTGCGCCAGCACGACATGCTCGACTGCCTGAAGCTCGTGCACTGTCACATCGGCTCCCAGCTGCAGGACATCCGCCGGGTCAAGGACGGCGTCACCGAGCTCGCGCACGTGTATGCGGAGCTGCAGCTCCTGGGCGCCGGGCTCGAGTACATCGACATCGGCGGCGGGCTGGGTGTCGATTACGACGGCAGCCGCACCAATTACGAATCCTCGATGAACTACACCCTCAACGAGTACGCGGGCGATGTCGTGTACCGGATCGCGAGTGTCTGCAACGAGCGGGGCCTGCCGCACCCGACGATCATCAGCGAATCCGGCCGGGCCATCGCCGCGCACCACTCGGTGCTGGTGTTCAACGTGCTCGGCACCAGCGCGCTCGACCAGTTCCGGGTCGCCAACCGCCTCGAGGAGGAGTTCCGCGACACCCGCGAGATCCCGCAGCCGGTCCGGGATCTGTTCGACGCCTACCGTTCGGTCAGCGAGCGGCGCCTGGTCGACTGCTGGCACGACGCGCTGCAGGCGCGCGAGCAGGCGCTGCAGATGTTCAACCTCGGGTACCTGAGCCTCGAGTTCCGGGGCCTCGCCGAGCGCCTGTACTGGGCCACCTGTGCCCGCATCCGCGACCTGTGCCGTCGCCTCGAGTCAATCCCCGAGGAGCTCGAGGGGCTCGAGACGATCCTGTCGGACATCTACTTCTGCAATTTCTCGGTGTTCCAGTCGCTGCCGGACTCGTGGGCGATCGGGCACCTGTTCCCGATCATGCCGATCCACCGGCTCGGCGAGCGGCCCAACCGCAACGCGGTGCTCGCCGACATCACCTGCGACTCCGACGGCAAGATCGACCGCTTCGTCTCGCTGCGGGAAACGAAGCGCACGCTCGAGGTCCACGAGCTGCGAAACGCCGAGGATTACTATCTCGCGGCGTTCCTGGTGGGTGCCTATCAGGAGACGCTCGGCGACCTGCACAACCTGTTTGGCGACACCCACGTCGTGCACATCCGGCTTCTCGAGGACGGCGGCTGGTGGATCGAGGAGACGGTCAAGGGCGACACGGCGCTCCAGGTGCTCGGCTACATGGAATATGACACCGACGAGCTGTACCCGCGCCTGGCGCGCGACTGCGAGCGGGCGGTGCGGGAGAACCGGCTGTCGGTTCCTGAAAGCCAGCGGCTGAAGCGGTTCTACGAGGCCGAGCTCCATGGCTATGCCTATCTCGAGCCAGACGGCGATCTAGCCACCTGACCGACCGCCGCCCGCCCGCCCTAAGTGATTGGCCCGGCGACAAAACCTGCGCCAGAGCCCCAGTCATGATTGTTGCGGGTAGGCCACAACGATGATTTTTTTGTGCACTGCATTGCCAAAGTCATTGATCTTTATGGCTGAAATTGCGCCTCCCGGTTGGACCGCGTAGGATCGGCGGCGGTTGTTTTCGCCGAATCTTCTTTGACGGGCGTTTGCGTCGGTCCTTAAAGAAAGTGTTCCTCCTGCCGACATCTCTCCGATTGGCCCGCACGAGTTGATCAGCAGACGACCTACGGTTCGGGCCGATGCCGCCGCGGGCGTACGTGCTATTGCGTATGCCGGGGTCACACATCGGTCCGGGGTTGAGGACCGCGATGCACCGAGGCTTCGGCCGAGGGCACGCCTGAGCGAGTGAGACGTTTCGATGACGACCATTTACGTAGGCAACCTGCCCTTTTCTGCGACTGAAGACGAAGTTCGCTCCCTGTTTGAAAAGCACGGCAAGGTGGAGTCGGTGAAGCTCATCAATGATCGCGAGACGGGCCGCCCGCGCGGCTTTTGTTTCGTGGAGATGTCGAGCTCCGACGCCCAGACCGCGATCGCGCAGATGAACGGTTTCAACATGGGCGGCCGTCCGCTGCGTGTGAACGAAGCCCAGGAGCGTCCGTCACGTGGTCCGCGTCCGGGCGGTGGCGGCGGCTACGGCGGCCCGCGGGGCGGCGGTGGCGGCGGCTACGGCGGCGGCGGCGGTGGTTACGGTGGCGGCGGCGGTGGCGGCTACGGCGGCCGGCGCTTCTAGACGCCCGTCGACCTCCGACAGTCATGATGACCT
>DATNHZ010000216.1:0-2776 GCA_035604655.1 Steroidobacteraceae bacterium | reverse complement strand
GCGGCGCAGCAGATAGGTGGCCGACATCAGGATGCCGTGGGTGCAGTACCCGCACTGCAGGCCGTGGTGCTCGTTGAAGGCCTTCTGGAGCGCTGTCAGCTCTCCATCCTCTGCGAGCCCTTCCACCGTCTCGATCTCGGCGCCGTCGGCCTGCACGGCGAGCATCATGCAGCTCTTGATCAGCTTGCCGTCGCAGATGATCGTGCAGGCACCGCAGTTCCCGGTGTCGCAGCCGATGTGTGTGCCGCGCAGACCGAGCGTGTCGCGGAGAAAGTGGACGAGCAACTGGCGTGCGAGCACGGTGCGCTCGTAGCGCTCGCCGTTGATCGTCACCACCATCGGGTGGGCCGTTCCGGAGTCGCTCATCGTGGTACTCCCCTCGCGATTGCCTCGTTCACCGCGCGCCGCGCGACGACGCGCGCCATGCGGCGCCGGTAGTCGGCGCTGCCGTGGGAATCGCTCACGGGAGCGATGTCATCGCCGATCGCTTCGCTTGCCGCCGCCACCGCTTCGGGAGTCGCGGCCGCGCCCCGCAGCCGTCCCTCCATGCCGGTGTGCCTAATCGGCCGCGGGCCCACGACGGAGAGCACGACGCGCGCATCCTCGATCGTCCCGTTGGCGCGGACGTAGGCTGACGCTCGCACGATCGCCTTCGAGTCTGCGGCGACCGCGAGCGATTGGTAGCCGACGCCAGCGCCGGGCGCGATCGCCGGAATTGTGATGCTGCGCAGGATCTCGCCCTGCTCGACCGCGGTCGAGAAGAAGGCGAAGAAGAACTCTTCTGCCGCGACCTGGCGGATCCCTGACGCGTCCTGGATGTTCATCGTGGCGCCGAGCGCGATCAGCAGCGGTGGCAGGTTGTTGGTCGGGTCGCCGAGGCAGCAGTTGCCGCCGATCGTGCCCCGGTTGCGAATCTGCTGGTCCTCGATGTGACCGGCGACATCGGCGAGCACCTTGTGCCCCTGGCGGACGTCGGCCGACCGATCGAGCTCGTCGTAGGTGACGCATGCGCCGACTGCGAGCGAGCCATCGGCGCCCCGCTCGATCGTCCGCAGTTCCGGCAGGCGACTGATGTCGACCAGCACCTCGACGCTCGCCACGCGGTTCTTCAAGACGTTCAGCAGGCTCTGCCCGCCGGCCAACACCGCGGCACCGTCAACGGCGCCCAGTGCGCGGAGGGCCTCATCGACCGACTCCGGGCAGACGTACTCGACGGATTCCAACAGCATGCCTCTCCTTTGCCCTGTATGTCGGTGTCAGACGCGGCGCGAGCCCGGCCGACCGCGCTCGCGCGGGTGGGTCCTGACCGTATCGCTTGCCCGGACCGGAAGCAAGGCCCTGTCGGCCGAGGCGGCAGTCGGACTCTGCCGAGCGGCGCGCGACGCCAAGATCGGCGATCTCGTCGGCTTCGATTTGAGAACGTTCGTGGCGCTCTGGGTGCACCCCGGCCGAGCAGCGCTGCTTGACAGCACCACGCGGTCCGTTCCGTAGTTCGCCACGTGCGCTCTGGGAGCCACCCCGATGCGAGCGCTCCGGGGGCGTGGTTCGATCCTCGCAACCACAAGGAGGCGAACCGTGAGCGATACCGTCACAACCGAAGCTGCACGCGTCGGCGACTACGTCGAGGTCAACGGGCTGCCGGGAAGGCCGGCCAAACGGGGCCGGATCGTCGAGGTGCTCGGTGCGGGTGGACACGTCCACTTCCGCGTCCGCTGGGACGACCAGCACGAGTCCCTCCTCTACCCGACGGAGGGAGCCACGATCGTGCACCCTGCCGCTCGCCGCGGGGCACGATGATCATGCGAGTCCACCGTCGGCCCCTGCGTCGCTGATTGGGCAGTCACGGCCGCTCCGAAAACCATCCGCCGCCGTCCGCTGCCGCGCGCTCATCGTGGAAGCGCGGGGACGCCGAATCGCTTATCGGCTGCCGGTGTCGGCACGTGATGTCCACCGGGCCGAGGTCTCAGGCAGCCGAGGACTTCGCCGCCGAGTCGGCGAAGTCCTCGGCGAGCGCGTCCACCGAAGCCGGGGAAGATCGGCATGGCCTTTAGGACGATCATCGAGCCGTTTCGGATTCACTCGGTCGAGCCGCTGCGGCTGACCACCGAGGACGAACGGCGCGCGGCACTCGCTTCCGCCGGGATGAACCTGTTCGGCTTGCACGCCGCCGACGTCCTCATCGACCTGCTCACGGACTCGGGCACGGGTGCGATGTCGCGCGACCAGTGGGCCGCGATCCAGCATGGCGACGAGAGCTACGCCGGCTCGCCGTCTTGGTTTCGCTTCCTCGACGCTGTGCGCACCCTGTTTCCCTTCGAGCACGTCATCCCGACCCACCAGGGCCGGGCGGCCGAGAACATCCTGTTCACGGTGATCGGCGGCCCGGGCAAGGCGGTCCCAAACAACACGCATTTCGACACGACGCGTGCCAACATCGAGTACTCCGGCGCGGAGGCCGTCGATCTCGTGATCCCCGAAGGCCGCGAGCCGTCCACTGTGCACCCGTTCAAGGGGAACATTGACCTCGCCGCGCTCGAGCGGTTTCTCGACGACCGCGGTGCCGAGCACGTCCCCGCAGTGTTCATCACTGTGACCAACAACTCGGGTGGCGGCCAGCCCGTCTCTCTGGAGAACATCCGGGGAGCGCGCGCTGTGTGTGACCGATTCGGCGTGCCGTTGTTTCTCGACGCCTGCCGCTTCGCGGAGAACGCTTGGTTCATCCGTGAGCGGGAGCCGGGTCAGGAGGGTCGCAACGTCGCCGACATCGTGAGGGAGA